>NZ_CP007496.1:352569-705138 GCF_000803625.1 Candidatus Nanosynbacter lyticus | reverse complement strand
GAAAACTTACTCCCTCAAATTCTTTAACTATCTTTACTATAGCAAATATTAAGAGTTTTCCACAAGTACAATTCCGTAAACTGTAATGTAAAGGAAAACAGGGGTAGAGTTTTCCACAATTAAAAAATACATCTGTTAAAACTGTGGAAAAATTAGCCATGGTAGTGGAAAAGTGTCTAGTGACTTGCAAAAAATACTAAAAAAATATATACTATTTCTTGATATGCCAAAGCGAACATTTCAACCACACACTCGACATCGTGCAAGGACGCACGGTTTTAGAGCGCGAGTTTCTACTAAGGCCGGTAGGATGGTCTTGAAGCGACGCCGTTTGAAGGGTCGTGCTAAAATTGCTATTTAATCTAGCGAATAAAAAATCCCGTCGATGTAGGCGGGATTTTTTGATATAATTGTAAAATATGTTACAACAATGTAATCGTTTTCACGGTCATGGTAGTCTGAAATTTGTCTATAAAAATGGACAAGCGGCTCGTTCTTCTATAGCTACTGTAAAATATGTGAAAAACCTATACCGCAGTCATAGTAGATTCGCGGTAGTTGTGAGTAAAAAGGTTTTAAAATCAGCAGTGCGGCGGAACAGAATACGTCGACGGGTTTATGAAATTATTCGCCTAGAACTGCCATATCTAAAAAATGATCAAGACGTTGCTATTATTATATTTTCAGCAGAAGTGTTATTGATGCCACATAAGGATTTAAAACAAGTCATAAAAAATATCCTTTCTCAGGCAAAACTGTATAAATAGTAGTATTTTTGCTATAATCAGGATATGAGTTTTTTTGATGAGTTTATTGTTAGGCCGATTCTTAATCTGTTGATGGCTATCTATAGTCTAATTCCAGATTTTGGTATTAGTATTATTGTCTTTACGATTTTAGTAAGGTTATTACTATGGCCATTGATTAAGAAACAGCTTCATCAGGCAAAGGCAATGCGCAAGATGCAGCCTGAGCTGGCTAAGATTAAAAAACAATATGCCAAAAATCCGCAGATGCGTAATTTGGCGATGATGGAGCTATATAAAAAACATAATATAAGCGCGTTTGGATCTATAGGTGTTTTGATTATTCAATTACCGATTTTGATTGCGATGTACCGCGTGGTGCAGATCTTTGTTTCTAGTCGTGCTGATCTGGGTAAATATGTTTATGATTTTGTAAAAAATCTTCCAGTAGCTAATAATCTGGTTAATAATCCAGACCAGTTCAATCAGAACTTCTTAGGTGTTATAGACTTAACTCAGCACGCTGTGTCGAAAGACGGAGTTATTATTGGGCTGTTAATTCTGGCGGGAGTTGCTGCCTATCTGCAATATTTGACCTCAAAACAGCTATCTCCACAGTCGGACAGTAAGCGTAAATTACGAGACATTTTAGCTGAGGCTGGTGGCGGTAAAGAAGCTGATCAGTCAGAAGTAAATGCCATAATGACCCGAAAGATGATGAAATTTATGCCACTAATGATGTTTATGGTGACTATATATCTACCAGCAGCTTTAGCTCTTTATTTGGCAACCGCTAGTGCAGTAGGATATTTACAGAATCATATTATTCTTAAACAAGACTCTTTGGAAATGGAAGCAGTTGCAAATAAAAAGACAGCCTCTCAAAAGTCTATAGCGTCAGCCAAGACGAAAAAACGCGCTAAACAGGCGACAGAAGCGCGAATAACGCGAATCAAGGCTAAAGGTTAAGGAGGGAATATGGATCAAATCGAAACTATTGAATTCGTAAAAAAATATCTGGAAGATTTATTGACATTTTTTGATTTAAACCTGGAAGTTGCTGTAAAAATTGAGGATGGAATTATTATAGCTTCAATTCCGCGTAGCGAACGAAGTAGTATCTTAATTGGTAGGGGTGCGGAAACTCTGCGTAGTATTCAGACCCTTTTATCGACAGCACTTCATCATAAAAAAGCTTCGACTGTTAGGGTGAATTTGGATATCGCTGATTATAAAAAACAGCATGCCGAGAAAATTATTGAAAAAGCACGTGGCTGGATTGAGGAAGTTCGCCGGACTGGCGAGTCAAAGATTGTCAATTTGAACGCGGCTGATCGCTGGACGGTACATCATTTGGCGGGTGAGTATAGCGATATTGAGACGCACTCTGAAGGTGAAGGTCGGGATCGTCAGCTGATTATTAGTCAGAAAAGCTCTTAGGCTTTTTAAAGACCACTTTAGAATAGAGCGTGTAATTCCAGATAAGACTGGCGACAGTGGCGATTAGCTTGCTAATAAGTAGGGCTGCTGGTTTATTTACGCCAATATTTGTGAATATTGGCGTAATAGTGGCAATAATAATTGTTTGGATTACCCATAAACCAAATAGTGTGACGATAGTAAATAGTAGAAACTGTTTTTTTAGATTCTTAGATGTTGATTTGAAAGTGTATTTTTTATTGGCAAAGAAAGAGAACAAAAATGCGACAAAAGTTGATATAAAATTAGCTAATTCTTTCGGGACATTAAAAAGCATCGTTAAGATAAAGAGTATGCTGAAGTCAAGCGCTGTATTAACGCCGCCGACAATAGTAAAACGTAGCTTATCGGCGTGTTTTTTTGCGATTTCCTGCATGATATTCCTCAATTAAATATAACGGTTGATTTTTAGTTTCAATAAATATTCGGCCGACATATTCACCAATTATTCCCAGTGACAGTAGCTGAACGCCGCCTAAGAATAGGATAACCGCCATTAAGGAAGAATAGCCGGCGCCAGTCGAAACTCCGAACAAAGGGCGAACTAAAAGATAGATAATCCAGCAGAAAGCTACGAAGGAAATGATAAATCCAAAGATGGTAGCCATTCGCAGTGGCGCGGTGGTAAAGCTAGTGACACCGTCGATAGCCAAGTTAATTAATTTGCGATAATTCCATTTAGTCTGGCCAGCCAATCTGGGGTCGCGATCGTAAAAAATTTCTTTTTTCCTATAGCCAATCCAGCTGAAAATCGCCTTAGTGTTGCGCTGAGATTCACGAAATTGCCGCAAGGCTTCAACGCAACGCTGATCCAGTAAGCGAAAATCGCCGGTATCAACTTGAATAGGAATACTAGTCGATTTTTGGAGGATTCTATAATACCACTGGCTGGTTTTTTTCTTTAGCCAAGTTTCGCCCTGCCGGCTACTGCGGCGAGCATAGACATCATCATAACCATCTTCCCAATAGGCAATCATCTCTTTTATTAACTCTGGCGGATCTTGCAAATCGGCGTCAATAATCACGGCAGCATCGCCTTCGGCATGGTCAATTCCGGCGAGCATCGCTATTTCTTTACCGAAGTTGCGCGACAGATTGATATAACTGATGCGTGTATCTTTCTGGGCTTGATCGGCAATAATATATAAAGATTCATCGACGCTGCCATCATTGATGAATAGAAATTCAAATTTGTAATTGGGAGTATTTTTTGCGACGTCATCTAAGCGATCAAATAGCTGAGGAAGGACGGATTCTTCGTTGTATACTGGGACAAGGATGGTGATTGATTTCATTTCGCTAAGAATATTACTTTATCCTGAAAAAACGCTTAAATTTCAGCAGTCCGGTTTGATTGGGTAACGGCCCATCGTGGATAATACTGCGGATGTAGTTGACAGAGACTTTGCGGTTTTTTTGAATAGACCAGCGTTTATGGTAAGCAGCAGGTTTACGAATTATTGAGGCTAATATACCTTTGAAAGCTGGCCAGCCGTTGCCGTGGCGGAAAGCGCTAGCAAAAATCAGCCAATATGTTAAGAAAAAGCGCAGGCCAATATACCAAAATAACTTCCCTGGAACGTTTTTAATGAAAACTAACGGCAGGTTTTTAAAGGTATTATAAACGGCGAGACCAGGCACTTTTTTGCTGCTGGCGCCAACCTTATGATAAGCGATGGCTTTGGGCGTAAAGCGGACCTTCCAGCCGGCTAGTTGGGCGCGAAAACTGAGGTCGACATCTTCGTAATACATGAAAAAATCTTCGTCGAACATATCGATATCGTCAAACATTGCCGCGCGATAAATCGCTCCGCCGCCAGTCGCGCCAAAAACTTCACCAGTTTTGTTGGGTGCATTTTTTATAGGCTCATCGCGGTTTCTTGGGCCAGGTAGACCCCAGGTAGTATAGAAATCGCCGGTTGTGTCGAGAGTTTTACTGTTGCGACGCTGTAAAATTCCAGTTGTAATGCCGCATTTTGGATGACTAGATAGTTCGTCAACGAGTGCTTGACACCATTCTTTATCGGCAATTGCGTCTGGATTCAGCACGCCAATATACTCGAAACCTTGTTTGCGTGCATAAACCAATCCGGTGTTAATTCCGCCAGCAAACCCTAGATTTCGTGGGTTTTTAATTAAAGTAATGTCTTCTCTTTTATGTATTGAAATATATTTCTCAAATACGGAAACAGAATTATCGCTACTATTATTATCCACGACGATGATAGTAGGTTTTAAAGTTTGCTTAGTTAGAGATTCGATGCACTCTATGGCGTCATCAGACCCATTCCAGTTCAGTACTATAATTGCAAGTCTATTCATAATACACTAACTATTATATACTAGAATAGTGATGTGGAAACCTCTAAACTTTTTAGGTCGTCAAAACCTTATATTATTAAGAGAACTTATTGTAACTGATTTTAAATTAAGATATCAGGGCTCGGTTTTAGGCTATGTATGGAGTGTACTAAAACCGCTGTTTCTGTTTGCTATCCTGTATGTTGTTTTTGTACACATACTAAGATTAGACAGGGGAATACCTCATTTTCCCGTAACAATGCTGTTAGGTATTGTTCTGTGGTCATTCTTTACAGAAGCGACAAGTAATGGACTAGGGTCTATCGTTAATAGGGGAGATTTGATTAGAAAATTAAATTTTCCAAAGTATATTATTGTAATATCAGGAACAGTATCTTCTTTAATCAACTTATTTATTAATCTAGGCGTAGTTCTAATATTTATTCTGTTAAATGGCGTAAGCCTTTCTTTCTCGGCACTATGGATTATTCCTCTTATTATCGAGTTATATATATTTTCTTTAGGTATAGCATTGTTGTTATCTGTATTTAACGTGAAATATCGTGACACTAGCTATATTTGGGAAATCTTTCTGCAAGCGGCTTTTTACGCAGCTCCGATTATTTATCCTTTACAAATGGCACTAGAGCGCAGTCGTGTGGCAGCAGAGCTACTTTTTATTAATCCAGTAACGCAAATTATTCAAGATGCTAGGTATGTATTGATAAATCAAGATGGTTCGATTATTAGAGCAACTGATTTAATTCATGATTGGCGTATCATAATACCGTGGCTAATAATACTAATTACGGTAATATTTGGAGTTTATTATTTTTCTAAAAAATCACGGTATTTTGCGGAGGATATATAATGATGGCAAAAAATAATATAGTTGAAATCGTCGGAGTAACTAAAACTTTCAGAATTCCAATTGAGTCGGTGAATATGTTTAAGCAGAAAGTTGTAGGCTTTTTGTTGAGAAAAAAAGGCTATAGAGACTTTACTCCGCTAAAAAACGTTTCTTTCAGTATTGAAGAGGGTGATTTTTTTGGAATAGTTGGTAAAAATGGGTCTGGTAAAAGTACCTTATTGAAATTAATAGCAGGTATATATACACCTAATAAGGGTCATATACGCACAAAAGGTAAATTAGTTCCTTTTATCGAATTAGGTGTTGGATTTAATCCTGAATTGTCCGGCAGGGATAATGTATATTTGAATGGTGCACTTCTAGGATTCAGTCGAAAAGAAGTTGATGAAATGTACGATGATATTGTTGATTTTGCTGAAATGCATGATTTTATGGAAGAGAGGCTGAAGAATTATTCAAGTGGTATGCAAGTTCGCTTAGCATTCTCTATTGCGATAAAAGCTAAGGGTGACATTTTAATGCTTGACGAGGTTCTGGCGGTTGGCGATGAGGCATTTCAGAAAAAATGCTATGCTTATTTTGATAAATTAAAGCGTGAAAATAAGACTGTCATATTAGTGACTCACGATATGGGAGCTGTAGAGCGTTTTTGCAATAAAGCTGTACTAATAGAGAACGGCAAAGTAAAGATACAAGGAAAACCTCATATAGTTGCCGCTGCATATAGCATGAGTAATCAATTAGAACACGCAAAAACACATAATTTTAATCGATCATCCGCACCTTTTGATGTACGCATATACGATAGTCAAGGTAAAGAGAATAATTCCTTTAAGTATAATGAACAGATTACAATTAAATTATCTTGGGAGCAGCCTAACGTAAAGAATATCGGAGTTGCTATATTTAGAGAAAATGGAGAATATGTATTTGGCCCTAATACCTATCAGGATCAATATAAAATTAAGCACAAAAACAAAGCAGAGTATACAGTTAAGTTGAACCTTAATGAGGGGGATTATTTTATAAAAGCTGGCTTAACTGGAAAAAGAGATATAGACACTATAGCTTTTATAGAAGAAGGTCCTCATTTTTCAGTTCAACGGGATTATGAAAGTGGGCGTTGGGGTGGTGTTACTAAATTAGACCATACGTGGAAATAGAGGGATGCTGAATTATTTAAAAAATATCATAAAGCGCAGGAGATACCTTTATAATTTTATATTACTAATAATGGCGCCGTACAGGAGATATCTTGATACGCAACAGAGAAAAATCTATGAAAAATGGGAAAATAGACAAACACACAATCAGCCTATAAATAAAAAAATAGACAAACAACCTCTTATCTCTATTATTGTTCCGACGTACAATACCCCAGTTAAATACTTGAGGGATATGATTAAATCAGTTGAAGGTCAATCTTATGATAATTGGGAATTGATTATTGTTGATGATGCCTCACCTAATGATGATGTAAAACATGAGATTAGAAAGATTGCAAAAAACAATACGAAAATAAAGCCTTTTTTTCTAAAAACTAATCGACACATAGCAGGGGCAACAAATTATGGTATTAATAAAGCTAATGGTGAATATATAGGGTTATTAGATCATGATGACATGCTACATAAAGATGCTCTTCTATTGGTTGTTAATAAGATAAATGAATTGCCTGGCGTAAAATTTATATATACTGATGAAGTTAAGCTTGATGAGAAAGGGCGACAGTATCAGCCATTTTTTAAGCCTGATTGGAATATTGATTTTTTGCGATCAATAAACTATATTACACATTTTGCTATAATCCAGCGCGATTCTCTAATAGAACTGGGAGGTGAAGATGGCGTATACAACGGAACTCAGGACTGGGAATTATTTTTGAGGGCAACGCGAACACTAAAATCAAGTCAGATTGCTCATATACCGAAGATTCTTTATTATTGGCGTGTTCATAATAATTCTACGGCAGGAAACCTAGATGCAAAACCTTATGTTATTGGTGCTCAAAAAAAAGCCTTAACGGATGATATTAAAAAGCGTCATATGGAGGCCGAGGTAGTACGAGATTCTTTATATGGCGCTCAGTGGTGTATGCGATATTCTAGCCCTTCTCAACAAGATGTCACTGTAAATAATATATTATTTAGCAGGGATGATAGTGTTGGTAATGTTTTGAGTAGAGAAACTTCAGATGTAATAATATTTTCAAACTCTTCAGTTGATTATTCTGGAGATTATAGTTTATTAGGTGATATATTTAGAGAAGACATTGGTGCTGTAATTCCGCGAATATATGACGAGAGCCAAGTTGTAGGAAATTTAAAGTCTATTTTAGATGAAAAAATCGTGAAATTTATACAGGAATTGAGTAGACGGTCATTTACGAAACACATTTACTTAACCTCGAAATATAATCTTAAAGATGTATGCTCTTCGGTACTATTTATAGAGAGAAAAAAGCTTTCCTTGATTGATCAATCAACAAAGATAGATAGTCAATCGCTAACCAAAGCGCTTTGTAATAAAGGATTTAGGACGCTATATAATCCGTATATAACAATAAAGGAGAACTAGTAATGATACGAAAAGTTAATAATCTTGTAAAGAAAAGTACTGTTATTATAAAGGACGATGGCCTTGTTCGATTTACTAAGCGTACGGCAAAGTATTTATACTATCGTAAGTTTCCCGATAAAAGAAAGATGGAATATAAAGACATATTATTTATAAATGGCTGCACACTGCCTCATCCAGAACGATATCGTGTTGCTCACCAGATGGAACAGCTAATGTCGCAGGGGTTAACTGTTGAGAGCATTTTTTATGATAGATTATCGCTTGATCAATTGAAGTATTATCGCGGATTTGTATTTTTCCGCTGCCCAATAACTGATACGATTCGTGAGTTTATCAAGCAGGCGCATTATTTTAATAAAACCTGTTTTTTTGATATCGATGATTTAGTAATTGACCAGAAATATACTGATTCAATTAAATATGTTCAACAGATGAGCGTCGATGATAAGCAGCTCTACGACGACGGTGTTAATCGAATGCGCGAAACGCTGGAGTTGTGCGATCATGTTGTTACCACGACTACTCAACTGCAAGAGGAGCTACAGCATTACACGAAGGGTGAAGTGTTGATTAACCGCAATGTTGCATCTGATGAAATGATTAAGCTATCTAATTTAGCGCTTGAGGCGGTTAGTAAAGATAATAACAAAATTATCGTCGGCTATTTCAGTGGAAGCATTACCCATAATGAAGATTTCGATCTCGTTATTCCTAGTCTTATTAAAATATTCGAAAAGTATCCGCAAATTTACCTTAAAATTGCTGGCATTCTGGATGTTCCAGACGCCCTTGATCCGTATAAAGAGCGTCTTATTACGTCAGGATTTGTTGATTGGCGAGAATTGCCAGCTGTTATGGCGGAGTGCGATATTGTTTTAGCGCCGCTGGTTGATACGATTTTTAACCGCGCAAAATCTGAGAATAAATGGGTTGAGGCGGCTCTTGTAAAGATTCCAACCATAGCCAGCAATATTGGCGCTTTTGCAGAGAAAATTCAGAATAACGAAACAGGCATACTAGTAAACAATACTGACACAGAGTGGTTTAAAGCGCTTGACTTACTAGTATCAGACTCGGCTTTGCGCGGTAAACTTGCAGATAAAGCTCACGAGGAGATAATTCATAACTATTCGACGGTGTACACTGGCTATAACCTAGCTTCGTTTATTAGGAAGCATTTGGCGCGAAATATCGGTTTTGTTCTGCCGTCGACCGATATTTCGGGAGGAGTAATTGTCGCCTTAAAGCATGCTGATGTACTAAGAAGACATGGCTGGGACGTGACGCTAATTGATGCAGTCAGTAAGCACGCTCTAAAAATTGCTAAGAAAACCTATAGCTATAGATATGAGTTGCCTGGATTTAATGTCGTTGCTACGCACAAAACTAAAATGAAAGCGTTTTTTGACACGCAGGTTGCAACGTTGTGGTCAACTGTTGAGCTAGTTAAGAAGCAGCCTAATGTTCGTAGTCGGCTTTATTTTGTGCAAAACTTTGAAACGGATTTTTATATACCAGGCACTGGTGAACCGCGCTTTTTGGCAAACGCTTCTTACTGCGATCAATCTGGTATACGGTATATTACGATGTCGCTATGGTGTCAGAAGTGGTTGAAAGATGTCTTTCATAAAGAATCCGAGTATGTCTCAAATGGAATTGATCTTGAATTGTACCCATATCGCAAACGTGATTTTACGGGCAAAATAAAGATACTTATTGAAGGCGACAGCAAAAGTGAGTATAAAAATACTGACGAAGCTTTTCGTATCGTTGAGAGGCTTGACCCTGATAAATTTGAGATTTTGTATTTATCATATCGCAAGGAACCAAAAGATTGGTACCGAGTCGATAGATTTTATAATCGTATTGCTCCAGAAAAAGTTGGAGAAGTGTACGCAAGCTGCGATATTTTGATTAAAACTAGTATCGTTGAGAGCTTTTCATATCCGCCGCTTGAAATGATGGCGACTGGCGGCGTATCTGTTGTAGTACCAAATGGTGGCAATGTTGAATATCTAAAAGATGATTACAACTGTCTATTTTATCGCCAAGGCGATATCGATGCGGGCGTTGCAGCTGTCGAAAAGTTACTAAACGATAAAAAACTGCGCGATAAAATCATTAAAAATGGTCAAAAAACTGCTCAAGCTTATCAGTGGAGTAAGCTTGAGCAGCGGATTGTTGATATATACAAATAGAGATTCTATTTTTCAACAAGCTTTATCCTAACAGCTTCAATGTGTGATCCTGGTTTATCGCCGGCAACCTCACCGTTCTTTTTCCACTCTTGCCAACCAATCCATGATAGGTGAGTTTGGTAGTAAATATCATATTTCTTGGCGTCGGTTTCACTGAGGGATAGTTTTATGCCATTGAGCGCTTTTGTTTGGCCGGTAGTGCCGCAGATTTGTTGTTCAGTCACAGGTATATCTGCCGACCAAGGGTCGTTAGCCGATTTTGACGAGCAGCGGATGGTGATGGTCGATCCGTCGCGTTGTGATATAGCTTTGGCAATGCGTAGTGCTTCAACGGCGAACGATCGCCCCGTTGTACCAGACATGACACCCTGGGATACATTTGGTATCCAGCCAACATAGCTGACGTGGGTTGAATAGCTGAGATCATACAAATCTGGGACAGGCGTATTGGCTGGGTTGTAGAATGCGCCGCTAGGTAGGGCGATTGAATTTTTTGGCACTATACGAATCTGGATGGCCTCAAGCTGTCTGGTTGCGCCAGTTGATCCGGCTGGCTCGCCATTTTTTGCCCAACCCATCCAGCCGACATACTGCGAATAAGCACGATACCAGATATCGTATGATTTTGCAAGGTCGCTAGTGAGCATAAAACGAATTGCTTCGACTGATTTGAACTGACCAGTAGTGCCTGATATTTCGTTTGCATTTTTCCAGTCTTGCCAGCCAACCCATGAGACGTGAGACGAATAGCGAAGGTCGCCAGAAATGCCAGTTTTATTAATAAGGGAGGCTTTGACGGCTTCAATCCGACGGCTTTGGCCGGTAGTGCCGCTAATCATTTCATCAGTGACTGCTGGTTGCCAGCCAACCATGCCAACGTGCGAGCTAATTGAGACTGCTAACGGCGAAGAATCTCCCTTTGTGCTAATATTCTTGAAAGCTTGGCCTGAATCTTCTGGGGCGCTAGATCCTTTGTGAACAAGCCGGATTTCTAAGGCCTCTATGTTATTTCCAGGTCCGCCCGTTATGCCGGCTGGCTCGCCATTTTTTGCCCAGCCCATCCAGCCGACATAGCTGACATGCGTGCGGTAGTATAAGTCATATTTTGCAGCAAGCGATCCAGTTGGCTGGATTTTGACTGCTTGAATAGGCCGGTTGAGATCGGTTGTGCCAGACTGCATACCTCCATAGACAGTTGGCTGCCAACCGCGTTCCTCGCTATACGACGAATAGGTAACTTCACCGTCGATACTGAAGGCTTGCATGGATTTGCTCTGGCCGGTAAAGCCAGTAATGCCGCGATTGTGTACTAGTCCAGTCCAGCCATAGTAGCTAATATGCGATTTGAAACTAATGATTGGACGGCTGTACTGGGTCGATCCAAACCAGTCGTTCCAAACGCGCCAAAAGTTACGATTGCCATAAGCGCTGCAATGGTCGCCTAGTCCGTACATATTATTAAGAGCGGCCTGATTTGGTTGATACGGGGTGTAAGTATATAGTGCAGCTGTTGCTTTGCTGGATATATAAACATCTCCAGCGCCACAGCCACTCTGTACTACATTCCATAGGATTGAGTTAGTTGCAAATGGTTTTTTATATTTCCACCAAGGTTTTTCCATGTTATCAAGATACTGACGCATTAGCTGAGCACCAGATTCTACCTGCATGGAAAAACCAGCATAGTTGCGGTCGCAGTTAGCGCTACCTCCAGGGCCGCTATCTGGGCAATGCGAGCCCATGGCGTAAGTATATTGACTCTGCAACGGCCAATTATCTGTGGTGAGTGGGCCGGCCGATTCAGTAGCGATTTTAACTAAAATTACTTTTGGACTTAGATTATTGCGTTTTGCTGCATCATAAATTATCTGTGCAGCACTGACAGCACCTTGTGGAATTGAGCCACTAAAGTTGTTAGCTGGTATATAATCGCCAGGTGAATATTTGGGGACTTCGTAATAATCTTTTAAGCAAATATATGGTGGTCCTGCCCAACCTCTGGATGCTGCATATTGAGCACGCGTAATATCGCCCCTTCCTCTTTCTGTAGCACGTCCTGTTCCGTATGTATCACAACTTGGATTTATGCTATTAAGAAATGCTTGAATGTCAGCAACTGTCATGTCGTCGGAGTTTGTGAATATGAAATCGTCGACTATATTGCCCGCTTTCCAATCGCTAGAAGTGATGGCGCCTGACTGATTGGCAAAAAAAACTAGGCCTAATACACCAATAGCAGTGGCTATTGTTGAGATAAAAATTTTAAATTTTGCCATCATATATCCTTTATCATCTTTTTATTTATAGACTTGCCATTGATGGGTGTTACGGAAAGAGAGATGTCCCAGCTGCCATTGCCAACAGATGAGACAGGAACTGAAAATCCAGCGCAGGTTGAGTATTCTGGTTGATATATAATTTCTGCCTCTTGAGAATATTTCTTTCCATTTACGGTTATTATTAGTAGACATTTACCTTGTGAATATCCCTGTTCTTTTAGTTTTGCAATAATCGTAACATTGCTACCATCTTTATTTGCAGATAATTCTATCGAAGAATTATTTACTGGAACGGGTGCTGGTTTACTTTTTTCAACAGACTTTTTCTTGTCGTCTTTACTATTATCCAAAAAAGAGTCCTTGGTATCCTGATTAGTTTTTTCTTCAGATTTTTTCTCTTGTTGAGTTGGTTCTTTGGAAATATTTAATATGGTGTCTTTTGATAAAATTGATATAACACCAAGCTTATCAAGTGCAAAAACAGATAAGCAGGCTATGACGACAAATACCGCAGAAGTAAATAATATATGTTTTTTTGAAAGTTTTTTCTTTGCGATTCTCATATTTATGATATTTTAACATAAATAAGCATAAGCAACAAGAGTAATATGAAAAAAGATTTATTTATAAGTCCACACCGTCTCAAAAACATAAAACCCAAGCACTAAAGCTAGCCCAAAGAACATAATAAGGTTAAATACCTTGTCATTCTTAGTTCTCACATTAATATACTTCTGCAGCCACAATCCTACCGGCACCAACATAGCTGCTGTTGCTGTAAAATATCTACCCTGAACACCATCCGCATAATACGCTCCCTCGCCAAACCTAAATGGCAATAAGGCCCACGCTGTATACATAGCATACGACACTGCACAAACAAACAACCCAATTGTCGCCAAATTATACACTGCCAATTTACCAGTCTGCTCTCCTAATAACTCCTGGTCTTTCTTGTTGTAATGAAGGAGAGAGAGGAAGAGGAGGGAAAAGAGCGGTATCAACACAAACAAAGGCAGGTGGTATTTAAAGGATGAAAAATCACCAACGCTACCACGTAATACAACATCCGTGTATCCGATAGTTGGGCTAATGTAGGTGTTAAACAGTATGGCAATAAACTTTAATGGATTACTGTGGAGCGGATTGTGCGCTGCGCCTAACGTAAGTAACGGCTGTCCAAATATTTTCTGCCAAATTAGTATGCTAATAATCGCGGCAACACCAGTTACTGTTAATATAGCCCACTTCTGAATATTAAATGGCAGACGTTCGTTTTTGTTGGGTGAGAATAGACGCTTTGGTAAAAACAGAAGAGGAAATAGTAGTAAGGCATTTACAGATTTGGTTAGAGTAAGGAATACTCCTATACAGATAAGAGCGACTGTTTGTTTATGTGATAACTTGTCCTTTTGGGTGAATAGGTTCAAGGTAAAAGCAGTAATTGTAAAGACTGCCACATTTGTCATGCAGTCGCTTGATAGTGAAGCGGCCATATGAACCATAAGAGGGATAAGCCCAATTGCCGTAAATGCCCATTTGCCAACGCGTACCCATTTTATGACGAAAAAGACGGCTACTGAATAAAAAATTATATTAGCAATTCGTCCAAACAGAATAGTTAACCCAGTAGATCCTCCAAATAGATTTGCTATATTAATGCCGATTGCTTGCGGCAGGTGCATAATTGGCGGATAGCCAGATGCACTACTACATTTATCAACATCTAATGTATTGCGGTCTATAGGCTTAGAGTAGTCTGCAGAAAAATTACCTTCGTAAACCGACCCAGCTCTTTTAGCAACATCTTTTGGAAGCGTACAATGTGATCCAGATTCTACGCGGCCTTGAGATATTCCGTAAGCTCGCAGGTAATGCATATTTTCATCGCTTACAGATAACTGAGGGACTAGTATTGCCGACAATACTCCAAAGAACAATGACAAAGATATAAAGACATTTTCAGGCTTTTTAATAAAATATAAGAATAAAGACCAATATTTTTTCATAACTGTTTTTATTCTAGCACATTGTCATGATTAGGATAGCTACTTAAATTTCCACACCGTCTCAAAAACATAAAACCCAAGCACTAAAGCTAGCCCAAAGAACATAATAAGGTTAAATACCTTGTCATTCTTAGTTCTCACATTAATATACTTCTGCAGCCACAATCCTACCGGCACCAACATAGCTGCTGTTGCTGTAAAATATCTACCCTGAACACCATCCGCATAATACGCTCCCTCGCCAAACCTAAATGGCAATAAGGCCCACGCTGTATACATAGCATACGACACTGCACAAACAAACAACCCAATTGTCGCCAAATTATACACTGCCAATTTACCAGTCTGCTCTCCTAATAACTCCTGGTCTTTCTTGTTGTAATGAAGGAGAGAGAGGAAGAGGAGGGAAAATGATGGTAGTAATATAAAAAGTGGCAGCCCGTATTTAAAAGCAGAGAATGCGCCAATCACGCCCCTCAGGATATCGTCGGATACGGGCAGGTTTGGGTTTAGGTAAGTATTAAATAATATCTGGATAAATTTGAGCGGATTGCTATGAAGCGGATTATGCGGTGCGCCAGTGGTGAGTAGGGGTTGTGTGTATACATGAAGCCACGCTATTAAACAAAGGCCTGCTAATATTGCTGCTGCTGAGAGAACCAACCATTTTTGCGGAATAAAAGATATTTTTGATTTTTTATCTGGAACAAAGAGGCGCTTTGGCAAGAAAATGACTGGTGATAATAAGAGTATTGTTACCGACTTTGTGAGAATTAACAAGCAGGCTACAGCAATAATAAGCAACTGCTGTTGTCGAGTTAACGGGCTTTTTTGACTAAAGAAATTTAATGTAGCAGCAATAGCGGTAAAAATTGCGATATTTGTCACACTATCTCCGGAAAGAGACGCTGCCAAATGTATCATTAGCGGAAATAGGCCGGTTGCTACGAATGCCCATTTGCCAACGCGTACCCATTTTATGATGAAATAAAGAGCAAATGAATAAAATATTAGGTTGGCTAATCTTCCGAATATAATAGTTATCCCAAGTGAACCGTGTACGAGATTTGCCAAAATGATACCAATTGTCTGCGGTAGATGCATAATTGGAGGATAGCCAGTTGCGCTACTGCATTTCCCTGTCTCTGTATCGCTACGATTTATAGTTTTCTTATAGCTAGTTACGAAATTATTTACATCTGCTTCTTTTGCTTTTAATACCACTTCTTTAGGTAAAGTACAGGCAACTCCTGATTCAATTTTTCCTTGGGATAGCCCATAGGCCCGCATATAATGTACACCTTCGTCATTGATTGATAGCAGAGGTACGGTGGCTGCCGACAACACTCCAAAAAACAATGACAAAGATATAAAGACATTTTCAGGCTTTTTAATAAAAGATAAGAATAAAGACCAATATTTTTTCATATACTAAGCAAATTATAAAGTAGAGTAGTTTATTGAGCAAACTTGCTATACTAATGATATGCAATCGCAGAAAAAGGACTACATCTGGAACTCGTTAGGTTCATTGTTACAGAGTGCAATTTCACCAGTATTATTGATTGTTATTACGCGGTTGAATGGCATCGAGGATTCTGGGTTATTTTCGTTTGCGCTGTCGCTTTCGGTGGTGTTTTGGGCGGTTTCTTTATGGGGTGGTCGGACCTATCAAGTATCTGATATTAAGCGGGAATTTTCGAGTGGCGGCTATGTTGCTGTACGCTTCGTCGCATCACTCATTGTGGCGATTTCCGCGGTAGCATTTTGCTTCCTTAACGGATATAACACTACAAAGACAGGTCTGATCATGATTTTGGTAACCTTTAAGATACTAGAATCAATCGCCGACTCGCTATACGGTGTCCTGCAAATTCATCATAAGCTATATATCGCTGGCATATCATTAACTATGAAAGCGATGCTTGGTTTTGCGGCGTTCATGGCGGTTGACATTGTCACTAAAAATGTCATATACGGCACGTTGGCAATATTATTGATTAATATGCTGATTATATTCCTCTACGATATACTTTGGGTGCGGCGCGTTGAAACTATCAGTATAAGTAAAAAATTATGCAAAGAGTATATCACCCAGGCTGTTGTCATCATGAAACACACTTCAGTGGTGTTCGTTGTGATGTTTTTGACGATGTTTTCACTCAATATCCCGCGGTATTTTTTGGACAAGTCCCATCCTGACCAAATTGGCTATTTTGGCATTATGGCGATGCCAATTACGCTCCTTGGACTCTTCATATCGTTTATCATTCAGCCGAATGTCGTGAATTTGTCTGAGTTATTAGCAAAAGGAAAATTGAAGGAGTTCGCGCGAATTGTTGGTAAGATTAATCAAATAACTTTTGGGATGGGCGTACTTTCAGTTGTCCTGAGCTATTTGATTGGTGTTTGGATGCTTAACGTTATTTTTGGCATCAATATCAATAATTTCCGCCTTGATTTGACTATTATGGTGATTGGCGCGGCGGCGAACGCTTTTGTGTCGATTTATGTTAATTTGCTGATAATTATGCGTCGGTTTAAGGGGCAGTTTTATACATTGCTACTCACAGATGTTTTGGCGGTAGTGATGTCTATATGCCTGATTGAGCAGTTGGCGATGTTGGGTAGTGTGTTAGTTTTTATGCTGATCAGCTTTTTGCAACTAGCACTTCTGTTGGTTATCTACAAGCGGTCACTAAAAGATGCTATAATAATTGACAAGAGAAAAGGGGAGTTATGAGTAAGAAGTATGTAATTGTGGGAGCAAGTGGACAACTGGGTAGGGCGCTGTGTGTTATGTTTCCAGACGCCAAGGCGTTATCACGAGAAGAATTAGATATATCCGATGAAGCGCAAATAGACGCGTTTGATTGGTCGAAATACGACGTTATCATAAATGCGGCAGCCTTGGTTAACGCTGATGGTTCTGAGACAGACGACCTGCGTGCTAAGACGTGGTTGGCGAATGCTTATGGTCCACGCAACCTAGCTAAGATTGCTATTGAGCAGAATAAGACCCTTGTCCACTATTCATCAGATTATGTCTGGGACGGTCGGGAGAAAAACCATCAAGATGATGAAGTGGTTGCGCCTCTTTTGGTTTATGGAGAAAGTAAGGCGGCGGGTGATTTGGTGGTTAGCTTAGTGCCAAAACACTACATTATGCGGGTATCTTGGGTCGTTGGTGACGGTCACAATATGCCAAAAACTATGAAAAAATTGGCGGATATGCGCATCAATCCAAAAGTAGTTAATGATCAGTTTGGTCGGCTGACGTTTGCGTCAGAGATTGCTCGAGCTACTAAATATTTCTTAGATAATAACGTAGCATACGGACTATACAATGTCACTAACGAAGGTCCAGTTAAATCATGGTATGAAATTGCTGCCGATGTGTTCGAATACGCCGGACATGACCGCAATCGTGTGCAACCAATTTCTACCGAGGAATACGCTGCCAGCAAACCAGGCTTTGCGCCACGACCACTCAATAGTGATATGGACTTGTCGAAGTTGCGTCGAGCAGGTTTCACGCCAAGAGACTACACGGACATGCTGAAAGATTACATTAAACAACTGCCGGTTAGTGGATAGGAATTACAGTCATGAATAAAGGAATTATAAATGTTATATATCAAAGTGATGACAACTATGCCGTAGTCAGTGCAATTTCTATTGTATCGCTTTTGGAGAACAATAAACATTTGAAAGAGATTAATATTTTTTACCTCGGACACCAGCTGGAAAAAGATAGTATCAATAAATTCAACAAAATGGTTGGTAACTACCAGAATGCCACAATTACGTTTGTTGATGTCTCAAGCTACCATGATGAACTGAAAGAGATCGGCGTTAAGGCTTGGAAGGGGCTGTATATCACGTGGTATAAGATGTTGGCGTTTGCTAAGCTTGATATTAAAACGGACCGAATTTTGTACATTAACCCGCACACGGTGATTAGTGGTGCGCTTGATGGTCTTCTGGAGCTTGATTTCGAGGGTAATGTGATGGCTCTGTCGTACGACGCTACCATGGTGAACGCGCACAAAGATGTCATTGGTTTGAAACCAACCGACGGCTACTTTAACTGTGGAATTATGCTTATCAATCACAAAAAATGGATGAAAGATAAGATTGATGCCAAGATGCGCGAGCATTTGCGGCACAATAGCTACGAGGTGGCTGACCAAGATTTGTGCAACGTGTTTTTCAAAGGTAAGATCAAGAAAGTTGGTGTGGAATATAATTTCTCGACTGTTTTCTATGGCTATGATATTAAAAAATACATTAAAGCCAACGGTTTCTTGCCTGAAAGCTTTTACAGTTATGATGAAATCATGGAGAGTTACTACACGCCGAAGATCATTCATTCGCAGTTTGGTGTGAACGGTCGGCCATGGCAGCGGGGTAACGATAATCCAGTTGGTTTTTTGTGGCGTAAATATTTGAAACTAACGCCCTGGAAAAACGCTAAAATGCCAGTGGCGAAGAAAGACATAAACTGGCGACTGTATGACCTATTGCCGCAATCGATAATCGTCAATCTGTATACGTGGGCGGTTAATCGTAAGTTTGCAAAGACAAAATAGAGTGATAGGATAAGCGCTAAAACCGCGACAGGAAACTGTGGATGCGTGATGTCACGCGAAGTTTTGCTGCTCGTGCGGCTTTTTTCCAGCCAATCTCATTAAACCTATCGGAAAAATTATCATAGACTTCGTTCTCTTCCTTGAATCGGACACCATTTTTACCTTTTTCCTTGCTAGATAACGACTCGGCAAAACGGCGGTATTGAAAAGTTTCTGTTGTGTCAAAACAAAGCGAAGCGCCATCAATAATCATGGTTAATTCGACGATGACGTCTTCAAGGATTTTATACTTTGTATCAAATGAATATCGTTTGAGAGTATCGGTTTTCCAAGTGATGGATGGAAAATAAAGCCAATTACCGTGGCAAAGCGACGCGGCAAGTTTTTCGCCAGACAGTATGCTGGATTTTTTAGGCTGCAATATTCTTTTCACTTTATCGACAAGCGGTAGATATACGTTACTTTTGTCGTCGATTATTTGTACGCGAGGCTGATAAAAATCTGCTTCACCGATATTTTTTAGCATAGTTGCAACATAGTTAGGCAATAGCTTGTCGTCGCAGCCAACAATCATGCAATACGGTGCGCTTGCATGCTGAATAGCGTAATTAAAGTTGGCAGTGATACCAATATTTTTGCTATGTCTGATATATGTGATGCGTTTATCATTTAACTTTTTGTAATAATCATAGGCGGTCTTATCTGGATAATGATCGTCGAGGATCGTTAAATGCCAGGCTTTGCTGGTTTGTGCTAGCACTGAATCGACGGTTTGTTTCAGCAGTGAAAACTCACCCCAGTAAGGTACGATGATATCAATACTATTTTTCATCCGACAGCCTAATTGATAATTCTTGATGTAAATCGCGTAGTCTTCGCTCGTTTTGGTCGATACGCTGGCGCTGGTTGTTGGCGATGTAGAATAGCAAAATAATCGCTGTAGTTTGCAAAATATCAAATAAGCTTAACTCTGATGAATCCAGCGGCGGATGGCCAATCGAAATATTATACAGAGGAAATGACCCAATCAGGACAACCATGATAACTACCCAGATGATTAATTGATGACGAAAGCGTGCTACGCTGACTTTGCGCAGTTTGTACTGAGTGATGATATTGATCAATGCTGCTAAAATAATCGGCACATTAAGTAATACAAGGACAAGGTATCTCATTCGAATAACTCCGTTAAGCGTTGCTTAAATAGTCGTTTGACAATATTGATGGCATTCCAGTTGTTTTGACCTTTGGCACGGGAATAGTCGGTGTAAATTGCTTTAATTGGGTATTCGGAAATAACCATGCCTGCTTGTTTGGCGCGCCAAATCATCTCTGAGCAAAATTCGTAGCCAGTCGATTTCCAGTCGAGGTTATCAATTGCCTTTCGCGAGTAAACTCGCAGACCGGACTGTGAATCAGTGACATTGATGCCAAACAGAGCATAAGTGATGAAACTTAAGCCTTTATTTCCCAAAACCTTAGTCCTAGACATGCCTTCGCTATTGATGAGCCGGCTACCGATAAGTAAATCAGTGTTAGATTTGTCGCTCTGTCGAATGCCCGCCAAGACATCTTCTGGATCGTGCTGACCATCAGCATCCATGGTGGCGGCAATATCATAGCCGCGTTGCTGCGCGTAGGCAAGTCCAGTTAGTGTTGCACCGCCAGCTCCGGAATTCAAGATATGATCAATGACAATTGCGCCGCCTTTTTGCGCTTGATCAAGAGTATTATCCTTCGACCCGTCATTAACAAGTACGATATCTATCAAATAATCTTTCTTGGCTTTTGAAAAAACCTTCTTGGCTTTTTTAATTACACTTTCAATGACAGCTGCCTCGTTATAAGCTGGAATAATAACACAAACCCTCTTCATGTTAATAGTATAACACTATTTATAAATACTTACCGTAACCAGATTTTTTCAGCGGCTCAGAGAGCTTGCTAAGCTGATCCCGATTAATCCAGCCATTTTTAAAGGCAATTTTTTCTGGACTACCAATGATGCGGCCGGTTCGTTTTTGGATAACCCGAACAAAGTCAGAGGCATCGGTCAGGCTGTCAATCGTTCCAGTATCCAGCCAAACGTCACCGTTGTCTAAGGCTTGGACCCGCAGTTTACCGCGGCGCAAGTATTTAGCATTGATGGAGGTAATCTCTAGCTCACCGCGGTCGGATGGTTTGACGTTCTTGGCGATTTCGACCACGTCATTGTCATAAAAATACAAACCAACAACGGCAAAGTTTGATTTTGGCTTGGCTGGTTTTTCTTCAATGGAAATAGCTTGATTTTGTTCATCAAACTCGACAACACCGTATCGTTCTGGGTCAGAAACCTTGTAGGCAAAAACTATACCACCATCAGGATTAGTACACCCCTGTAGAGATTCATCCAGCCGCTCACCGTGGAAGATGTTATCTCCCAGGACTAACGCCACCTTGTCGTCGCCAATGAAATCTTCACCGATGATGAAGGCTTGTGCTAGGCCGTCTGGGCTAGGTTGAACGGCATATTCGAGGGTGATACCCCACTGTGAACCGTCGCCAAGGAGTCGTTGAAAGCCAGCCTGGTCGTCTGGTGTGGTAATTATCAAAATATCGCGAATTCCTGCCTGCATGAGTGTAGTAAGCGGATAATAAATCATCGGCTTATCATAAATCGGCATTAGTTGTTTACTGATCGCCTGAGTAATTGGCCAAAGGCGCGTCCCTGATCCACCTGCTAAAATTATTCCTTTCATAAAACTCCTTTTAGCTCAGTATATAATCTTTTAAGTCATGCGTCCAATCACAGCTAGTAAATCCAGTTGAATGTAACTTGTCAAGGCTCATGTTGCTGCCTAATGGACGTGGTGCAATCCCATCTTTGCCAGCAAAATATTCAGCCGTCGTCGTGTTGGTAACAGTCAGGTCATTGCGCCCAGCCAGCTTAAATATTCGCCTGGTAATGTCAGCCCAGCTTTCCAACGGGCCATCGTTGGTGGCGTTGTATGTGCCAAACGGTGCCTTAGTTGACAGCAGGTGGTCAATAATTCTCACCAATTCATTAGTAAAGGTTAGCCGGCCAATTTGGTCATGAACAACAGTTGGTGAAATATTTTTCTCCGCCAATCCCAGCATGGTGCGGACGAAATTTTTACCTTCACCAATCACCCAAGTAGTACGCAGTAGGTAAAAATTATCGAGTTGTTCAACCAACAAATCTCCAGCAGCCTTTGATGCACCATAAACACTCAGCGGACTAAAGTCTTCGCTTTCATAATGTGGTTCTTTTGTCCCGTCAAATACGTAATCGCTGGAAATATGTACTAAAGTCATATTGTGAGAGCGACAAACTCGGGTTAGGTTGGCAACCGCTGAGGCGTTAACCTTCCAGGCTGCAACGCGACCTTCTGGTGTTTCTGCGCCGTCAACATTAGTAAAGGCTGCTGCGTTTAAAACGATTGATATTCCTGACCAATCAAATGACTCAACTGATTGGCGGTCAGTAATATCCATCTCGTCTATGTCGGCGAACTGTGCTTCTGGATATTGTTGACGAAGTGCCCGCCCTAGTTGACCATTTGCTCCGACGATAAAAATGTTATTTGAATTCATATTAAACCTCCATTGGGATTACGTTTGTAAGTAGCGGGTGAGCGGCGTCCTTTTCAGAAATAATCGCTTGATCCTGGCTGATCGGCCAGTCAATACCGAGTGCCGGATCAAACAGATTGACAAAGGTGTATTTGGCGGCTGGCGACCAGTGCGCGTCAACCAGGTAAGTGTAGGCAATGTTGTCGTCAAGCGCTTGATAGCCATTGGCAACGCCTTTTGGTACGAAAATTGCTGTGCCGGGGTTAATTTCGTGCGTGAAAACTCGGCCAAAGCTGTCGCCTTTACGCAAATCGCACCACGAGCCGAACACCCGACCGTTGGCGGTGGAGATGAATTTGTTCCATGGCTCGGCGTGTAAGCCCCGAGTGGCGCCAGCTTTATCATTGAAGCTGATGTTGTTTTGCACGATGGTAAACGACGGTAGTCCCAGTGCTTCCATTTTTTCTTTTTGGTAGTTTTCTTTGAACCAGCCGCGATTATCGCCATGGACTGGTAATTTGACGACGAATAGACCAGGGATGGGTGATTCGGTGACGGTTAGTTCGTTGTAGTCGTTTGGATCAAACATAATTATTGTCCTTGTTTTGCATACGCCGCTTCGACGGCGTTTTTTTGTGCTTTCCACCAATCTTCGTTGGCGCGGTACCAATCAATGGTTTGCATTAGGCCGTCATGCATACCTGTTTGGTTATCAGTATATTGTGGCTGCCAACCCAGTTCGCGGCGCAGCTTGCTGGAGTCCATGGCGTAGCGCATATCGTGGCCAGGGCGGTCATTGACATGCTCATACCAATCCTTACCTTTGCCCATCAGCTCGCAAATTAGCTCAATCACCATCTTGTTATTGACGTGGTCGTTATCAGCACCGATTATGTACGTTTCGCCCAACTCGCCTTTTTCCAAGATGAGGTGAACTGCCGAGTTATGATCATCGACATGAATCCAGTCGCGAACCTGCTCGCCCGTACCGTACAATTTTGGTTTGATATCGCTCAAGATATTGGTGATTTGGCGCGGAATGAACTTTTCGATGTGTTGGTATGGACCGTAATTGTTTGAACAATTGGAAATCGTCGCCTTGATGCCGAAGCTACGAATCCAAGCGCGCACTAGCATGTCGCTAGAAGCTTTAGTACTGGAGTAGGGGCTTGATGGATTGTATGGTGTGTCTTCAGTGAAGCGGTTTGGATCGTCGAGCTCTAAGTCACCAAATACTTCGTCGGTCGAGATGTGATGGAGGCGCTTGCCGTGCTTGCGAATAGCCTCCAAGATGGTGTAAGTACCGACCACGTTGGTCTCGACAAACGGCCATGGATTGCGCAGAGAATTGTCATTATGGCTTTCAGCGGCGAAATGCACTACAATATCATTTTCAGCGACCAATTTGTCCATCAATTCAGCGTTGCAGATGTCGCCCTCCACGAAATTGATTTGATCGGCTACTGGCTGCAAATTAGCGCGGTTGCCCGCATAAGTTAACTTGTCGATAACAGTGATGTCATATTCTGGCTTGTGTTTGACGGTATAATGCACAAAATTCGAGCCAATGAATCCCGCGCCTCCCGTGACTAGCATCTTTGTCATAAGTATAGTATATCAGGTATAATATAGAAGTTACAGAGGAGGAAATATGAAGGTTGTAATTGTTAGTGGCTATTTTAATCCATTGCACGGTGGACATTTAGGCATGATTGAAGCAGCGGCAAAAATGGGTGATTATTTGATTGTGGTTGTTAATAACGACAAACAGCAATTGCTTAAAAAAGGAAAAATCATTCTCAATGAGGAAAATCGGCTTCGATTAATGCGAGCATTAAAAGGTGTTGATCAAGTAATGTTGTCTATTGACGAAGAGCCGCCAGTAACGGAGACGCTGGAAATGATTGCGCGACAGTATCCAGGTTGTCAATTGGTATTTGCTAATGGCGGCGATCGATCGGCGCCAGAGGTTGTACCAGAGCGTAATGTTTGTGAAAAATACAACATCGAAATGGTATATGGAGTTGGCGGTACAAATAAAGCAGATTCGTCTACGCGTATTAATCAGGCTACTGGTCAAGAAAGCTAGTTTTTATTCTGGCTACCGTATTGTTCATAAACCGCTAGCGTCTGCTCGGCCATCCGCTGCCAGGAGAAAGTTTTGACGTGCTGTTTGCCTTTTTTAATCAATTCTCGACGTAGCTTTTCGTCAGACAAAATTTCATCAATAGCTCGCGCTATATCCTCGACATCATACGGATCAAAATAGTGAGCGGCATCGCCGTGAGTTTCTGGCAGGCAAGTAGTGGTGCTTGAAGCAACTGGCGCGCCGTGTAGCATTGCCTCAAGACCTGGCAAGCCAAATCCTTCGCTAAGTGAGGGGAAACAATAAACAGCCGTATTTTCATACATCCAGCGCAATTGTTCATCTGATATAAAGTCAGTGAATACGACATTTTTAATTCCATGCTTATTGACATATGCTTCGTGGCGAGCATAATTACTGTCTTTTTTGCCAGCTAAAGCTAAAGTCAACTCTGGATATTTTTTTTGCAATAATGCAAAAGCATCAATCAGCCGCCGTAAATTTTTATGCGGTGTTGGCCTACCGATATACATAATAAATTTCTTGCCAATCAGATCTTTAACAGGCTCGTTACCCTTTGGTAGTTCGTCAGCCGACTCCAGTGTCACTGTAATTTTATCTGGACTAATACCAGTAAATCCAACCAAATCATTTTTCACGAAATCGGAAATAGTGATAATATGAGCGGATTTTCGAGCGACTTTTTTATTGACCCATTTGTAAATTTGTTGCTTTATCCAGAATATAACGGGATTTTTATCAGGATTTCTAAACCGAACAGTGGTTAGGTCTTGCATGGTGGTGACGACTGGACTAGCATGATACCAAACCGGCTGCTGAACCATTGCAAAATGCACCAGGTCTAGATTCAGCCCCTCCAATTGTTTTTTAAAATCAATTTGTTCAGCAAAAGTATATTCTTTATAAGGGCAAGCTACTTTTTGAAAACGCGGATTAGTTGGCTGCCAGCTATCGAAATCCTTTGGCTTTAGTAGAATAATATAGTCATTTTTCTTATCAATCTTTTGTAGATAATGAATCAGCCGTTCAATGTAGCGTCCAGTACTTGTTCGTAATGTGCGAGCGTCAATGGCGATTTTCATGAGAATACTCCTTCCATGATTTTTCAACTATATTTTTCATTGATTTGCGGAAAATGGCGGCTGAGAATTCATTGGCAGTAGCAGAAATTTTTGCTGGCGAAATTTTTTTGCCTGGCAACTCTTTCAAAGTTTTTACCAATTGTTCGGCCGTTTGTTCTGAGAAAAACCAGCCGTTTTTTTCTGGTTTAATATAATCAAGTGCGCCGCCTGCTTGGTAAGCGATTACCGGAATTCCTGCCGCTAAAGCCTCAACTGGCGCGATACCAAAGTCTTCGTGTGAACAAAAAATAAATAAATCGGCTTCTTTTATGTACTTTTCCCGCGTTGCATCATCAACAAATCCTAAGAAATTTGTATGTGGGCCGGCCAGTTTTTTTAGACGGTCCATGTCGGGACCCTTACCTATAATATCTAGTTTCCAACCAAGTTTTTGACAGGCGTTGATAGCTACATCAAGTCGCTTCATCGGCACAATTCGTCCCCAAATCAGGCAACGCGGCTTTTTAGGAATGATTTTTTTCTGACGAGTTTTAGATAGCGGCGAGAAATTCGATAGGTCAATGGGCGGAAAAATAATAGTGCTTTTTTTCTGGTAAAATTCTGTGATATCAGCTTGGATGCCGGTGGAATTGGCAATGAAAATATCAACTTGCTGGGCAGCAATAAAATCGCGTTTTTTCAGCGGACGAACCAAAGTTTTTAAGCCTAATCTGGCTAGCCAGCGCGGACGAAAACTGGGGCGCTTAATATATTCATCATAGTGCCGCCAATAAAAGTGCGTTGGCGTGTGGCAATAGCAAATATGCAGTTGTTCGGGGCGGGACTTACGGACAAATTTAGCTTCGCCGTTGCCCGAGCTAGAGAGGATAATGTCATATTGACTAAGGTCGAGCCGCGCAAACCACCATTGCCTCAAGAGCGGCAAAAAGCGACGGAGTTTTGAAAATGGCCAGCGCTGCAAATAGCCAGTAATGACTTTATTATCTAGTTTTTGTCGCCATTCATCGCTGCAAAAAGAAGTATAAATTGGTGCCTCTGGGTATAATTTGTGGATTTCTAAGACGACTTTTTCCGCGCCGCCGCCATACAGCCAGTCGTGAACTATGGCAATCTTTGGCTTGCTCATCAATTATCCTTTTGGAAAATAACCAAGCAGGTTTTTAATAGAATAGTAATATCCAACCATAAACTCCAGTTCTGTACGTAGTATAGATCAATTCGCCGCCGTTCCTCAAAGCTAATACTGCGCCTGCCAGAGACTACCGCCAGCCCAGTCAATCCGGATTTTACCGCCAGTAAAACATGTTTTTTATCGTATGCGCTGAGTTCATGCGGTACTAAAGCACGCGGTCCAACTAGGCTGATGTCACCCTTTAGGACATTAAACAACTGCGGCAATTCATCCAGACTAAACCGGCGGATAAAACGGCCGACTGGCGTAACGCGAAAATCTTGATCAAGTTTATCGCCGTTTTTACGATATTCTTCAATCAGCTCCGGTTTGCCGACCATTTGGAATACTTCTTCGTCAGTCTTACCGTCAAATTTGGCATAATGCGAGCGGAATTTGTAAACTTTGAACGGCCGGTTGTAACGAGTGAGACGCTTTTGTTGTTTGCCGTGCATCAGGATTGGGCCGGCTGGATCGCTAATTTTCACGGCAATTGCTACCAAAAGCATTATCGGCGAGGCTAAAATAATACCAATTGTTCCGCCGACAATATCCATAACTCGTTTCACAATCTGGCCATAGCCCATCAGCGGTGTTGGGTGGGCGTGAATTAGCGGCACGGAATCAATGATGTCAATCGTGTGCTTAGTGGTCATAATTCCGTCAAATTCTGGTGCTTGATAAAAATCTAAATAATGTTTCTGGGCGAGCTGGTAATTGTTATTAACATTTTTTGAATCAGTTTGGATAATAACGTCAATTTTATCTCTGGTTAGTGCTGATTCTAATGATGAGCGTCTGAGACTTTTCAGCTCAATCGGTATAAACTCAGCTCGTGCTACAATTCCGCTGACCCTAAAGCCAGTTAGTGGATTATTCTCAATAAAATCGGCTAAAACATGAGTTAAGTCGCAATTGCCGACTATTACGACTCGACGTGCACCCAATCCACGTTTTAATAACCGTAAACGAATGATATTGGCGGTGCTACGAAAAACCATCAATAGAGCAAAGCCAATCACGGTAGCATAGACAGCGACAAGCTTGGCTGGAAACAGCGGCGTGTTGGTGAAAAAAGTTACTGAAATCATAATCATAATTCCGGTAACTGATGCCAGAAGAATTCGTCCAAATTGGCGTAAAGGATGGGTGTAGCTTTCGCGGTCGTAAAGTCCGAAGAAATAGAACATTATAATCCATAGCGGTAAGGTCATAGCGATAGACGTAATGAAATCTAAAGCATTGATACTGACGTGGAACGGTCTAGGATCTAAGGATATGCGTAAAATATAGGCAATAGTAAAGGCGCTCAATAAAGCCAAGATATCAAGAACGACCAGAACAACTTTGAAGTAAAAATCAGACTTTTTCCGCATAATCTCTGGGGTAATTATACAAAAATATACCAATTATAGCAAAACAATGAATTGTGTTAATAAAACTGCCAAAAAACCAGAAATGGATAAGTAGTGCAGTGGTTAATGAAAAGATAAGCTGCGCTTTAGGGTGGCAGATATTTTTTATAGCAAAGAAGATAATTGTAAGAGATGGTAGGATGAGCGGCAATAAGCCAATGATGCCGAGTCCGCTAAGTAGTAAAACGTAGAAAATGTAGACGGTTTGGTCGGTCGGTACGCTAATGTGGAGGTGCTTTTGGATGAAGCTGCCGAGATTACCGAGGCCGACGCCAAAGAATAACGTACGAGGCGAACTCAGCCAGGACTTAAGGGCTAGGTCGCTGGCGCTAAGACGATCGTTAGCTGAAGCTTCAACGAATCCGGTAGGCTGGAAGTCCTGTTTTGTCGGGGTGGATTTTATATCTGAGGTCTTCTGTTGAGAAGATGGTGCTGGCTGGGTTTTAATGACAGTTTTTTGCGGTATTTTAATTCGGCCGAGGGATAATTGGTCAATCATACTAACAAGCGTGTTATGTGCTATAAACGGCGAACTGCTATAGCGAATATTGGCAGACAGAAATAGTAAAGTAAATCCGAAAAACGTGCCGATAATAATCAGAGGAAGGTTTTTATAGAGGAAAGAAATATTGAGGCGCTTGATTGAGGCGATAGCGATGAAAATTATAATGGCTAGAAAAATTGCTAAAAATCCGCCGCGAGAAAAGGTTAAGGCTATGGCTGTGGCAGTGAAAAATAAACTGAGTTGAGTGAGGCGGGATTTTGGTTGGAAGAGGGCTAAGAAAAAGGCGGGTAGCAGGGCATTGGCTAAAAACTGTGGTTCAGCGGCGAATAGATTGATGCGCGGAAAACCAAAAACGTCAGCTTTACAGCCAGAACAAAGCGTGCCAAAGCCAGTTGGTTCGAAGGTGGCAACGACGAGCTGGATAATTGCTAAGATTCCGAAAACCAGACCGCTCCATAAACCAAACTTGACTAATCTGTGTTTTTTGGTCTTTGACAATTCTGTATAAACCACGCCAGCCGACAAGCCTACAACTAATAAAAATAAGAGCGACAATGAATAAAGCGCAGTGCGAAGATGCGCTTCGGCAAAAAAGACGCCTATAGCCATGGCTAGAAAAATTGCTAAAAACCCGCCAATTAGGTAACGATTTTTAAGGAAGGTTTGCCGTTTCTTAAATAATATCGGTATCGTGGATAGTACTAGGCTGACTGCAACTAACTGATATAGACCTAATCGTAATGAAGGAAAATCAAGGATTGCTAAGTTGAGGCTGGGATGCAAGGCAAATGCACCACCGAAAATAACCGTTACGAGGAGCCAAAATTGAATATCATTGATGAGGTTTTTTGACATACTGTAAGTATAGCGCATAGTGTATACTTTAGATATGAAGTTGACGAAAAAACAGAAAATGATGCTGGATTTCATCGATGGTTTTATTAAGGGTAACGGCTACAGTCCGACACTGCGGGAAATTATGCGTGCACTCGGATATAAATCGGTTTCAACTGTAGCTAAACATGTTGATAATTTGGTGTCGGCAGGATTACTGGATAAGCGCGACGGCGAAGTAAGGTCTTTGGCTGTGTGTAGTGCTGAAAAAGAGGTTTGGTGGAATAATTTGACTAGAGAGATCAAGAAAAGAGAAGAAAAAGATGATGAAAAATCACGCAAAGAAGTAGAAATTTTGAAAAAAGCACTAGAAATTGTTCGTCAGTAACTTTACAACTGTTTAAAAACTCGCTATAATAAGATTCGTATTCCGGCATAGCTCAGTGGTAGAGCGGTTGGCTGTTAACCAATAGGTCGCTGGTTCGAGCCCAGCTGCCGGAGCCAAGAAAAGACACTTCTGCGGAGGTGTTTTTTCTTTACCTATCTTAGCTGGACAGTAAATATACAAAAAGAAGATGTCATACCATAAGTGATGACATCTTCTAGTTTATATGATTATCGTAGGATAAACATGCCTGCTATACCAATCAGTAGGGCAGTTACGACTCCCAGGAGAATATTAAATCCTGTGCTTGCTAGTGAATTATTAGAGCTTTGAGTTTTTCCTGGTTTCTGAGTATTACTTGGCGTACTAGGGTTAGGCTGTGGCTGTGGTGTTGGCGCTGCTTGCAAGGTGGCGGTTACATTAAGTTTGCCACTAAAGACGGCTGAAGCTGTCCCAATAGTTACGTTCCTCGACCAATTAGCGACAATAAGATGAGGATTGCCGTCACGGATTGGTGAGAGTAGTTTAATCTTTCCAGGGTTTGCTGCATCGTTAGCTACTTCTGCTGAATTATTTATATCGACAGTATTTCCTGCAGGATCCCTTAGAGGTGAAGCAAATGAGTCGGTATTAGTGCTTGAAGCGATTAATTGATCATTAAGATTTAGCGAAGTTAAGGATGCTAGTCCGGCAAGCGGTCTTAGGTCGCTAATTGCATTATTCTGAAGGGACAGGGCTGTGAGGTTTTTAGTTGCCTCTAGGCCGGTAAGATTGTTAATTCGCTGATCAAGTGGTGCATTTGGTGCTGCATCCAAGTTAAGATTTGTTAAGCTTTCTAGCTCTACGTCGGTAATGACTTGATCATTGGTGCGAGTAGTCCCAAGTTGTGCTGCTAATTTTTGGTTAAGCAGGGTACGCAAATTGCTATCTGGCACATTGACGTTTTTAGGCTGTCGCGGTTTTCTCTGATAAACACGGACATAGTCGATTGACATAGTAGCTGGGAAGTCGGCTATAGAATTATGGGCATCTTTCCATGGAGCGTCAATGTAGCTACCGCCAATCGCTAGGTTAAGTCGTAGGTAAAATGGGATATTGAAGGGTCCAGGGTGATTAGTAGAGTTCGGCTGGCTAAAGTTTTTAATTTCATGGTATCTATTACCGTCAATATAAAATTCAAGCTTGCCTTCGGTCCACTTAACGCCGTATGTATGCCACTGGCTAGTATCGCTAAATTTATCTGTTCCAATTACGCGCTGACTGTGGCTTTTATTCACTGCTGAAATTCCCCAGTGAGCATCAGAAGCGGCATAATTTAAGTTAGAGCCCTTTGTCTCTACGATATCGATTTCTCCACTCTTAGGCCAGCCACCGTATTTAGCTTCCTGAGGGCTCATCCAGAATGCAGGCCAAGTACTTTTATTTGTTGGCATTTTTATGCGAGCTTCAAAATAGCCATAAGTCCAAGCTTTTTTATCTTTTGTATGCACAAATCCAGAGGTAAAGTCACCGTTCCTTCCTTGGTTACATGTCAGACCTGGCTTATAAAGGCCGACCAGGTTTAAGCTGCCACCACTAACATTAACGTTCTCGGGTGAATCTTTATAGCAGTTTTGAACTTCACTGGCGTTCCAGCCGCCGACGTAATAATCCCATTTTTCTCTATTTAAAGACGTGTCATTAAATTCGTCCCACCAAACCTTTTCGTAATTGTCATCGTTGGGTGGATATGAATCATCATTACCTCTAGCATTTTGTATTGGTAACGCAAATAATGTTCCGCCGAAAATTAGACATGCGGTCATTATTCCAGCCAATGCCTTTACTTTTTTATTTGAAAAACGTTTTTTTATTAACATTTTCTCCCCCTATATATGTATTCACAGATATTATAACTATAAGCTTAATGAAAGTAAAGTAGTCTATAAACCCAATAACAAAAGAGAGTCGATAGTAGTAGGTTAATGAGACAACAGTAGTAATATCAATGATATAATTTTTACATGGAGGCTTTAGTTAATCAAAGACAGTTGTTGACCGACAGAGCGCTGCATTGTGCGGCAGCAGAACTCGGTATCGGCTCTTCTGGCCTGCGAGTAACGTCAGTCAGTGGTGGCTTTTCACGTAATCGCCGAGCCTTGGTGTCGGCGGGCGATCGGACGATTTTTGTCAAAGAAGTTGATGTTGATGTGTTGCCAGACGAAGGCGAGCGGGAATTAGGCTGGCTGAAAAAAGATTATGAAGTGATGCGGATGTTGCAGGAAATTCACCCGCAATATGTGGCTGATCAGATTACGCTAAGTGATGATGGATATGTGCTGATGACAACCAGTTATGCGTCAGCCAACGGCTGGTTGTGGCAACCGCCAGAGGAAAAATCTGTGGCAGAACGATACATTTTAGCGGTGGTAGCGGCGGTTCGCGAGCTGGAAAAAACAGATTTACCACGTGAGGTTATTGAGGAGCTGCAACTGCAATCATTTGCAGTGACAGAACTTGGCTTGGATAATGGCATTGACCAGATTATTATTGACGGTGATATTCGCCGTCAGCTGATCGATAATTACCAAATATTATTACCGGAGCAATCAGAAGTCAACCAGCGGCGCTGCCAGAAGATGATAGAGTTACTAAATAGGGGCGATGAATTAGCCGATATTTCGGTACATGCTAAACACTTCGCCAAACAGCCAGAAGATTGTTTTAATCACACTGATGTTCGCAGTGATAACTTGGCGTTTCATCCGCAAACTGGTGAGTTGAAATTGGTTGATTGGAACTGGGCTTCCTATGCACCTCAGGGGTCTGGAGCGACGGAGTTTCTAATCGATATGGCGCGCCACGGACAGGATGTAGCGCCGTGGCTAGATGAACTCAATACTGAAATGCTGGCAGCGTTTGTCGGTTTTTTCCTTATCCGCAGCCTCAAACCGCCGCTTAAGCCAGGTGATAATCTTCGCCAAATGCAGGCGCTGTCAGCGGCCACCGCTTATGATCTACTACAAGCTGTATAGAAGTTGATATATGTAAATAATACAATGTATTTTCGTTGACATACGCTATATATCGCGTGTATATTCTATATTAAGCACTATATATGGTGTTTTTAGAAAATAAATAATGTTTTTTGCAACACGCACCCCTCGGGGAGATTGGGGCCTGTTTGTTGTTGTCATAATAAGGAGGGGTATGTACAAATCAATCAAAAAACGTGATGGTCGCACCGTCAAATTTGATCGCAAAAAAATCGAAAAAGCCATTGAAAAAGCCGGCCTGGAGACTGGCGAATTTGATAAAAAAACTGCCGAGGATCTAACTGAGAAAGTGCTGGTGGTGTTGGAAGCTCGCAACCAAAAACGTCTACCGGGCGTTGAAGATATCCAAGACATTGTCGAAGATATTTTGATTGATTCTAAGTTTAAGAAGACCGCCAAGGCCTACATTATTTACCGCGACCAGCACAAAAAATTACGTGAAATTACCTCTGAATCGCACATTGATTTAATTGATAAATACCTGGGCAACTTGGACTGGAAAGTGAATGAAAACTCCAACATGGGCTACAGCCTACAGGGTTTGAACAATTACGTTTCAGCCGAAATTACCAAAACTTACTGGTTGGACAAAATCTACACGCCAAAGATTGGTCAGGCACACAAAGAGGGTGATTTGCACATTCACGACCTGAATCTCCTCAGTGTTTACTGTGTTGGTTGGGATTTAACTGATCTGTTGCAAGAAGGCTTTACCGGTGTTGCTGGAAAGGTGGCCTCCAAGCCAGCCAAGCATTTCCGCTCAGCCTTGGGCCAGGTGGTAAACTTCTTCTACACCTTGCAGGGTGAGGCAGCTGGTGCTCAGGCATTTTCTGATTTTGATACACTGCTGGCGCCATTTATTCGCGCTGATAAATTGAACTACGACGAGGTGAAGCAGGCGCTGCAAGAATTCGTCTTTAATGTTAATGTGCCAACACGAGTTGGTTTCCAAACACCGTTTACCAACATTACGCTTGATCTCGAGTGCCCAAAACACATGGCTGATAATCCAGTGATAATCGGCGGTGAAATGCAGGATTCCACTTATGGCGAATACCAAGAAGAGATGAATATGCTCAACAAGGCGCTGCTGGAGGTGCTGTCTGAGGGTGATGCTAACGGCCGCGTCTTTACCTTCCCAATCCCAACGGTTAATATTACCAAGGATTTCAACTGGGATAATCCAGTGATTGAAAGTCTGTGGGAAGCCAGCGCCAAGTATGGCATTCCGTACTTCTCGAATTTCATCAATTCTGATATGGATCCAGAAGACGCGCGCTCAATGTGCTGCCGTTTGCGCATTGATAATCGCCAGCTGGAATATCGCGGTGGTGGCTTGTTTGGCTCAAACCCAATGACTGGTTCAGTTGGTGTGGTGACGATTAACTTGCCACGTTTGGCACTGAAGTCGAAGAATGAGAAAGAGTTTTTCAAGGGCCTAGGCGAACTCATGGATATGGCGAAAGATAGTCTGGAGACTAAGCGCAAGGTCCTGGAGCGATTGACTGACGCTAACCTCTACCCGTACACCAAGTTCTACTTGCGCAACATCAAGCAGCGATTTAACCAATACTGGAAAAATCACTTCTCAACCATTGGTTTGATTGGCACCAACGAAGCGGCGTTGAACCTGCTGGGTGTTGACATTGGCACGGAAAAGGGTAAGGCGTTTGCCGAGAAAACACTTGATTTCATGCGCGACCGCTTGGTGGAATACCAGAAAGAAACGGGCAATAACTACAACCTGGAGGCGACGCCAGCTGAGGGTACGACCTATCGCTTGGCGCAGCTCGACAAGGCCAGCTTCCCTGACCGAGCGCACTTCGCCAATGGCCTCGGCGCGGCGGTCAAGCATCCGTTCTATACCAACTCCAGCCACTTGCCGGTCAACTACACTGACGACCTGTTTGAGCTGATGGATTTGCAGGATAATTTGCAGACCAAGTACACGGGTGGTACGGTGATTCACTTCTTCCTGGGTGAGCGCATGGATGATCCGCAGACGCTGAAAAAACTGGTCAAAACGATTTGTGAAAATTACAAACTGCCATACTTCACCTTCAGCCCAAGCTTCAGTATTTGTAAGAATCACGGTTACTTGGTTGGTGAACATCCAACATGTCCAAATTGTAATGAAACGACCGAAGTTTACTCACGTGTGGTTGGCTTCTTGCGCCCAGTTTCTCAGTGGAACAAGGGTAAGCAGGCTGAATTTGACATGAGGGAGCATTATGACGATGCCGCCGAACATCAGCGAGCTTGCGCCGTCGCTGTCCCAGCTTAAGGTGGCGATTGGCGGGATTCAGAAGCTGTCGCTGGTGGACTATCCCGGGCACGTGGCGGCAGCGCTGTTTCTCTCTGGCTGTAATATGCGCTGCGGCTATTGCCACAATCCTGAGCTGGTGTTACCTGAGCGGTTGGCACCGAGCATCCCGGTCGAGGAGGCGATGATCTTTCTGAAATCGCGTATTGGCCGGCTAGACGGCGTGGTGATTTCTGGTGGCGAGCCGACGGTCAATGAGGATTTGCCGGTGTTGTGTCGGATGATTAAGGGTCTTGGTTTTGATGTCAAGCTGGATACCAACGGCACGCATCCTGACATGGTGCGCGGTATGGTCGAGGAGGGGACGATTGACTTCATCGCCATGGACGTTAAGGGGCCGCTGGAAAAATACGTGGAGATTGCGGCGCGGCCGATTGATCTCACGGCGATCAAAGACAATGTGCGGCTGATGATTGATTCAGGGATTGGTCATGAATTTCGGACGACGATCGTCCGCGAGCAGCTGGAGGTGGCGGATTTTGAAAAGATTGGTGAGCTTGTTAAAGGTGCCAAGCGATTTGCTCTGCAGCATTTTCGCACTGGCACGACGATTAGTCCAAAATTTGCCAACTACCACACCTTTACTGATGAGGAATTCAGAGCTGCCCAAAAAATAATGGAAAGGTATGTCGAAGAATGCGTGATTCACTAACTGTCGAAATTGTGCGCGTGCGCCAGGAAAACCCTGAGGTGACAACGCTGTATTTTGCGCGAACGTTTGACTTTATGGCGGGGCAATATATCACGGTGTTCATTGAGGGCAGCCAGGTGCGTGAAGGCAAGGCCTATAGTATTTCCTCGCGCCCAAGTGAGGAGCTGATGTCAATTACCGTCAAAAATGTTGGCGGTGAATTCTCAAGCTATCTGTGTTCGCGCCGCGTTGGCGATACGTTACATATTAGTCGGTCATATGGCGATTTCAATCCGCAAACCGAGCGGCCGCTGGTTGGCATCGCTGCGGGGTGCGGGCTGAGTCCGATCTGGAGTATTTTGGCAGACACCCAGCAGCCGACCTTTCTCTATTTTAGTCAAAAATCGCCAGAATATATGGTGTTTTCTGAGGAGTTAGCGGCGTCGAATATTACGGTCAAAAAGTTTAGTACCCGCCAGCAGGTTGAGGAACGAGATGGCTGGTATAATGGGCGGTTTGAGGTAGCAAACATTGTTGGTGAGGTGCCGAGTGAGGTGCACTTTCTGGTCTGCGGTAGCTTGCCATTTGTACGAGATGTTTGGCAAAAACTCACCGCCGCCGGTGTCGATGAATCACATATTTCAACGGAGACATTTTTTGAGCAATGATTGGGGCGACGACTACCGTAGAATTATCATCGACAGGAATTGACGGTGATGATTCTGACGTATTTTCGTCGCTAAGAGATGGTGTCAGTGGTGAAGATCTTTTGTTTGGTATTGGCGAAACGGTGGCTGATAGTGTTGAGCAGTTTGATTTGGTGGCGGTGGCTAGCGGTGAAGAAGAGCTACCTTCTACTGGGGAAGTAACAGCGTCAATTGGTCAAACAGCATGCGCGACATGTGTTGGCTGTCCATTTCTTAGCCAGTGTGTAAAACCTCAGGCGTTAGCCGTGAAACAGGAATCAGAGAGTCAGGATAAACTATCTGACGATATGAGTTCTGCGGGTGAAGAGGCGGTTCCTAATCTGATGGAAATAACACCAAAAGAAAGTTATCTGGAGAGATTGCTAGCTCCAGACGATCTCGACAGTCTGGATGAAAATGGACGCGGGGAATTGGTGATGGCGGGATATTCAGAGCCTACCGATTATCAAGAGCCTATTATTAAAAAAGCGCCTGAGCTAGTGTTGGCAGAGGCAAAACCCATAGATTTGACAACTAAAACAAATAAGTCAACTGAGAAACTCATATCGCAGGAACGAGAAGATAAAACTTCGACTAACCAGGCGGTTGAAGCTTCGGGCGAGGATGTGGATACTGAAGCAGTAGAAACGCCATTCTTTGAGTTAAAAACAGCCCCAGAAATTGCCGCTGACGATACTACAGATGCCGGGGAAGCTCTGTCAGAAAGTACTAGCGAAATTTCTGGCGAAGGGCATTTTACCGAAACAGCAGAGGCGAGTAGTCCTTCAATAGAGGTGAAGTCACACGTCATTGATGCTATTTCTGACGCAGCGCATAATGACAACAAGAAACCGACACCAGAATCCTTAGATGCGACGCCGGATTATAATAATTTTGTCGAATCGACTGACAGTATTGATAATGAGCGGCTGGTTGATACCGCAATAATTGATGAAGCTAAGGTTAATCCTCCAAATGAGGAGATTGACGTATTGGCGGCGGATCAAATTTTCATTGATACACAGATATCGTCAATTGAGCAACTTGACTATAACAATGTAGCGGTAGAGCGTAGTCATGATAAGGATAATGATTTTTGGGCTGAAGAAGATACGGTTTTCTTTGTCGAACGGCAGGAGTCGCCAGCAGTAGAGTCGGAAGTGTCTTCGGCTGAAGCAGTGACGATTGCGCTGCCAATAGAAACCATTACAGTGCGTGAAGAAACTGATGACTATAAGCCAGTGGAGCAAGTAACTATTTCCACTTCATCGATTATCGAAACAATACCTGATATTGAGTCGGACGAGGTGGCAGCGAAAATTCCAGAGGAATGTCCCGTGCCTCGTGAGAAGTGTGAATTTAGGTTTGTGAAAACATCGGAAAAAAGCGATTTGCTGCGCAGTGATGATAAAATTGAAAGTGTAATTATGGATGTTAGTGATATAAAATCAGGCATCAACCTGTCCGGAGAGCAAGTAGAACTTAACGATGCTCTGGATGATTGTGTCTATAATGGCGAAGAAAATGTAGCGAATGGTGATGATTTGCTGATGAATATCCATCCATCATTTGGTTTATGGTCAGACGATAGTCCGCTAAATCCAGAAGAGGGAGTGGTGACAACGACTCAATCGGCTGCGGATGACTCGTCATTGGTGTCGCGGCTGGTTGGTATGTTGGTGGTGGCGATGTGTGTGGCGCGCGGCCGACAAGCTAGAGCGATTCCGAATAGCTGATGATCTTTGCGTGGTGTAAGCGATAAATAGGGCTGCACGAAATGATAGCGCGAAGATTGGCAGCTGATGAATGGTTGAAGCCTGATATAATGAAACTATGAAAGTGCTCGACAAGCCAAAAATCGACCGTCCCCGCGAGAAATTGGCGCGTTACGGTACGGCGCGGCTGAGTGACTTGGAGCTGTTGATGGCGATTATTGGCAGCGGCAACGCTCGGGCCGATGTCAGTAAAATTGCGCGCGAGGTACTGAAAATTTTGCGTCAAAAAGGCGGCGATGTTTCGTATGATGATCTGCGTAGCGTGGTTGGTTTGGGCGAAGCGAAAATTCCGGTGATTCTGGCAAGTTTGGAACTGGCGCGGCGGTACTTGCTAGATAGCGACCAACCAATCATCGACAGCCCAGAAAAGGCCGTCGAGCTACTGGCCGACATTCGCGACAAAAAGCAGGAATATTTTGTCTGCCTGACGCTGGACGGCGCGAATCGTTTGATCGCCAAGCGGGTGGTGACCATCGGCACGCTGACCGCCAGCTTGGTACATCCGCGCGAGGTCTTCGCCGACGCCATCGCCGACCGTGCCGCCTCGATTATCGTGGCGCATAATCATCCGAGCGGGTGTTTAGGGGCCAGTATTGCTGATAAAGAAGTAACGAACAGGCTGGTGGAAGCGGGAAAACTGCTTGGTATTACGCTTAATGATCATATTATCGTTACAAAACTTAATTACAAGAGCTTGCTGCACGCAGAGTAAATGAGCCTCAAAATCTGATATAATCTATCTATGAATACGAGGGAGCTTGAAAAGCAGTTGTGGGCTGCGGCGGATAAACTACGGGGTAATATTAGTTCGTCGGACTATAAATATGTGGTACTGGGGTTGATCTTTCTAAAATATGTTTCGGATGCGTTTTCGGTGCGATATCAGACAGCGATTGATGAGAATTATGATCCTGAAGACCAGGATTGGTATTTGGCGGAGAATATTTTTTGGATTCCCAAGGAGGCTCGTTGGGAATACCTAGTGGCGAGTGCCAAACAGCCAGAAATTGGCGTCTTAGTTGATAGTGCCATGGAGGCGATTGAGCGCGACAACCCTAGTCTGAAGGGAGTGTTGCCAAAAAATTATGCTCGTGAAGCTCTGGATAAGCGTCGCCTAGGTGAACTCATCGATTTATTTACCAATATTAAATTTGATACTGCCAGCTCCAAAGACTTGCTTGGTCAAGTGTACGAATATTTTATGGGTATGTTTGCCGACAGTGAGGGTAAGCATGGTGGTGAATTCTACACGCCGCGCTCCATCGTGAAATTGCTGGTAGAAATGCTTGAGCCATACAGTGGGCGCGTGTACGACCCATGTTGCGGTAGTGGTGGTATGTTCGTCTGGAGTGAGAAGTTTGTCGAGGAGCATGCGGGCCGCGTTAGCGATATCGCGGTGTATGGTCAGGAGCTCAACGAAACCACTTGGCGACTCGCTAAAATGAATATGGCAATTCGGGGAATTGACGCAAATATCAAACGCGGCGACACCTTGATGGATGACCAGCTTCCTGACCTGAAAGCTGATTATATCTTAGCTAACCCACCGTTTAATATTAGTGACTGGGGTCAAGAACATTTGCAGGCCGACCCACGCTGGAAGTATGGACTGCCGCCAAAGGGTAATGCTAACTTTGCCTGGATTCAACATATGATTCACCACTTGAGCCCGCGTGGTACGGCAGGTTTTGTGTTGGCAAACGGGAGCATGAGCAGTCAAACTGGCGGCGAAGGTGACATCCGCAAGCAGCTAGTGCTCAATGATATGGTTGACGCCATCGTCACACTGCCGAGTCAGTTATTTTTTAACGTCGCTATACCGTGCTGTCTGTGGTTTGTGTCGCGCGATCGTGCTAATCGTCACGGTAAAGTACTGTTCATCGATGGGCGTAATTTGGGTAAAATGGTCACCCGTCGTAACCGCGAGCTGACCGAAGAAGATATTGCCAGGGTAGCAAAGACATATCACGATTATAAAACTGCCAGCGCGGATTACGCTGACCAGCAGGGCTTCTGCAAAGTCGCTGATCTAGAAGAAATCAAGCAGCATGATTACGTACTGGCACCCGGTCGTTACGTTGGTGTCGAAGAGGCCGAGGAAGACGATGAGCCGTTCGCCGAGAAATTTGCTCGGTTGACGGCTGAGCTTGAAGGGCAATTTGCGAAGAGCCGTGAGTTAGAGGTAAAAATAAAAGAAAATCTTGCCAAAATAGAGAAAGAAACCAAATGATGAATAGCAACAACCCGAACAGCGAGATGGTGTTGTATGTTGGCGATGACGGCAAGCCGCAGATTCAAGCTAGGCTACAAGATGAAAATATGTGGCTCACTCAAGTGCAGTTGGCCCAGGTATTTCAGACTACAAGGCAAAATATAGGCCAACATATTAAGAATATCTACGAAGAGAAAGCGCTCGTCCCTTCGGCAACTATAAAGAAATTCTTTATAGTTCAAACTAAAGGTGATCGTGAGGTCTCAAGGAATATAGAGCATTATAGCCTAGACACGTTAATTGAGCTTGGTTACCGTGTGAAGTCAAATATTGCTACCAATTTTCGCATCTGGGCTATCTGTGAAGGAGAAGGTTAAGGGGAAGAAATGAAAGAATTAACAGATAAACAAATCCTAAGGCATTTGCACAATAATACTATTCTGCGTAACAATCAGCTGTCAATGCTTGTGAAGCTACTAAATTCATTGAAAGAAAGTACCGTTTTGGCAATTGATGGTGCATGGGGATCCGGTAAAACGGTGTTTGTAAAGCAACTACTAATGTTATCTGACAGTGCTATTCAAGATTATGGCCATAATACTCTTGACGAGAATGCAATCAACCTTTTGCGAGAAAAACAAAAAACTTTCTATTTCAATGCGTGGGAATATGATTATCTTGGCGACGCGCTCAGTGCTATGTTGCTAAAGTTGATAGCGGACGACGATGAAAGTCTGACCCAAGGCTCGATAAAGAAGGCTCTTAGTATGATAACCATGTCTGCAGGATTAAAGAACATAACCCATGATTTTATAGACATTGATAATAAGACTAGTAAGGCTGACCTTGTCAAAGCGGTAAAAGATCAAGTAAATCGACACGATACAGTAAACGAATTCATTGATAAGTTAAAAGGTGATTCCGAAAGACTCATTTTTGTAATTGATGAGCTTGATCGCTGTCGTCCGTCTTTTGCTGTCGAGTTGCTAGAGGTTGTTAAGCATTATTTTATGCGTGATGATGTGACGTTCATCATTACGACAAATGTCAATCAACTTTCACATACAATTAAGAAATATTACGGAAGTGACTTTGATGGATATGCGTATCTAAATAAATTTTTTGATTTTACGTTTGGTTTGCGTAAGTTGAGCATCGAAGTGTATGCAAGAAGCGTACTTGACTGGATGGAAGGCAGCATGATAGTTAATGGAGTTGCATTTGACGCTATAGAATACTACGGCTTTGAGATGCGTGAAATTAATTCATACTATTCATCACTTCGTTTGGTGAGTCGGTTTCTGACAAGAAATAACAACTGGAGGAAGGACCAATATCCGACACAGCTTGTGTTCGTACCTCTGGCCCTTGCGCTAAAGATAAAAAACGATAGTTTATATGAACAATTCAAATCAGGCAGAGGTGAGGGCGTACTAAGAGATTTTACTGCTAATTCATATAGTGCTCTTGGATATGCAGAAAGATTTGTATATGAGGATGGTTCAAGTTTATCGCAAGAGGAGATGAAAGAGAAGGCGGTAGATGCGTTGATAGTGGAATACAAAAATATCTTTGCTTCTGAAGGTAGGGGGCGAAGTGGCGAAAACCTACAAGATTTTGAGGAGGCGACTGCTCTCATTGGTTTATATACAACAATCTCTACAGAAAGTGATGAGCGATGATACAGACGGTTTCGTTGAGCGATATTTGTACTAAAATTACATCTGGTGGAACGCCGTTAACCAAGAGGGATGATTACTATGGTGGCGGTATACCGTGGTTAAGGACTCAGGAGGTTAATTTTGGTAATATTTATTCAACTGAAAAAACAATTACAGAATTAGGGCTAAAGAACTCATCGGCAAAGATTATCCCTGAAGATTCCGTGATTGTAGCTATGTATGGTGCAACTGCCGGCAGGTCTGCGATTAATAAGATTCCATTGGCTACAAATCAAGCCTGTTGCAATTTAATAATTGATAACAACAAAGCTGATTATAGATTCGTGTACTATTATCTTGTAAATAGTTATGAAAAACTCCTAAGCGCTGCTGTTGGTGCTGCTCAGCAGAATTTGGGTTCTAAGCAAATATCAGCTATGACCATCAATCTGCCGCCACTCTACCAACAAAAGAAAATTGCCGATATCCTCAGCAGCCTTGATGAAAAAATCGAGCTCAACCGCCGCATGAACGAAACCCTCGAGCAGCTTGGCCAAACCCTCTTTCGTCATTATTTTGTTGATAAAGCTAAGCAGAGTAATGGTAATATACAGACCATACCTTTAGGAAAAAAGTTTCATCCAAAAAGAGGTAGAAGTTTGCAAGCTAGAGATATGATTTGTGGTGACACACCGGTTATTAGCGGTGGACTGAAGCCAGCCGGATTTCACAATGAAGCAAATACGACCGCGCCAGTTATCACGATAAGTGCATCCGGAGCAAATGCTGGTTTTGTGTCTGTTTGGGGTGAACCAGTATGGTCGGCAGACTCTTCGTACATTGACTCAACAATTACCAAATATGTTTATACCTACTATTTATTCCTCAAGAACAAGCAAAAAGAGATATACGATATGCAAACTGGCTCTGGTCAGCCGCATATTTATCCAAAGCACATAGAGCTTTTGGAAATTGTTGATTTATCAGATTGCGAGTTTGATGATTTCGAGCAGATGGTGCGACCATTGTTTGATATGATACATGAAAACAAGAAGCAAATAGATTATTTGTCCAAAATTCGTGATTTGCTTTTACCAAAATTAATTTCCGGAGAGATTAAGATATAATGGCTAATATATTAGAACTTGATCATAAGCAAGCTCGTGCTTTTTTGCTGGACGGTAAAAGTTATGTAAACTTTGATTTGCCTGAATATTTTAACTTTGATCCAATACTTCAAGCTGTGTCAAGTAAGATGGGCGGTTATGATGTTAATTATTTTTTTGATCCAGAGGATGGTGGCCGTAAGAAGAAAGACCCACGAGATAGACATGATGTAAATAAAGTGATTTACGGCAACAAAGACGGTGAACTAGCCTGGAGGCCATTTGAGATAATAAATCCGGTTCTTTATGTAGGGTTAGTGCATTATATCACTAAAGAGGATAATTGGAGTGTTATAAAAAAGCGATTTTCTGAGTTAAGGAGGGGTTGTAATATTGAAGTTGCTAGTATTCCAGTGCAACCCTCAAAAAAGAAAAGCGCGAAAGCGGAGCAAATACGTGCTTGGTGGGAGAAATTTGAGCAAAACTGTGCGGCTAAAGGTCTTGAGTTTCGATATGTCTTAGAAACTGATGTTGCAAACTGTTATGGATCAATATATACGCATTCTATTTCATGGGCTCTTCATGGTAAAGACGAGGCTTATGCTAACCGTGATAAAAAATCTTTGGGAGGTAAAATTGATGAGCATTTTCAGATGATGAATCATCGACAAACAAATGGGATACCTCAGGGAAACACTCTTTCTGATTTTATTGCTGAGCTTATCTTTGCATATGCTGATAATCTTTTAGCTCAAGCTATAAAAGATATTGATAAAAGAGAATATTCCATTGTTCGCTACAGGGATGACTATCGAATTTTTACCAATAGGCTAGATCTAGGAGCTCGTATACTGAAAGAGTTAACTGAAATTTTAGCAATACTTGGTCTTAGATTAAATGCACAGAAGACCAAAAAGAGCAGCGATATAGTCTTGAGTTCTATTAAAAAGGATAAGATCGAAGAATTATTTATACCGAATATAAAGAAAGAAAAAGATAATTTTGCAAAATGGTTAATGCAGATTTATGCAGCTAGTTATAAATATCCTAATTCAGGTATGGTGTCTCGCCAGCTAAATATGTTTCACGAGGAACTTCTTGATTACTTAGATCAAGGAAAAAGCTTACGTCATTATGAAAAACCAGAAGTTATGCTGAGTATTGTAGTTAATATGGCAATTAAAAACCCTAAATACTACAATATGGCGATGGCGGTTGCGAGTCTAACTATCCGTGGGGCGGGTGAGTCAAGGAGGGGACTCCTTGTTCAAAAAATTCTTGATAAGTTCAAGATTATACCTAACACTGGCTTATTAGATATTTGGTTGCAGCGAGTATCTTACTCTATTGATCCGGACTTGCAATTTAATGAATTATTAACCCGGTCAGTCAGTGAAAGAGCATATATTGATAATTCTATTATCTGGTGTATTGATTGGCTAAAGGACGACATAATGAAAACAGTTAGAGACACAAGTATAGTTGACGTCGATATACTACAAGGCATCAGGGAGACGAATAAAATATCTATTGATCGCCAGGAGGTTGATTTGTTTAGAGATATACCGAGTTAGGATAGTTATTAAAAGTTTATATCTAGCTCGGTCTGACCACCGTTAAAATCACTTACATCGAAACAGTCTAGTGTAATTACTTTTGTTCGCGACTCATCCATAGTATTGAGTCGTCGACAATATTTTGCCATGGTCGAGGTGTCGTCGGTGGCAACAAAATCTATACTGTGGTTTGAACATTGAGCAAGTAACTTTACGTCGTCCTTTGCTGAATCTCGCGATGTATGCTTGCCTCTAGATTCTGAATGCAGCCTGCTGGCGAAACTACCGGCTAGCTTTGAGTCATCAAGATTAAAGGGAAGAGGTATAAAATTGCCAGTATCTAGTATAGGATCGATTGAGTCTTTGTACTCATACTCTGATGCAACAATAGCAGAGAGATACATATCTATATTATTATCAATGAAATACTTATAATATTTCTTAGCTACCTCATGATTAGGGCGCGAGTTGTCAAAAAGAGTAATAAGAAAGCTAGTGTCTATTAGTACAGATTGTCTAGGTTGTCTTAGCATGATTACCTCTTACTTCTTCCACCCAGCTAACTATGTCAGGTATATCTTTCCAAGCTAGTTTAGTTCTGGCGACTTGTTTGATAAACTCGTCTTCATTAAAATGGGGTTCATAATATTCAAAAGAAACCAGTCGTTCGTTCCGCAACTCTTTTGTGCGGAGATTTCGTTGAGCCTTTACTCGGACGAGTTGTTCTTTGTAGAGCCGGTTCTTATTGTCATCGGCAAGAATGTCTTCGTTAGTATCAAGTTTTATGTTGGTGCCATTGGATAAAGTAATGTGAACGTTAGACTTGCTTTTACCTCCCATGTTAAATACTCTACCATACAAATAAGCCTCTGTATCGACCCACTGATCGGCATGAACAATCTTATAACTCGAGTCCAAAGATATTTTAATTGAATTTTGGTCTATAAACGCAGAGTCGATGTTATCAGATATTGTATAAAGCCTACTGGGATTTTTCCTTACTTTTTCTTGGAGATTTGCTATGACCTTTGCACGAACGGGACTAATTTTTCCTAAGTCGCCGCTTGACTTTATGATGCGATATTCACTAATGGCAGTTTTGATTAGTGGTGTTTCTTCTACAACTATTGCGACCGAACCAGGTTTAATTGCAATTTTGACTCCATTTAAGTCAACTGACTCGTTACCACGAATAAAAATAGATACTTGTTCAATGAAATCTTTTAAAATCGGTAAAGAAACGTTGTTTAAGCTAATCTTTTCATCCATTAGCTTATCGTCAATCGAAAAATATAGACCGCCCTTACTCATCTTACCTGTTCCACCCACTTATTAATACATATCTATTATAGCACAACAAACATTATAATTCTGGGATCCAAGACAACTGGTGTATAATTGTCGCAGTATGACCGAATCTCAAATCGAACAATATGCGCTTGATATCCTAGCTAATCTCGGCTGGCAAATTCTGCATGGACCAGATATTGGTCCAGATGGTGCTATAGCTGAGCGTGAGCTCAGGCAGGTGGTATTGCCTGGGCGTCTATATAGTGCTTTGGCGCGGCTCAATCCGCACATTCCAGAACCAGCCTTGAATGAAGCGATGCGGCGGTTGACGCAGATTAGTAAACCAAGTTTAATTGAGAATAATCATGATTTTCATCAGCTGTTGATAGCGGGCGTACCAGTACAGTATCGCGCACCAAGTGGTGAAGTGAAACACGATATTGTGCGGGTGGTTGATTTTACCTCGTCACACAGCAACGATTTTGTGGCGGTCAATCAGCTGACGGTTCTGCAAGGCGACCATAATCGCCGGCCGGACATCGTGCTGTTTGTAAATGGGTTGCCTCTAGTGGTGATTGAACTAAAAAATGCGGCTGATACGAAGGCCGATTTGGTGGCAGCGTATCAGCAAATCCAGACGTACAAGCGAGAGATTAGTGATCTGTTCCGCTTTAATGAATTGTGCGTGACGAGCGATGGACTAGAGGCAGAGATGGGCACGATCACCAGCCCGTTGGAGCGAATGATGTCGTGGAAAACGATTGACGGCGAAAAGGAAGCTGGCAATGTGCCGATGTTGGAGGTATTGCTGCGTGGTGCGTGTACGCCCGAACGTTTGCTAGATGTGGTGCAGAATTTTATCGTATTTGAGCGAGGTGATGGCGATAAATTGATCAAAAAAGTTGCCGCTTATCATCAATATTGGGTAGTGAATAAGGCACTTGATCGAACATTAACGGCCAGTAGTGAACGTGGCGACCAGCGGGCTGGTGTGGTTTGGCATACGCAAGGGTCGGGCAAGAGCTTGAGTATGGTGTTTTATACTGGCAAACTGATGAAATCGCGCGATTTGCATAACCCAACCATCGTGGTGGTGACGGATCGTAATGATCTTGATGGTCAGTTATTTGGCACGTTTAGCGCCTGTCGCGAGCTATTAGGAGAAGACCCGAAGCAGGCCGATTCACGCAGTGAGCTGAGGAAACTGTTGCAGCGCCAGGCGGGTGGAATTATCTTTACGACAATCCAGAAGTTCTCGCCCGAGGACGAGGAGGATAGCTTGCCAGTCCTGACTGATCGACGCAATGTCATCGTGATGGCAGATGAGGCGCACCGCAGTCAATATGGCTTGAAGGCGCATGTCCGAGCTAGTGATGCTCAGCTGGTGTATGGTTACGCCAAGTATATGCGCGATGCCTTGCCGGGTGCGAGCTACATTGGCTTTACGGGCACGCCGATTGAAACGGACGATAAGTCAACGCCAGTAGTGTTTGGCGACTATATCGATATTTATGATGTCGAGCAGGCGGTGAAAGATGGTGCAACGGTGCCGATTTATTATGAGAGCCGGCTGGTTGATTTGAATATGGATGAGGCAACGCGGCAGTGGCTGGATAAGGAAGTTGATGATTTGCTGGAGGGCGAAGAACTGAGCCATCAGGATGCGTTGAAGGCCGAGTATGCACAAAAAGAAGCCATTGTCGGTAATAGCGAGCGGCTGAATACTATCGCTTTGGATATCATTGAGCACTTTGAGACCCGGCAAAGTGTCCTAAGTGGTAAAGGTATGATCGTGACGATGAGTCGTGGTATTGCGGTTGATTTGTATGAAAAAATTGTGGCGTATCGGCCGGATTGGCACAGTGACGATGACGCGCGCGGCGCGATAAAGGTGATTATTACCGGTAGTGCTAGCGACCCCGACTACCTGCAACCGCACATTCGTAACAAACAGCGAGTAAAGGCAATCGAAAAGCGTATCAAAGATCCAAATGACCCGCTTGAATTGGTGATTGTGTGCGACATGTGGCTGACGGGATTTGATGTGCCAAATATGCACACCATGTATCTAGATAAACCGCTCAAAGGGCATAATTTGATGCAAGCGATTGCCAGGGTAAATCGAGTGTTCCCTGGAAAAACTGGCGGTTTGGTGGTTGACTATCTGGGTGTAGCGGGGGCGCTGCGCGATGCTATTTCTGACTATACGCAAAGTGGTGGTCAAGGCGCACCGCAGCTTGATATTACTGAGGCGGTGGCACAGATGCAGATGCGCTATGAAGTGGTGCGCGATTTGTTTGGTAACTTTGACTATCAGCGATATTTTACCACACCAACTAGCCAGCAACTGCAAATTATTTTGGATGCCGAGGAATATATTTTAGGGTTGGAAGACGGTGAGAAGCGGTTGAAGCAGCATGTTTTGGAACTGAGTAAAGCATTTGCATTGGCGATGCCGAGGCCTGAGGCGCTGGAAATTCGCGAAGAAGTGGCACTGTTCCAGGCGGTGAAAGCTCGGCTGGAGAAAGTGTCCAGCTCGGCAGTGGTGACTGACGCTGAGTATCGCAGTGCGCTGAAACAAATTGTCGATAAAGCAATTGCGCCAGTTGGTGTGGTTGATGTGTTTGAGGCGGCAGGATTAGAAAAGCCGGAACTGTCAATTTTGAGTGATGAGTTTTTGGCGGAAATTCGTAACATGGAGCGCAAGAATTTGGCGGTGGAGGCTTTGCAAAAACTGCTGGCTGATGAAATTAAACTACGATTTTCGAGAAATTATGCCAAGGATACCAAGTTCTCTGACTTGCTCGATCAAGCCTTGACACGGTATAGAAATGGCACGATTGAGGCAGCGCAGGTGATTGAGGAATTAATCAACATTGGACAGAAAATTCGCCAGACTGTTGAGAACGGAGTGGTTGATGGCCTCAGCGAGGATGAGATTATCTTTTACGATGCGCTGGTTGAAAATGGCAGTGCTCGTGAAGTACTGGGTGACGCACAGCTACGTGATATCGCAAAAGTATTGTTAGAGCAGGTGCGTCGTGATGCGACGATTGACTGGGCAGAGCGCAGGAATGTTCAGGCAAAACTGAAAGTTAACGTCAAAAAGACGCTGGCAAAATATGGCTACCCGCCAGATCAGCAGGCGTTGGCAACTGACATGGTATTAGAACAAGCCAAACGTTATAGTAACGAATGGAGCCAAAAACGCGCAGCGTATGACGCTGGCGGCGGAGCGAGTTTGCTGGATTGATAAAATAATCATGAAAATCTCCGTCCATCTCAAACCCAACTCTCGCCACCGCGAAGAAGTCGTCCCGAACGATGATGGTTCGCTGACAATCTACACCAAGGCGCCAGCCATTGAAGGGCGAGCGAATCTAGCGGCGGCGAAACTACTAGCAAAACATCTCGGCGTGGCACCCTCAAAGGTAAAATTGCTGCACGGCCCATCTTCGAAATACAAGATATTTGAGATTGATCAGGTGGACTAATGTAGTCGCTGTATCGTCACGAACGAATATCCCTGCTGCTTCAGTGAGCTTAGGATGCACGGCACGGCATTGACGGAAGTTTGGTGGATGTCGTGCATCAAGATGACGGCTCCAGGACGAGCGCCAGCGACGGCACGTGAACAGACAATCTGGCTATTGCGATCAGCCCAATCCCGCGTGTCGACCGACCACAAGATTGATGACATACCGTGCAGGCGAAGCTGTTCCAGGACAACACCATTGACAGCACCATAAGGCGGGCGCAAGATGCTCGGCTTGACGCCAGTGGCTTGTCTGATGGCCTCGTTAGTACGGTCAATTTCGCCAGCAATTTGGTCAACCGATAGCTTAGGTAGTTCTGGATGTGACCACGAGTGATTACCCAGTTGATGACCACGCGCCTGTATGCTGCGTACGACGCTAGATTGCCCAGAAACTTTGCTACCAATCAAGAAAAATGTCGCTTTCGCACCATACTGATCCAAGATGTCCAGTAGGTGCGCGGTGTATGGACCTGGTCCATCATCAAACGTCAAGGCAATCACTTTATTGCCAGTGGTTGGTGCAGGTGTTGGCGCAGCGGGTACTGGCGCTGGTTCTGGCTTTGGCTCGGGTGGCTTGGGAATATTGGCTAGTTTCCGAGCTGTTGGATTTTGTAGGTATTTGCTGACTGAAGAAATTGGCACAGTGATGGTCATCTCGCCATAAGATGACGGTAGTAGCGATGCCTGGCCAAGTGGCCAAGCCAGACTATTGCCATTGTCAGTAATAACAAAATTAGATAGAGTCTCTTTGGTGATTATTCCATTAAGATCAAGTTCTGGTTTATCGCGCTTCTTAATTGTCTCCGCAATATTATCTTTGGCGGATTTTATAATTGCTTCGATAGCCTCATTTGATTGATCGGTCAAATCGTTCAGGCTAATAATCTCGCCAGATTTTTTATTAAAAGTCCAAAAATGCGTCAACGACACCGGATGCGCGCCGTGCATATCTTGCTTGATATTAGTGATAATCGACAGAGCTACCGAATTATTATGCATGACTTGGTAGCTGATAGTCTCTGTCATTGGCTGGTCAAATGCTGTAGATAAAAGGACCGTGCTGCGAAAATCACGATCAATTTTATCAATCGCCTCAGCAACGGTGTGGTTGATTTTTTTATTTTCAGTAATTGGGTATTCAATCGACACCTTTTCTCGTTTATTATTTCTGGTCACGAATTTTGAGCGAACTCCAGAATAGCGCGAATCGGTGAAATAATATTTTTCATCAGTTGGGGCGGTTATTTTTTGTGAATGTGATTGGCTAAGGTAATATATTCCACCAGAAATAGTTACTATAAGTGTAGTTACTAGAGTAAGTATGATGAATATTTTTTTTGATTGAGCTTTTTCTTTTTTTCTGTGAATTCTCATACTATATTAAGTATAGCATTAGTTTTGTTACAATTAACTATAGCAAGGTTAGTTGGCAAAATTACTTAAACTGCTATAAGGAAAGGAATTTAATAATGGCGAATCTTAAGCCTATCATAACGGTTGACCAACTTGTTAAAACTTATGATGGCAAGAATGTAGTTGATGGTATATCATTTGAGGTCAAGAAAGGCGAGATTTTTGGTATTCTCGGCCCCAACGGCGCTGGTAAGACGACGACGCTAGAGATGCTGGAGGCTTTAAGAACGATTGATGGTGGCACAGTGACTATCGACGGAATTGATGTTGCCAGCGCGCCGAGACATATCAAGAATATCATAGGTATCCAGCTGCAATCGACAACGTTTTACGACAAACTAACCTTGCGCGAACAATTAAAAATGTTTGCTAGTCTGTACGGACAAACGGTCGACGCCGACGCGCTGCTGGCCAAGGTGCAATTGACCGACAAAGCCAAAAGCTACGTCGAGCAGCTCTCGGGCGGACAAAAGCAACGCTTCGCCATCGCGTCGACGCTGGTTAACAACCCGACGGTCCTATTTCTCGATGAGCCGACCACTGGTCTGGATCCGCAGGCTCGTCGTAATCTCTGGGATTTAATCAAAGAGATTCGCGATGAAGGTATCACTATTGTGCTGACAACTCATTACATGGACGAGGCCGAACTGCTGTGCGACCGCTTGGCGATTATGGACAACGGTAAAATCATCACCATTGATACGCCGCATAATCTGATCCAGCAACTACTGGCGCGCGGCTTCAAGAAAAAGCAAGTTGTCGAGCAGGCCAATTTGGAGGATGTATTTATTGACTTAACAGGAAAGGCGATTCGGGATTAGTATGAAAAAATATTGGACTGGTGTATTTGGGCAAGTGCGCGCCCAACAAAAACGCTTCATCCGCGATAAAATGTCGCTGTTCTTTACCTTCCTGTTTCCGCTTATCTTCTTGTTGGTGTTCGGTTCGATTTTTAATAATCAATCGACCAGCTTTGACATCGCGATTATCAATAATTCGCAGACGGAATTTGCCAAAAGCTTCGTTAAAGGCGCCAAAGATAACGCCAAAGACTCGATTCTTAAAATTAAAGACGTCAAGGATATGGATGAGGCGCGTGAGAAGATGAAGCGTTCGGAACTGAACGGCATCATTGAACTGCCTAGCGATTTTGGCAAAGTAAAGGGAGAAGGCAGAGATGCTCGCCCGACTGGTACAATTAACGTGCTATACGCCAAAGGTTCCGAGCAAACTGGTAGCGCCTTAACAGCAGTGATGAACCAGATTGCCAATAAAATTAATATGCACATGGGCCAGCCAGAAGCGCCGCTGAAAGCCGCTGGCAAAGCTGTTGGCGACGAGCAGCTGAAGTCGTTTGATTATACCTTTACCGGGCTGCTGGCGTTTAGCTTGATGAGCATGGGCATCTTCGGTTTGGCGAACCAAATGCCGGCTGAAAAGCAGCGCGGCTCGTACCGCCGTCTGCGTGCGGCGCCGTTTACCTCGGGCCAGCTGATTATTTCTATGGCGATTCACTACACGATTATTTCGCTGCTCAGTTTGACGATGATGATTGTTGTCGGTATGCTATTGTTCCAGTTTAATATGCGCGGCGACTGGGGGATATTTGTCCTTATGGCGGTGCTGGCGGCCTTTATGATGGTGGGTCTGGGCCTGTTGATCGGCGGTTGGGCGAAGAATGAAAATCAATCAGCACCGCTGAGCAATCTAATCTCCTTTCCGATGATGTTCTTGTCTGGTGCGTTTTTCCCGATTTACTTATTCCCGGAATGGCTTCGGGGTGCAACTAATTTTATTCCAATGACGCCAATTACTGAAGGGTTTCGTTTGGTTATGACTGAGCACGCTGGCTTGGTTGATGTTTTGCCGCAAATCGGTACTATTGCTGTTTGGATTGTCGTTATTTACATTGCCGCAATTAAGCTTTTTAGGTGGGAGTAATTTTAATATCTTCTATCTTTGGAAAATAATGCTACAAAAAGGAGGGCGGATATGAACAAAAAAGTCGTTGCGATTATTCTTGGGATAATCATTTTGGTTGGGGCTATATTTGGACTATGGTATAACAAACGTAGTAGTGAACAGCCAAAAACTCCAACGTCGAACATCTCCGATGCCGCCAGATTCAAGTCAGAATATCCGCGAGTAGCGTCAGATAATCGCTTTGTTTATGCTAGCGACAAAGAAGTTCTCGATATCTTTGATAACGGCAGCGGCGTGGTATTCTTGGGTTTTCCGTAATGTCCGTGGTGCCAGCATTTGAGCGAACACGTTGATCGGGCAGCTCGGGCTGAAGGTATTGATAAGATATATTATTTGAATATTCGTGAAGCCCGCACCAACAACAGTGAAGTCTATCAGAAGCTGGTCAAGAAATTAGAACCGTATTTGGAAAAAGATAAAAATGGCAATCCTCGAATATTTGTGCCTGATGTATCGATTATCAAGAACGGTAAAATCATCGGTCGCTACAAGGAAGAATCAACTGGCGACGATAATATTACGCCGGATAAATACTGGACGAATGAGAGAATAGAGCGGGCCTTATCTCAACTACGTGGATTTATGAGTCAACTGAAATAGTGCTAATTATTTAACACCGCCAGCCTTCAAAATTGCCCTTAATCCATTCTCGCCGCCACCAAAACCGCTGGTTTGATAGTCATTGATAACCATGTAAGGCAAGCCGCTTACGCCAAGAGAAAGAGCTTTTTGGGTATTGTCATCAATCTCTTTTTGGTGCGGCTTTTTAGTCATGCAGTCAGAGAATTTACTCTCATCTAAGCCAATATTCTTAGCAGAAGTAAGGAAGTATTCTAGTGGTAATGTTGGAATTTTTTGTGGCACAGCAACGTTTTTCACGCCGATTCCTTTGTCAAAATAATCACGCTTAATGCGCGGCACGATGTCGTGCGTATATTGCCAATATTTGTCCTGGTCGGCGGCACAAAATGCTGCGTGAGCGCCAGTTTCTGTATTGTTAGTAACTTCCTTTAAGAGGGTAACTACGCGGTGTTCATAGCGAACCTTGCCTGATTTAACGTACTCATTTTTGAAGAAATCGGCGTTGGTGGCTGCTTCAACTTCAGCGCAGAATGAGCAGAAATAGTCAGTGTAGTCGACAAATACGTTCTTCGCGTCAGCAGAGCCTTGTGACATTTTTTCATTCCACGCTTTACCGTCGCCAATATGGCGATTTGGTGGGCGATTAATAACGCCATAGATAAATAGCGCAACTATTCCTGCTACGATAATTGATAAGATTATCCAAATTGGGGCAATCCCACGTTCTTGTTGATGATTCATGACTCTTTCTCCTGTTTAGCTAATTCTGTGTACATAAAAACAATTTTTCCAGATTTATATAATGAGAATACGCTCAACAAAAGAGCTAATGTCAAAACTATCGTACTAGCAATATTGGCGGCGGTAGCTGCGGCGGCTCCCGAAAAAAATATTGCAATAATTGGCAGAATAATGGACGTGCCACAGGGGACGCAGCCCAGACCGATTGCGGCAGCAACTGACGCAATGCCGCTGAGTCCGACTTGGCGGGTAACGGTTTTTTCCTCAACTTTATTCTTTTTTGCTGTAAAAATTACAGCAGCAATTGATATTCCTTGAAGGACTGAAACGACGATTAGTAAGGCACCGTTTATTGAAGTAAAACCCTGCGTGAAGATGTCGGATAGCATATCACCTAGCAAGGCTATTTTATCTAAAAACGGTAGTTGCGACATCATGAGCGGTCCGTAAAAATTAGCGTTAATAGCAAAGAAAATTACTAGCGCAAAGATCAGCGAAGTAACAGCTGCTAGTAGGAAATATTGGGGTATAAGAAGTAATCTGCTAATCCCAAAAGACGCTGATTTAATCTGTTCCTGCTTGTAGTGGAGTTGATCCATGTATGTATTATACGCTATTTGTAAAAGTGATTCGACCATCAACAACATCAACTCTTACAGTCTCGCCATCGTGAATTCGTCCGTCAATCAGTTCCAGTGCTAGCGGATCAAGCACCCGTTTTTGTATCAAGCGCTTGAGCGGGCGGGCGCCAAAGGCCGGGTCGTAACCGTTGCGTGCTAGCATCTCGCGGACGCTATCGTCAAACTCGAGCATAATGTCGCGGCTGTCTTTGACTTGGCGGGCGACGCGTTTCAGCTGGACATCGACAATTGCTCGCATGGCCTCTGGTCGAATGCGGTCAAAAATCACGATATCGTCGATGCGGTTGAGGAATTCTGGGCGGAAATGTTGTCTGAGGACATCAAGCATTTGATTATCCAGCGCTGACAAATCGTCGCCAGCAAAGTCCATAATCGCCTGCGAGCCGATATTGCTGGTCATGATGATGACTGTGTTGGAAAAATCGACTGTTCGTCCCTGGCCATCAGTCAGGCGGCCATCGTCGAGCACCTGAAGGAGTACATTGAAGACGTCGGCATGGGCCTTTTCGATTTCATCAAACAGCACCACGCTGTAGGGGCGGCGACGGACGGCTTCGGTGAGTTGGCCGCCTTGGTCGTAGCCCACGTAGCCTGGCGGCGAGCCAATCAGGCGGGCCACGGCGTGCCGCTCCATATATTCACTCATATCGATGCGAATCATGGCGTGTTCGTCGTCAAATAATTCACGGCACAGGCTGCGGGCCACCTCTGTTTTACCCACACCGGTGGGGCCGAGGAAGAGGAAGGAGCCGATTGGTCGGTTGGTATCACTGAGGCCAGCACGTGAACGGCGAATGGCACTGGCCACGGCGGCGATAGCCTTGTCTTGACCAATTACTTGGGTGCTAATATGCTCCTCTAGTTTAGTCAATTTGCTGGATTCGGTCTCAATCAGCCGCTCCACGGGGATGCCCGTCCAGCGCGCCACCACGCTGGCAATGTCGTCAGGGGTGACTTCTTCGCGCAGTAGGCGGTCGGTCGGTGGGATGGCCGCTAGTTCCTGGCGAGCGGCAGCCAGCTTTTTCTCCAGCTCTGGTAGGTCGCCGTATTTGATGCGGCTAGCGGTGGCGAGATCCGCGTCGCGTTCGGCGATTTCCAGTTGTGAGCGTAGACTATCCATTTTTTCAGTGGCGGTATTGACGATCTGGAGAATGTCTTTTTCGTGCTGCCATTTATTGTCAATCACCTCGGCCTGAGCCCGAAGGTCGGCGATTTGTTGCTTAATTTCCTCTGTGCGGGCCTTGGCGTGGTCGGATTTGTCTTTTTTCAGCGCCGCTTCTTCAATCTCCAGCTGCAAGCGGCGGTTATTCAGCCGGTCCAGGGCAATTGGCACGCTCTCCAGCTGCATCTTCAGAGCGCTGGTGGCTTCATCCAGGAGGTCAACGGCCTTGTCAGGTAAAAAGCGGTCGGGCAGGTAGCGAGTGGACAGCCGCGCCGCCGCCACGATGGCATCGTCAGAGATTTTAACGCCGTGATGCACCTCGTATTTTTCTTTCAAGCCGCGCAAAATTGCCACGGTGTCGTCAAAACTTGGCTCGCCGACATAGACCGGCTGGAAGCGCCGCTCTAGGGCCGCGTCTTTCTCGACATGCTGGCGATACTCCGCCAAGGTTGTCGCGCCAATCATGTGTAGCTTACCGCGCGCTAGGGCGGGTTTGAGCATATTGCCGGCGTCCATGCTGCCTTCGGTTTTGCCGGCGCCGACCATGGTGTGAATTTCATCAACAAACAAAATAATTTCGCCGGCGGCTTCTTCAACTTCTTTCAAAATTGCTTTTAAGCGCTCTTCAAATTGACCGCGAAAGCTCGCTCCAGCCAATAAACTAGAAATTTCCAAGGAAATCAGCCGCTTGTCTTTTAGCGACGCCGGTACGTTACCTTTGACAATGCGTTGCGCCAGGGCCTCGACGATGGCGGTTTTACCAACGCCTGGTTCGCCGATGAGGACTGGATTATTTTTGGTGCGCCGGCTGAGGATTTGCATAGTGCGGCGAATTTCCTCATCCCGGCCGATGACCGGATCAAGTTTATTTTCCTTGGCGAGCGCCGTAATATCGGTGCCGAATTTTTCCAGTGGCTGCTGTAATTCTTCTTGCATATTTGGTGGCATAGGTCCTCCTTTTTCTTTGGCTGTTCATTGCCTAAATTATTACGCCACGACGAGAATCAGAGCGGGGATAATTGATATAACTATCATAGCAAATTAGCACTCTCAGCGCAAGAGTGCTAAATGGAAAAATTTGCCTATTGATGAAGGTTATATCTGATATAATACTAACTAGAATCACAGTGAAAGGGGTACTTCATGAATATTCTCGTTACTGGCGGTGCTGGGTATATCGGCAGCCACACTATCATTGAACTGCTGGCCTCGGGACACGGCGTGGTGGTGGTCGACAATTTATCAAATTCATCGGCTGAGAGCCTGCGTCGGGTTGAGAAAATTACCGGCCAGTCTGTACCGTTTTATGAGTTTGATCTCTGTGATCGAGCGCGGCTGGTGGAGTTATTTAAGTCTGAGACGATTGACGCAGCGATTCATTTTGCGGGCCTGAAAGCTGTCGGTGAGTCGGTGGAAAAAGCGCTGCTCTACTACCAGAATAACCTAGAGAGCACATTGACACTACTGGATGTCATGCAGGAATTTGATGTGAAAAAGTTGGTCTTTTCCAGCTCAGCAACGGTGTACGGCGACCCAGCGCGGCTGCCGATTACCGAGGATATGCCGCTGTCGGCGACTAATCCGTACGGACAAACCAAGCTGATGATTGAGCAAATTCTGCGCGACGTGGCGGCGACCAAGCAGGGCTGGCAGTTTACCTCACTACGCTATTTCAATCCCGTTGGCGCTCATCTGAGCGGCCGTATCGGCGAAGATCCGTCGGGCATTCCGAATAATTTGCTGCCGTTTGTGTCGCAGGTGGCAGTCGGCAAGCGCGACCACTTGAGTGTATTTGGCGATGATTATGATACGCCGGATGGCACGGGTGTGCGTGATTATATTCACGTGGTTGATTTGGCGCGGGCACATGTGGCGGCGCTGGAACGTTTGGGCGAGCCGGATGAATATAAGGTTTATAACATCGGCACTGGCCGCGGTACGTCAGTGTTGGAATTGGTAAAAGCGTTTGAAACAGCGTCGGGCCGGGAAGTCCCATACCAAATCACGCCGCGCCGGCCGGGCGACATCGCTGCATGTTATGCTGATCCAAGTTTGGCAGAAAAAGATCTAGGTTGGCGAGCGGAATTAACTATCGAAGAAGCTTGTCGGGATGCCTGGAATTGGCAGAGCAACAACCCGAGCGGCTACAATAGTTAATTGCCAGATTTGGTAAAAATCTTCTTTTCGTAATAATCTGAACGTTTGGCGAGCTCGGCGTTCAGATTTTCAATTCCACCGTATTGCTCGGCCAGAGTTTCTTTAATAGAGAATAAATTTGTGCCCAGTCCCAATCGTTCGCCGTCAACTTTTACACCCAGTGCCGCCAAGGTTGATGGGTACATGTCAAAGGTCGTAAAGCGGCGGTTTCTTGTACGATCAGTGGTTGTAGCTGGATTGATAAACGCATTATAAATTGTTCGCTGATAATTGGTGCCGGCGGTTTTTTCGTCGTAGTACGATGTTTGCATACCCAAGTGGTCGCCAGAAATTATAATTGTAGTATTTTTATAAAAAGGCTGAGACTGTACCCATTTGACGAATTCTGCCACTTGTTTGGACGAGCAGGCGTGGACGTTATCGTATTGATTATTAAAATTTTTAGCACAATTTTCGTCCAGATAGCCGTCGGTAAAATGCGTGTCAGCAGTCAGCAGCTGTAAATTAAAGGGCTTGTCTGACGAAGCCAGACGTGAGGCTTCTTCGCGGGCAAACTGGAATAATTTTTTATCCTCATAACCCCACCAAACTTTATAATCGCCAGTAATTTGACCATGCTGTTTGGCGTAATTATAATCCTGAATAGTAAAATTACCGTGTTGTGTGAGTAGTTTATCGCGTCCGCCGAAACTTGCCTCAGATCCCATGATAAATGTTTGATTATAACCTTGTTTTTGGAGGATTTCGCCTAGGCTATAGGCGCCCGGCAGAAACTTCTTAAACTCACCTAGCGAGTTATGGTCGCGTCCGCCAACTAAAGTTTCTTTTAGAGGAACGCCAGCTGATTGGGCGGCCATGCCCGCGACAGTCCAGCCAGTGTTTGTTGCTGGTAAGGCACCGCCTAGACCAGAAGCCTTATTTGAAAATGAGGTATTTTTCAGAGCCAATTCTTCTAGCTCCGGAATAACAGAGACGTCAGCGCTGCCGCCATTGGCTTTTGAGGCTAGGGTGTTTTCCATCGATTCCAGATAGATATATATCAAATTGCGTTTTTCATCAGGAAAGGTTAATTTGGCGGTTTTTGGGTTAACATAATTTTCTTCGTATAGTTTGGTTGATTGAGTTAGAGCGTAAATATAGCCAGGAATACCGAAGCTTTGAATGAGTAGTGTGAGTGAGATTAAAAACATAGTTAGTGAATAAATTAAAGCGTATTTTAATCTCAAAAATGGCAGGATGATTTTTCTTGATGATTTAATTTTATCAAGGCAAAATGTAATTCCATGATTAAGGTAGGTAACGGTTTTTTTTGAAACTGGGATGAGAAGTATGCCGAATAGTAAGAAAACTAGGGGTAGGTTTTGCAGGACGGCCGACCATAAATTGTCAGATTTACCGCCGGCTAGTCCGTTGACAAAATAGAAAATTATCTCATCAATCTGCGAGTCTTTAAAGACAACCGATTTATAACGTGCCGCAATTAAGAAGAATGCTGCCAAAAAGAGTAAGGTAATTGATATCAATTTCGCCCAGAAGCGCTTGGTAAATTTAATTCTTTTCACTGCTACATTATATCACTTACGTTTTTTAGGGAGAAAGGGTTATAATAAAAGCATGAGCAAGAATAAAGCGCGTACATTTGGGATTAGTTGGTGGATTGGACTGGCTTTATTTGCTGGAATGATCTGCTTGATGCTGGGCGATATTTTGCAGCGCGACGGCGTGATTGGCTCGAAAACTGATGTGCTGGTGATGGGGACGAATGCTGGCTTTAAGCCGTTTGAGTATATTGATAATAATGAAATTGTTGGCTTTGATGTTGATTTGGCGCGGGAAATTGCCAAAAGTATGGGCAAAGAGTTGAAAATTGAAGACATGTCATTTGACGGGCTATTGCCGGCGTTAGACAGTGGGCAAATTGACATGGTGGCAGCAGGTATGACGGTAACGCCGGAGCGGGCGAAAAACGCATTATTTTCCGAGCCGTATTATTCGGCGTCGCAGCGCATAATTGTTAAGAAGGGTAGTCCGATTCGTAATAAGCATCAGCTTTCGGGGCGGAAAATAGGTGTGCAGCTGGGTACGACTGGCGACACATTGGCATCAAAAATTGCTGGCGCCTCGGTTACTCAATTTCAGACTGCGCCTAGCGTTTTGCAGGAGCTAAGTGCTGGGAAAATCGAGGCGGTCATTCTGGACGATGCTCCCGCCAAGCAGTACACGGCTGGTTTTCCTGATTTGGAAATTTTGCCGGGCGCGCTTAGCAACGAAAGCTATGCCATTGCCATTAAAAAAGACAATACGGATTTGCTAGAGAAGGTTAATAAAGAAATTGTTAAGATGAAACAAGACGGCCGTTACGACAAATTAATTCGCAAATATTTTGGCGAGGAGGTAAAGTCGTGAACTTTTGGGAGGTAATTTTTGGTGGTGATCGTTGGTTGTTTTTATGGCACGGTCTGGAAGTAACGTTGGTTTTAACCGTTTTAGCGCTTATTTTGGGTTCAATAATTGGCATAATTATCGCCCTGATGTGTACGTCGAATTTTCATCCATTTGGCAGGATGAAATCGGGGAAGCTTGCCAAATTTAATCCACTGGCTGGCTTGGGGAAACTTTACGTTGATATTATTCGCGGCACGCCATTGTTAGTGCAATTGTTAATTATGTATTACGTGGTGTTTGGCTCGTATCAATTTATGCCGAAGATTTTTGTGGCAGCGGTGGCGTTCGGTATTAACAGCGGTGCGTACATTGCTGAGATTATTCGTGGTGGTATCCAGAGTATTGATAAGGGGCAAATGGAGGCAGCGCGGTCGCTGGGTCTGAGCAATTGGCAAGCTATGCGGCTGGTTATTTTACCGCAAGCGATGAGAAATTCGTTACCAGCATTGATTAGCGAATTTATTGCTTTATTAAAGGAAACGTCGGTGGTTGGCTGGATTGGCTTGAATGATATTATGCGTGGCGCTGACAATATTCGCTTCCAGACAGCGACAGCTTTTCAATCGTTATTTGCTGCTGCGGCAATGTATTTAATTTTGACGGCGATTTTTACACGAGTAATGGCACGAGTAGAAAGGAAGTTGAAGCATGACGATAATCAGCGTTAAGAATTTGAAGAAAACATTTGGTACCAACCGCGTGCTGCGCGATATTGACGTGGAAATTGACGAGGGTGAAATTGTCGTGGTGGTTGGCTCCAGCGGCTCCGGCAAGTCGACGTTTTTACGCTGCTTGAATCTACTGGAAGAGCCGACATCCGGCGAAATTGTTGTTGATGGTGTTAAGATTACCGATCGGCATGTCAATTTGAATGCTTTGCGCCAAACTATCGGTATGGTTTTTCAGCAATTTAATTTATTCCCGAATCTGAGCGTGATTGAGAATATTAAATTAGCACCTAAAAAACTACGTAAGTTTTCTGATCAAAAATCTACAAAATTAGCGCGAAGTTTGCTGGATGATGTCGGGCTGCTCGATAAGGCAGATGCTTTGCCAAGTAGTTTATCGGGCGGCCAAAAACAGCGGGTAGCCATCGCTCGAGCACTGGCGATGGAGCCAAAAATTATGCTGTTTGACGAGCCAACTTCAGCGCTGGATCCAGAAATGATTGGCGAAGTTCTGGATGTGATTCGCAAAGTTGCTGAAAAAGGCATGACGATGGTGATCGTGACGCACGAGATGAAATTTGCCCGCGAGGTCGGCACGCGGATGATTTTTCTGGACAAGGGCGAAATAATCGAAAACGGTACGCCAGCCCAGGTAATGGATCATCCGAAAACCGAGCGCGCTAAAAAATTCTTCGCCAAATAGCCCGAGTGACCTCGCTATAATTCGCTTAGAACTGGAACTTCTGTCAATTTGTTAACTAGCTGGTCCAGGTCAACCTCTGTCAGATAACTCGGTAAAATTCGCGTCGTTTTCGGATCGACAAAGCCGCATTCCGCCACTTCCTCGACGCCGTGCGATGTTTGCTCCAGGTTAATGTGCTGGTAATCTTGCCAATTGGTGATAAGGAAGAAAAATTCCAATTGCTCGTTCGGGCTATGCGCTGATTGCTCACCCGATTCGGCGAATTGTTGTATAAATAACAACTTACCGATTTCTGGTTTGATACCCGTTTCTTCAATCATTTCTCGGCGTAGACCGTCGAGCAAGCTTTCGCCCATTTCCAAGCCGCCGCCTGGCGTGCACCAAAAATTACGCCCTTTGCTGTTATTTGCAGTCAATTTTTGACAAAAAATTTCACCCTTGTTGTTAATAATAATTCCGCGTACATTAACTCGCCGCTGCATAAAACCTCCTTTATTTTGCTTATAGCCAGAGGTTCTAGTTAGTGAACGTGCGCTTCAAATAATTTCCATGGTCGGGGTGATCCGATTTGAACGGACGACCTCACCGTCCCGAACGGTGCGCGCTACCAAGCTGCGCCACACCCCGACGCTAAAAACAGTATACGTCCAGCTGATACTTTTGTCCAATGAGTCTCTGCGACGGATGTCGCGTATTATGGTAAAATAGAGACTGGATTTGAGGTACTAAAAGGACAATTATGAAACATATTTTACGAATTTTTAGCGGCTATTGGCTGATGTTTATCATCTTGGTCTGTTTTACCTACGCCATGGTGATGGCAAATTTGTGGCTGCCTGACAAGATGTCGGAAATCGTTAATAACGGCATCATCAAACAAGACATGCCAGCGATTTGGCATAACGGACTAGTGATGATTTTGGTGACGGCGGCGGGCGGACTGTGCTCAATTGTCATTGGATTTTTGGCGTCTCGGATTGCCACTGGTATGGCGCAAAAATTACGAACAGAATTGTTTGAGCGAGTCGAGAGTTTCGCGCTGGCGGATTTCAATAAATTTTCCACCGCCTCGCTGATCACTCGCTCGACCAACGATATTCAGCAAATTCAGATGACGTCAATCTTGCTACTGCGCCTGGCCTTGATGGCGCCAATCATGGCAATTGGCGGTCTGCAAAAAGCCGTTCACAACGCGCCAGATTTGAGTTGGATTATTGCGCTGGCAGTGTCGGTGCTGCTGGTCGTCATTGCCGTGCTGTTCGTGATTGCCGTGCCGCGGTTCAAAAAATTGCAAACGCTGGTGGATAAGCTCAATTTGGTGACGCGCGAAAACCTGGTGGGTTTGAAAGTCATTCGTGCCTTTCACAATGAAAAGATTGAGCAGAAAAAGTTCCAGCAAGCCAACACCGAGCTGAATAAAATGAATTTATTTGTCAATCGGCTTATGATGCTGCTTGACCCAATCATGACGCTGGTGATGAACTTTTCTAGCGTGGCGATTGTCTGGTTCGGCGCGCATTTGATCAGTAGCGGCAATCTGCAAATTGGTAATATGATGGCGTTTTTGGAGTACGCTATGCAGGTGATTATTTCGTTCTTGCTGTTGTCGATGGTGTTTATCATGGTGCCGCGGGCGGCCGTATCGGTAAAGCGGGTGGGCGAGGTGCTCGACACGCTGCCGTCAATTGTTGATCCGCCGTCGCCGCAGCAATTGCCGCATGACGCTACGGGTAAAATCGAATTTAAAGACGTGACCTTTACTTATCCAGATGCTGATCTGCCGGTACTCTCAAGTATCAATTTCACCGCCGAACCAGGGCAAACCACAGCGTTCATTGGCAGCACTGGCTCCGGCAAATCAACGTTGATCAATTTGATCCCGCGCTTTTACGATGTGTCAGCGGGGCAGATTTTGCTGGACGGCGTGGATATTCGCCAGCTTAAACTGGAAGATTTGTACGATCAAATCGGCTACGTACCGCAAAAAGGCGTGTTGTTTAGCGGGACGATTGCCAGCAATATCAAGTACGGCAACGCCAAAGCTAGTAAAAAATTGGTCGAAAAATCCGCTAAAATCGCGCAAGCCACCGAGTTCATTGGCGAGCTAAAAAACGGTTACAAAAATGACATCGCTCAAGGCGGCAGCAATGTTTCCGGCGGTCAGCGGCAGCGTTTGTCGATTGCTCGGGCGATTGCTGTGGAGCCGAATGTCTACATTTTTGATGATTCGTTCTCGGCGCTGGATTTCAAAACTGACGCCACATTACGCTCGGCACTGGCTAAAGAAACCAAGCACAAAACCGTACTCATCGTCGGTCAGCGCATTAACACCATCACAAACGCTGACAAAATCATCGTGCTGGATGAGGGCAAAATTGTTGGCCAAGGCACGCACCAGGAATTGATGAAAAATTGCCAAGTCTATCAAGAAATTGCCGCCTCCCAGCTTTCGGAAGATGACCTGCAGAAAATGTCGGCGACGACCGCGAAAGGAGCGGCGTAATGGCTCAGCAAAGCATGAAAAAACGCCAGCCAGTGAAGATGGGCGGTCCAATGGGCGGCGGTATGGGCGCGGGCGAAAAAGCCAAAGATTTCAAAGGCACGGTCAAGAAGTTAGCTAAATATTTGGCAGAATTCCGCTGGCAAATGCTAATGGTGGCGATTTTTGCAGTCGGCAGCACCGCGTTTGCGATTGTCAGCCCGAAGATTTTGGGCGGCGCCACCAACCAAATCGTCGAAGATTATGTCAGCATTAAGGCGTATGAAACCATCACTAGCAAGCTGCCGAATGGTGCTTCGTTGCCAGCTGGCACGACCGGTGCTGATGTTCTGAAGCGGCTACCGAACAAGTCGGAAATTGAAAGCCAAATTCCATCCAACCAGCTTGATACCATCAAAAAACTGGATCTCAGCCAGCGCCCAGAATTTCACTTTGAGGCAATTTGGCGGGTCGTTAGTTTGCTAATTGGTTTGTATGTGCTCAGCGCCATTTTCCGCTACATCCAAACCTGGCTGATGACCCAAGTGACGCAAACGGTTACCTTCAGAATGCGCCGGCAATTGTCCGAGAAAATCAATCGCCTGCCGCTGAGTTATTTTGACAAGCAAACCTACGGCGAAGTCCTCAGCCGCGTCACCAACGATGTCGATACCATCAGCCAGACGCTCAACCAAAGCCTGTCGCAAATCGTCTCCTCGACGGTGATGGTGCTGGGGATTTTGGTGATGATGTTTTCCATCAGCTGGCAGATGTCGCTGGTGGCGCTGCTGGTGCTGCCGTTGGCTGGCGGCGTAATCACGCTGATCGCCAAAAGCTCGCAAAAGCAGTTCCTCCGCCAACAGACGCAGCTGGGTGAACTAAACGGCCACATCGAAGAAATGTACGGCGGCCATCAGGTGATGCGCGTGTTCAACGGCCAGAAAAAGTCGCTGGCTAAGTTTTCGCGGATTAACGATCAGCTGCAGGAAAGCGCCTGGAAAGCTCAATTTTTGTCGGGTTTAATTTATCCGATCATGAATTTCATCGGCAATATCGGTTACGTCGTCATGGCGATTTTGGGCGGTTGGCTGGCGATTAACGGCCGGCTGAAAATTGGTGACATTCAGGCGTTCATCCAGTATATCGACCAATTCAATCAGCCGCTGGTGCAAGTTGCTAACATTGCCAATGTGCTGCAATCGACCGCCGCTGCCGCCGAGCGCGTGTTTGAATTTTTGGACGAGCCAGAAGAAAAGGCGGAAGGTAAGGATTTGGTGAAATTGGCGCACGTCAAGGGCGAAGTCGAATTCGACAACGTGGTCTTTGGCTACAAGCCTGACCAGACTATCATCAAAGGATTATCAGCGCACATCAAGCCAGGCCAGCGTGTGGCGATCGTCGGCCCGACGGGCGCGGGCAAAACTACCTTGGTCAATTTACTGATGCGATTTTATGAAATTAACAGCGGTGCTATCAAAATTGACGGTGTTAATATCGCGGACATGAAGCGCAGCGACGTGCGGCAACTGTTTGGCATGGTGTTGCAGGACACCTGGTTGTTTAACGGCACGATTCGCCAAAATTTGCTCTACGGCAACCCAACAGCCAGCGAAGAAGAGATGGTCGCCACCGCCAAGGAAGCGCACGTTGACCATTTCGTGCGGTCGCTGCCGGGCGGCTACGATATGGTGCTGGGCGAGGAAGCCACGAACATCTCGCAGGGCGAAAAGCAGCTGCTGACGATCGCTCGGGCGATGTTGGCGCGCACGCCGATGCTGATTTTGGACGAAGCCACTAGTTCGGTCGACACCCGCACTGAAGTACTCATCCAAAAAGCCATGGACAAGTTGATGCAGGGCAAAACCAGCTTCGTCATCGCCCACCGCCTGAGCACTATCCGCGACGCTGATCTAATCTTGGTCGTCCGCGACGGCAACATCATCGAGCAAGGCAAGCACGACGAACTGCTACAGCAAAACGGCTTTTATGCTGAGCTGTATAATAGCCAGTTTGCTGAGTAGACGTTCGCTATTTTTTGCATAGCGATATTCTCGTAGCTTCTGGTATGTGTAGCTCAAAATCAATATCAGTTTTCTGGACAATTTCGTAACAAGACGGTATGGCTTGATTATCTGGTAATTCAATTATCTTTCCATCATTAAATAGTTGCCCTTGTCGATAGATATTGTGAATAAACTGTACATTTGGTTTTGTTTTTCTCAAGCGATATAACGCTGATTCATGTCGTGTTTCGTCATCTGTAACAACTTTGGGCTGCGTATGCCATTGTCCCATAATACATAATGTTGATAGAGAGTCGTCAATTCCGAGGATATTTTTAGCTAGTTGTTTTTCTCGTTCCTGCGGGCTTGGTGGTATGACGGCGTCCTCATCTAAATTGTCAAAAAATGTATCAATAAAAACGAGCTCTTTAAGTTGATTTTGCTGTAGAAGAATTGCTATTGCTTTTATCATTTCAAGAGATAGAATGCTTGAGTCAAAAAGGTCTTCATCAACTAAGGAAAAATCATAAGAATTGATCTTTACTGAATTGATGAAGTCAAACACAGTAGGGCTAGCTTCAATGGCCAATCGTTGTATGCAAGTTTTTTTAACCAAGGTATAGACGATATCGGCATTTTCTTTAATACCGTGAATTTCGCCATAAACAATTAGGTTTGACTTTTGTAGGGCGGGCTGCAGGAGATCGAGGTGCTTTATGTCTAATTGTTTCGGTAAAAATGTTTTGATAATGTCGTGATTGTTCATATATGCTATTTGAGAGTTTACCTGATGAAATCATAAATACACAAGAGCATAGCGTCTATGATTTGCTGATAGTTTGTGGTCTGCTTATAATATTTTTATGAATATCACCAACTATCTCCTCGCCAAATACCCCATTATCTCCGACCAAGTTGACGCCAAAGAGCTTGGCACCTTGCTGCGAGAACTGGAAAAGTTGTTGCAAAGCGGTGTGACTGGTAACATCGTCGAGTTTGGCTGTTATGTCGGCACGACGAGTTTGTTCATGCGGCGGCTGCTGGACGCTTATGATTTTAAGGGTGAGTTTCATGTTTACGATTCGTTTATGGGCTTGCCAGAAAAAACCCAAGCCGACGCCAGCGCTGCGGGTGAGCAGTTCAAAGCCGGCGAGCTGCTCGCGCCACGCAAAACCTTCATTCAGAATTTCAAAAAGGCTGGCTTGAAACTGCCAATCATTCACAAAGGTTGGTTTGCTGATTTTTCTCCTAATGACGTGCCGGAAGATATTATTTTTGCATTTTTTGACGGTGATTTTTATGAGTCAATTGCCGATTCATTCCGCATGTGCGACGGTAAGTTTCATAAAAAAGCAACGATTGTGGTTGACGACTATGCCAATGAAGCGTTGCCGGGCGCCGCACGAGCGGTTGATGAGTGGCTAAAAAATAACCAACAATTTACGATAAGAATTGAAGCCAGTCTGGCAATTATCTACTCTTGCCCAAAAACATAAACGTGTTACAATTAAAACATTAGTAATATAAACAGGGGAGGGTTGTGATGGACGAACCAATTCACATCACGTCTGAAATAGGAAAACTTAAGACCGTTTTGTTGCATAGGCCAGGTGAAGAGCTGGAGAATTTGACGCCAGATTATCTGACCGATCTTTTATTTGACGATATTCCATATCTGAAGGTGGCACAAGCTGAGCATGATGCTTTTGCGGAAGTGTTGAGAAATCATGGAGTTGAAGTGCTATATCTAGATCAATTGGTAGCAGAAGCTCTCAGTACGGATCAATTGCGCGAACAATTTGTCGATGAAATGCTGGCTGCTTCTAAGCAGGATTCACGCCGCGTAACTCAAACTTTGCGTCAATTCTTGCTGGACCTGCCAACTCACGCGATGATCCGCAAGATTATGGCTGGTGTGCGTAAGGATGAAATTACTCTTCCTCCAGATCAGCATCAGCAGCTTCATAATATGATTGAGAAGAACCATTATCCGTTTTATCTTGACCCAATGCCAAATTTGTACTTTACGCGTGACCCAGCTGCCGCTATTGGTAATGGTCTGACAGTCAACAAGATGCACTGGACGGCTCGTCGTCGTGAATCGCTGTTTATGCGTTATATCATCGACCATCATCCACGCTTCGCGAATCGCGTGCCAGTTTGGTATAACCGCACCGAGAAATTCTCAATTGAAGGTGGTGATGAGTTGGTGCTGAGTGACAAGGTAATGGCGATCGGTGTGTCAGAGCGTACTACGGCTGAAGCAATCGAAAAAATGGCAACCAAGCTGTTTGCTGGCTCTAACTTTAAGAAGGTCATTGCTATGGAAATTCCGAAGTCGCACGCCTTCATGCACTTGGATACGGTATTTACGATGATTGATCGAGACAAGTTTACAATTCACCCAGAAATTCGCGACCGTGGTGGTAAGATGAACTGCTTCGTTTTGGAGAAGGTTGAAGGTCAGCCGTTCCCGCGCATTACACATGAGACAGACCTTGAGCATGTTTTGCGAGTAGCGTTGGGTCTGCCGAGCGTTACGTTAATTGAATGTGGCGGTGGTGATCCAATCGCGGCTGCTCGTGAGCAGTGGAATGACGGCTCCAACACTTTGGCAATTGCACCGGGAGTGGTGGTAACGTATGATCGCAACTACGTTACTAACCAAAAGTTGCGCGAGCAGGGCATTCAAGTTATTGAAGTTGCTGGTGCTGAGCTTGGTCGTGGTCGTGGCGGTCCACGCTGTATGAGTATGCCGCTAGTGAGAGAGGATGTATTTTAATGGCTCAGAGTTTGAAAGGTCGGTCACTTTTAACCTTAGGTGACTATACAGCAGAAGAAATCCGCCTACTTTTAGATACGGCGCGTGAGTATCGTCGATTAAAGTATGCTGGTGTATCACATCGAATTCACGAAGGCAAAAATGTGGCATTGCTATTTGAAAAAACCTCGACCAGGACACGCTGCGCTTTTACGGTGGCGGCTAATGATTTGGGCATTGCGCCAGAATATCTTGGTAAAGATGACATTCAGCTCGGTAAAAAAGAAACAGTCGAAGATACGGCTAAGGTACTGGGTCGGATGTTTGACGGTATTGAGTTTCGCGGTTTTGATCATAAAACGGTGGAAGATTTGGCGAAGCATGCAGGCGTGCCGGTATGGAACGGCTTGACCGATAAATTCCATCCAACACAGATTTTGGCTGATTTCATGACTATTGAGGAGCATGTTGGTAAGCTCAAAGGCACCAAATTAGTGTTTGTGGGTGATGGCCGTAATAATATGGCAAATTCCCTGATGATTGGATCGGCAATTATGGGTCTTGATTTCCGTATTTTGGCGCCTCGTGAACTACATCCGGAGCAAGCTCTTGTTGACAAGGCTCGCCACTTCGCCAGGTCAAGTCATGCGCGTATTACCATTACCGACAACTTCGAAGAAGCCTTGCGTGGTGCTGACGTGATTTACACCGATGTTTGGGTTTCAATGGGCGAGGAGGATAAGTTTGCTGAGCGTATCAATCAATTGCGCCACTTCCAGGTCAATCGTGACATGATTAACCTGACGGGAAATCCTGAAGTTAAGTTCATGCACTGTTTGCCAGCATTCCACGACGCATTGACGATTACCGGCAAGAAGGTTCAGGAAGATTTTGGTCTAGATTCTATGGAAGTTACGGATGAGGTGTTCCGCTCGCCGCATTCGATAGTATTTGATCAAGCGGAAAATCGTATGCATACAATTAAAGCTGTTATGGCTTTAACATTGTAGTTGTTGTCGTAATAAGGAGGTTAAGGAGGCTCCGAGGCAATGGTAGAAAAAATTAAAAAAGCAAAGCAGAAGCTTCGATCGCCGTCGGCTTTTACGATTTTATTTGTCGTGATCGCAATCATGGCAGCGTTGACATGGATTATTCCGTCAGGCGTCTATAAGACTGATAACGATGGTAGCCGTGTTGCGGGATCGTATCATGTGGTTGAGAAAGACCGCACCGTCAAGGAAAAGAAGGATGGTAAAGAGACTGAAGTCGATAAGCATGACCGACAAGGTTTGTGGGACGTCTTCACCGCGCCGATTAAAGGTATGACGAATAAGCTTGATGTGATAGTTTTCGTCATGGTGCTTGGTGGATTCTTGGGTGTTACTATGAAGACTGGCGCCCTGGATGCTTCACTCGGTGCGCTCCTTCGTAAGATGAAGGGCAAGGAAAAGTGGCTCATTCCAATTTTAATGACGCTGTTTGCTATCGGTGGTACAACTTACGGTATGCAGGAAGAAACTGTGGCGTTTTACGCACTAGTTATACCGATGATGATTGCTGCTGGCTACAATGCAATGACTGGCGTGATGGTGATTGTGCTTGGCGCCGGTACGGGTGTGCTCGGTTCAACCATTAACCCATTCTCTACTGGCGCTGCAGCCGCAACAGCAGACATAAAGCTAGGTAATGTAATTCCAATTATGTCGATCATTTTAGTACTGTGTCTGATTGCGGCAATTATCTTCACTATGCGCTACGCTGCAAAAGTGAAGGCTGGCAAATATAAGGAAGATGTTCGTTATAAGCCAGCTACGGCTGCTCTAGATATGGAAAATATACCAAAACTAACTACCCCACGAAAAGTTGTCATGGGCGTATTCGCTATCACATTTATCTTGATGGTTCTTTCGCTGATTCCTTGGGGGAGCTGGGAAATTACTTTCTTTGACGACGTGTTTAAGAGAGCTTCAGATTTACCAGTTATCGGTGCAGCGCTCGGTGTGGTCCATAGTGCCGCCTTTGGTGAATGGCTGTTTGGCGAAATCACTACACTGTTCTTGATATCAACTATTGTAATAACCGCAATTTACTATAAAGAGTTTAAGAAGGAGGGTATTTTCCCAGTTGACACCTTCATTGATGGTGTGAAAGATATCTTGCCAGTTGCTTTGATTATTGCAGTGGCAACCGGTGTTTCTGTTGTGATGACTAACGGTGAAATCCAAGATACTATCATCAGCTGGGGTGAATCGCTCCTGAAAGATGCTGGCGGTGGCGTTGTTGGTGTGTTGGCGTATCTGTTCTACTTGCCAATGTCATTCATCGTACCATCATCATCAGGTTTGGCAGCAGCAACCATGCCGGTTATTGCACCAATTGCCGACCTGGTTGGCTCAAGCAAAGAGGTCATGGTCGCTGCTTTTGCTACGGCATCAGGCCTCATCAATATGATGGCACCAACTATTGCTTCATTGATGGGCGGTTTGGCACTGGCTGGCGTTTCATATCGCGACTGGATTAAGCGGTCAGCTCCAATCATGGCAGTATTTGCCGTCATTAGCCTTGTAGTTATTGCAATCTTTGGAGCGCTGTAACACATGGATAAGAAGCGTACTATTGTAGTAGCGCTCGGTGGTAACGCCCTGCAACGGCAGGGCGAAGCCGCGTCTGAGCAGCAACAGCGTGTGGCTGATGAGACAGTTCGCCAACTTTTACCACTGATTCAAGCTGGTCATAATGTAGCGATTGTCCATGGCAATGGGCCGCAAGTTGGCAATATCGTCTTACATGAAGAGGCGATTAACACGGCCGACGTGCCAAGCTTACCTCTGGAGGATTCTGGCGCTATGAGTCAGGGTTTGATTGGTTTCTGGCTGCAGCAAGCTCTGCATGATGCCTTTAAGGTTAATCAAATGAATAATCGCGCTATCAGCGTGGTGACGCAGACAATTGTTGACTTAAGCGATCCAGCTTTTCAAAATCCGACTAAGCCAATTGGTCCGTTTTATTCGGAAGAGGAAGCTAAAACTGTCGCTAGTGAGCGGGGCTATACGGTGAAAGAAGATGCTGGTCGTGGTTGGCGACGAGTTGTGCCTTCACCAAAACCTCAGACGATTGTTGAGGCCGACGTAATTAAAGCGCTAGTCCATGCTGGAGTTACGGTAGTATCAACTGGTGGCGGTGGTATTCCTGTTTTGCAGGATGAAACTGGTCAATTAAAAGGTGTCGCAGCGGTTATTGATAAGGATTTTGGAGCAGCAAAATTAGCCGATCTTTTAGAAGCTGATACATTGTTAATTCTGACTTCGGTTGACGCCGCTAAGATTAATTTTGGTAAGCCAGATGAACAATCTCTGGGTGAGGTCTCAGTGGACGAGCTTCAAAAACACATTGATGGCGGTCAGTTTGCGGCAGGTTCAATGCTACCAAAAGTCCAGGCGGCGCTGGCGTTCTTAGCTGGCAAGCCGGGCCGCACGTCAATTATTACCTCGTTAGATAAAACTGCTGAAGCAATCAACGGCTCAGCTGGAACGATAATTAAATCGTAATAATGCACACAAGAAATTCCTGTCGATAGGGCAGGTTTTCTTGTGTTTATAGATATTTTATTTTATAATATAGAAATTATGTTACAGTATCTTCGCTCGTCAAGTAACGACTCGGTGATTAGTACGCAAGAAAAATTGCGTACAGGTTCTTGGGTGCGCTGTGAGCGTCCGAGCGATGAGGAGGTGGCTCAGCTATTGACGTTAGGTCTGGACGAGGATTTAATTAGTGATGCGCTTGATCCACACGAGGTGCCGCGTATTGAATTTGATAATGACTGGACGTATCTAATTGCCCGTCTACCAGATACAGATGATGATTTTAATGATTTTACCACGCCAATATTATTTTGTCTGAATAAAGATTATCTTGTGACATTATCGCGGGATAGCTTGGGGCGTTTATGGCAGCCATTTATTGATAAGACGCGAATTAGAACTGATCGGCAAATTGAACTTCTGGTTACTATGGTTGAAGCAATTTCAACTCAATACCAGAGGCGGGTGGCAACGATTAACCGTCAAATGCGTGCTGCTACGGATAATATTCATACATTGAGAGTTAATGATATTGCGACGTTGGCTGAATATGAACGCAAATTGAACGATTATTTAGACGCTCTCATTCCGATGAACTGGGCAATCGAGCGCCTTTTAGCAACCCAAAAACTGCGTCTGAAGGAAGATGATAAGGAAGATGTTGAAGATATTTCGATTGATTTAGAGCAGGTAATTGCGCGATGTAAAAGTTTATTGAGGACTATTACAAATGTTCGCGATAGCTACCGAGCAGTGATGGACACGCGACTTAATGAGACGATTCGTCTTCTAACGGTAATTACGGTAGCTTTGACTATCCCGATGATGATTGCTGGCTTATACGGCATGAACGTGCCAGTTCCAGGAGCTGATAATCCAGTGATGTTTTGGATTATTGCCGCAATTAGTATGGCTCTGGCTGTTGTTGTGGGATATTATTTCTTAAGGCGTAGGTAGCGCGGGCGTCACCTCGAGTCTAAATTGCTAATATAGCTTATGTATATTATAATTTTTTCATGGTGGTGGGTTATTTTGAGCGCAGATCACTGACCGAGAAGCTGACGCAAGTTAATCGAATGCATAAAAATGGCTGGATTCACTTGGGCGGTAGTTTTGATGCTGTTCGTGTATCTAAGGCTTTATCGCTGTCTACGAATGTAGTGCGTGATGTGCTTGATATTCATGAACTTCCTCGAGCAGAATTCTCTGATGGTGTTGAATATGTCTTTACGCGCATGCCGTTTGGGAGAACTGATTCTGGCAAAACGGTGCCATTTTTAATTGCGATTTCGGGCGGTCATTATATTACAATATCGCCGTATGCTAAATTCTCGCCTCTAGAAATTAGTGATTATTTATTTAGCACCACTGAGCGGCCAGCGGGAATTTTTGCTGCAAATCTAGCATATATTATTGCTCAATACGAACAACGTGTGCATTTGTTAACGGAGAAGATTGCTGATGCTCGGCGGCGTCTAAGTCGTCGCGAGGTGGAGAATGCTGATTTTATTAAATTTGTAGCAATTGAAGATACACTTAATGAGTATCAAAGCAGCCTGGAGGGAATATCTCATGTTATTGCGCAACTGATGGAGAATCGCCGTCATTTGTTTAAAACACGAGATTTAGAAGCGCTGGCGGATATTGATTTACATATCAAGCAGATTTTAGTAGCAATTAGCTCCAGTGCACACACCATATCAAGTATTCAAAATGCCTATTCGACCGTGGCTAATAATACTTTGAATCAGCGGATGAAAGTTTTAACAGCTATTACTATTTTGCTGGCAATTCCGAATGTCTTTTATGGTATGTATGGAATGAATATTGCCTTGCCGTTTCAGGGGGAGCCTTGGGCATATCCAGTAATTACCAGTTTTACAGCGTTGTTGATTTTACTTGTTATGGTTATTGCCAAGCGAATTCGCTTATTCTAATATATAAATAAGTAGGCATTTTAAAATGTTTTTGCTTGACGTGCCAATAGACGTTTGGTACCATTGTTGATGTGTCTCGCGCCGAAGCATTAAATTGCTGATATATATAAGTGATAAAGGTCGAAGCGCGTGGGGCTGCACATAATAATAAGGAGTGCAAAACACATGCCAATAGCAATCAAGTTTGTGCCATCCCGGCGCAAAAAGATCGCGGTGGATGTGGTGCCTGCCGAATGGCAAACATACATAGCACAATAAAAAGTGCAGTCGCTCTCATAATAGAATAGGGACGACTATAAATAAATCCCGCTCCAAGGCACCGGAGCGGGATTTTGGCTTTTCGTCAAATAATATTAATCTTTTATTTCTACGCCAGCCTTTTTAAGCGCTTCTTTTACTGATGATTCAATTGAGCCCGAGCTATCCATTTCAGTGTTTTTTCCATTGACATAGAAGGTTGGAGTGGCGGCAACACCATGTTTGCGTCCCAACGCCATATCAAAGTCAATCTTATTCTTAACCTTGCTACTGGCAACATCGATTTTATACTGATCAATGTTGAGGTTTAGTTTTTCTGCATATGACCTAAATATCGTGTCGCGCTCTGTGGCACTGGCATTCTTCCAGGCGTCCTGGCTAGAGTATAAGAGACTATTCATCTCCCAGAATTTTCCTTGCAGTCCAGCGGCTTCAGCGACGGCTGCGGCAGCGCGTGCATTTGGGTGTGAGCCAGCAATTGGGAAATTGCGGAAGATAAGCCTTACATTATCCTTGTATTTTTTTGCAATTTCTTCAGTTTTTGGTGCAGCAGCGCTACAGCCAGGACATTGATAGTCCGCGTACTCAACAATAGTCACCTTAGCGTTCTTACTGCCAATTTCATGGTCGGCAATGTTGCCGTTTCGGGACTCTGCGGCTATTGCTGTGTTCAACTGATCGTTTGTGATATCGCTCACATTGAGTCGATTTTGTGTTGAAATATAAATCATTCCGCCAACAATTGCTATTACAATAATTGAGAAAATTATCCAGCTTTTCTTGTTCATTTTACCTCCGTTTACTCTAGCAAGTATAGCACGAAATACGGTACAATAAAACTATGATGATAATGCTAATTATTGGATATTTAGCTGTTTTAGCGGCGTTGTTGATTGTGCTGGGAATCCGACCAAATGCGCCGTCGCATAGTCAATTTGAATTGCAACGTCGAAGTAAAAAGGGTGATAAAAAGGCCGATATTTATTTGCGCCAGCAAAAATTCTTATACGATATAATTTCTTTGCAACGAGTACTGGCGTCTTTACTGCTGGTTATTTTAACAGTTATTAGTGTCAATTTATTTCACTGGACAATTGGACTCATATCATCAATGATAATTGCTCTTGAAATCGGTGCAGTGGCGCGGATCCGTTTGTGGCAAAAATATTCACAGCAGTTATATGAAAAATATGAAGAGCAAATCTTAACGATTATTGAACGTCATCAATTATTGTTTTCGCTAATTCGTTCGGTTTCGCCAACGGTAAATGATAGTCGTGTAGTTGAATCGAAGGATGAGCTATTGGAGATAGTTGCTCGGTCGAGTAGAGTTTTCTCTGCTAACGAAAAGAAGCTAATTAATAGTGGGCTAAAATTTAACGATATGATAGTTGAGAGTGTGATGACGCCACGAAGTATGATCGAGGCGGTGTCGGTGGATGAGTTTCTTGGGCCATTAGTCTTAGACGATCTTCATAAAAAAGGCCATAGCCGGTTTCCGGTTATCCAAGGTGATATTGATCATATAGTTGGCATGTTAAGGATTCAAGATTTGTTAACCATTGACTGCAAGTCAAAATCTTATCGTGCAGAAAAAGTTATGAGTAGAGATATTTACTATATAGATAAAGATCAGACTCTATCGTACGCTTTGGCTGCATTCTTAAAAACTCAGCATCATCTTTTTATTGTTATTAATGAGATCCGAGAAACGGTGGGTTTACTGAGTCTGGGCGATGTTATGGAGGAGTTGCTGGGTCGTAAGATAGATAATGAATTTGACTCTGATGAAGAACTCCGTAAGGTTATTGAGCATAAAAATCGCAACACTGACGACTTAAAGAGCTAAGAGTCTATTTTTTGCATGTAATGGCATTCAGGGTAATTGGAGCATCCGTAAAATGGCGAACGATCTTTTTTGCTATGTCTTATCACCAGATGACCGCCGCGACAGCGTGGGCATGGTTTAATTTTTTGAGATATGTCTGATACATCAGGAATTGGTATTACGACACCTTTATCTTCAAGGGCGCGGATGATGGTAAGTAGTCCCGTGTTATCAATAAGTCGTATTCTGTTGCCATTGGTAGAATATTTCACAAATTTTCGTGCATCTGAGGAGAAGATGTTTGTAGTGACAAAGAATGCCTCACCTCCATGTAAATGATCAACAACCGCACCATAAAAATCACGCATTTCGGATACTTTAACAATTTTTTCGATATATTTTTTACATTGGACATAACTCTGGACGCCGTTTTTGTATAATACAATATCAATGCCACCGTCACGTTTATACGGAGTGGTTGCAGCCGAATAGCCAAAATGTTCAAATAATTGAGCGATGTATTTTTCGAAATTATACGGTGACATGGAGCGAATTTTGGTGAGCAGTTCATGGTCGCTGGGCGATGTGGCTGAATTAGACATGTCATCTGCAGTGGGCTTCTTGTCTAGCTGTACATTTTCCGAGATAGGTTTCTTGATTGACTGTGCGTCTGCTGCGGTTGTCTTTTTCTGACTTAACTCTTCTAGCTCACGAGAGGCTGTGAGATATAATTTTCTATAATGAAAAATCACAAGGGGACTGGCGATAATCCACGTAATTGAACAAAAGATGACTACAGTGCCCACCGTATAGCTATCCATGTGGTGATTATAGCATAAAACTGTCGCTGCTGTGGTATAATAACAGATATGAAAAATAGAATTTTGGCAGCAAAGACCTCTGATGAAGTTGGGAAAAGTATTACGGTAGCGGGCTGGGTACACTCCCGGCGCGATCACGGCGGGCTGATTTTTATTGACCTACGCGACCATACTGGCTTGGTGCAGCTGGTGATTAATCCTGAGCAGGCGGAAGCCTTTCGTTTGGCGGAAAGTCTGCGCGATGAGTTTGTGATTCGTGCCAGCGGTGTGGTGACTGAGCGTGGCGAGGGTTTGAAAAACCCAAATATTGCCAGCGGTAATGTGGAAATCGTGGTGGAAAATCTGGAAATTCTCAACCGTGCTGAGACCTTGCCAATTCAGCCGTTCGCCGAGGAAAACCAAGCGGGCGAGGACTTGCGTTTTAAGTATCGTTACCTCGACCTGCGCCGCCCGAAGATGCAACAGATGCTGAAAAAACGTGCTGAAATGTACCGACGGATGCATCAGTACATGGACGAGCGCCAATTCATCGAAATTCAGACGCCGATTTTGGCAAATTCCAGCCCCGAGGGCGCGCGCGATTTTCTGATCCCCAGTCGTCTGCAAGAAGGTAAGTTTTACGCTCTACCGCAAGCACCGCAGCAGTTCAAGCAGCTGCTGATGGTTGGCGGCGTGCCGCGGTATTACCAGTTGGCGGCGTGTTTTCGCGACGAAGATCCGCGGGCCGATCGACTGTACGGCGAGTTTTACCAGCTGGATCTGGAGATGAGTTTCGTTGAGGACGGCGAGGAAGTTCGCCGTGAGGTCGAACCGTTGATGCGACAGCTAGCGACTGAGTTTGCGGGCAAGAAATTGCTGGATTTGAGCGACCTGTCTGTTGGTGAAGGCAGTCCAATTCCGCGTATTTCCTACCGCGACGCCATGGAGACGTATGGCTCGGACAAGCCGGATTTGCGCTTTGGTATGGAGCTGATTGAACTGACAGATGTATTCGCCGACACCGAATTTGGCGTGTTCAAAAACGCTGAGTGTATCAAGGCGATTTGCGTCAAAAATGGCGCCAGTCTCAGCCGCAAGCAAATTGACCAATTCACAGACATTGCCAAAAGTGAGGGGGCGGGCGGTTTAGCTTATATCAAGTACGCGACAATTAAAAATACAGATGAGGCGCAGGGCCACGTGATACCAATGCATACTAACGCTCCTTGTTTTTATGATGTGATTTCGCCAGTGGCAAAGTTCTTGTCAGACGAAGAACACAAATTACTTATAGAGAAAATGAACCCTGAGGACGGTGACGTTATATTCTTTGGTGCTGACGCTCGCCCAGTTGTCAACGCCGTGCTTGGCCGTCTGAGAAACGAATTTGCTACTCATTTCAACCTGAAAGACCCGAGTGTGGTGGCGTTTGCTTGGATCATCGATTTTCCGTTTTATGAATGGGACGACCACGGCAAGAAGCTTGATTTTGGCCATAACCCATTTAGTATGCCAAAGGGCGGTCTAAAGGCGCTGGAATCGGCGACGACCGATACCGAAAAACTCGCTATCGTGGCTGATCAATTCGACATGGTGATGAACGGCTACGAAATTTGCTCTGGCGGCGTGCGCAACCACAACCCAGCGGTGCTGTACAAAGTGTTTGATCTGCTTGGCTTTAGCAAAAGCTACGTCGAAGAAAAATTTGGCGCCATGCTAAACGCCTTCAAATACGGCGCACCGCCACACGCTGGTTGCGCCTTTGGCGTCGACCGCATCCTCATGGAGCTCATCGACGAAACTAATGTTCGCGAAACCTTAGCCTTTCCAAAGAATGGTTCGGGTGTCGATGTGATGATGGACTCACCGTCGACGGTTGATCCAGTGCAACTACGAGAATTAGGATTATAATATACATCACGGCGGCGTAAATCTGCCGTGATTATTCTATAGTGACAGGCGAGTTATTTTCGCTGCTTTTTCTGGCTGATAAATTGTGCAATAAGGCCAATAACAACAACCAGAACTGCAACATAAAGCAACCCGTTGATCAACCAGGCGGCAAGGCGAAATACCATGCTCAATACCCAAGCGATAATGACCAGGACTGCGATACTGTAAATTAATTTAGGAAAAGACATATATCCATTATACCATCTACCGTGAGCTAAGCATACCGTTAAACCACCCCTTGCTGTAGCAATCTCGAAAGTTCCAAGCTCCAGGGCTTTCAGTCTTGTAACTCCAGTAAAACCAAGCGTCAACGTTTGCTGGTACGGCAAGTTGCGATTGGCAGTGGGCGTATTCGGTACTATCGCTGGCAACGCCTGGCGGCAGGGCAGCACTCCACTCGCCGATGATTAGTGGCTGCTGCTGGGCATAATCGCGGTACTCGCCAGACCGTTGGTCAAGTACCTGACGGTGGTGAGTTAGCGACGTCGCTTGATTGTCCGTATCGGAGAAGCACTGATAATGATGTATATCCAGCGTATTAGACCCGACGCGCCCCGACCACCAGGCTGGCTGGTAACAATCAGACGCCACGATGCGCACATGAGGCGGCAATTTACTACGCAATGTTCGGCTCGTTTTGCGTGTCCACCGCCACAATTGCCATCGTTCACGTCGGGTGTTCACCAGGGGCTCATTGAGCAGTTCGATACCCCATAGCGCTGGATGCCCGCCGTATTCACTGGCGATATCCAGTAGTATCTGCGTGGTCTTTTGTTGATTGGCGCGTTGATACCATTGAACGTTACCGGTATTACCGCTACCGCTGTGGTCACTGGCATTTTGAGCACCAGGCGCGGCGTGGAGATCGAGCAGCACCTGTAAATCATACTGCCGAGCCATGTCCATCAGCCAATCAATCTGTGGTTTTGCTGATAGATACGGCGGCTGATCCTCGAGCGCCCAGTAGCCAATCGGCAGTCTTAGTAGTCGTATACCAGCGTGCGCCAGCCATTTGAGGTCAGCTTCTTGGATGAAGGTTTGTCGATGCTGCTGGATGCGCGCCTGTCCGTCTACGGTTTGAGATAATTCATATTCGTTGGTCGCGTCTATTTCGGCAAATACACTTGGCGTCATCCATCGTTCTAGCACCAGCCAGCCACCCAGATTGACACCGGGCATGGCAGGCGAGGAGGAGTGATGGCTCATATTTCTACTGTATCATGAATAATCTGGATTTTCTGCCAAAGTAGATGACCGGAGGGTTATATTCGAACACCTAACCAAGATGCTAAAATATCACCAGCAAAGTAAGCCAAACCAGCTGCAATTGCACCTAGCGTTAGAGTGATTACGGATGATCGCTACGGCGATTGCTCGCTAACTTTTCCTTTAATGAAGCCGATTAATACGAATACGACAGCAGTTAATATTGAGCTAACGTAAAATAATGTTGTGCTGGAAATTTTTAGGTTTACTATAACATCAATTAAGTAGGGCAGGACCAGTACACTGCCAACTATGACGAAGGCTGAAAATGTCATTAGTCCTATTATTTTTGATGAGGACTGTTTTTTTCTTATTATGAACCAACTCGTCATGTTCGGCGCTGGCTGCTAAGTAGGCACTGGATCCCATTGAGAATCCATCGGCAATTAAATTAGCAATACCTAAAATAAGGATTACCGCGCTGGAAATTCCAGCTCCAGCTGAGGCCGCCACGACCGCGAATGTTGTTACGGTGCCATCGACTGCGCCATAGACAAATTCTGGAATATACTTCTTAATAATGTTTTGCATAACCGTATTATTTTACCGCAATAACTTTGTTCGAAGATTGGGCTATTGACATTTTAATAAGCTTATGCTATAGTCAAATAGTTAGATTATCTAATACAAACAAATTAGTAAAGCATGCTACAATAAACATAAGAAATATAAACTTTTACAGAAAGGCAAGGCGTGGAAGATATTCAAACAACCATAATCTTATTATCGATCATAGTCGGGTTATTGTCTGTTATTATCGTGGCGTTGCTGGTGGTAGTTATTACCCTGTTGGTAAGGATTAACGCAATCATGAAGAGTGTTGGCAGAATTACGACAAATGTTGCCAGTGCGACCGAATGGTTGTCGCCAACAAAAGTTTTTAGTGAAATATCAGGATTGTTTCGTAAAAAATAATTAAATAAAAAGGAGTAGTAATATGAAAAAAGTATTAGCAATTATCGGTGCAGCAGCAGCAGGTTTTGCAGCAGGAATTTTAACGGCGCCAAAGAGCGGTAAAGAGACTCGTAAAGATTTAAAGAAGAAAGCCGTCAAATTGAAGGCTGACACAGAAAAGGTTGCCGGTAAGGCGGCTGCGGTAGCTAAAGATAGCGTTGATTCGTTAAAAGTTGGTTCCCGAAAAGTAGGCGATGCTGTCACGGAAACTGCGAAAGACGTTAAGGGTAACGTCGAAAAGCGCTTTAAGTAATATTTGACTATATTCAAGAAGACGTGAGATAATATTAAGTGATGAGAAAAACCACTTTCTATCTCGCGTCTTTTTTAGTTGCTTCAAGTCTGCTAATCACACCACAGACAGTTTTGGCTGAATCAGTGGACGTTAGTATTGATTCAGAAATTACTAAAGCACTTCGTCAAAACTGTAGTTCTGTGCGAGTGGCTGTTAAGAATATTCATACCAATGACGCATTAACTAGGGTTAATGTTGGTCAAAGGTATAATTCTATTTCTACTAAACTGATGGCCAGATTAAACGGTAGGCTAGCCATTAACAAGCTGGATAGCTCTAAATTAGTCAATATCACTAATAATTTTGAGTCAGCGCGACTTAAGTTTAATAGTAATTATAATGATTATGATACAGCAATGACCGAATTGCAGCGAGCTAGTTGCCTAGATAATATAGCGGATTACTATCAAAAGTTGATTGCTGCCAGAGACGCGCGAAATCGCTTGTCTGAAGACATAAAGACGATGAATGATTTGTTGATTAGGTATAGGGAAGAGGTTCAGGCTGTTAAGGGCTCAATTTCTGGAGGCCAAAATGGATAGGCTAAAAGACTTGTTGTGTCAGTATAAGTTCGTGACTTTTATTGGGTTAACAATTACTATCTCTGTTTTTTTGGTCCTGGTGGCCATGTTTACATACTATAAAACTGATGCTTATCGTTTGGATTTGAGTCGTCCTGAATATTCGTCACGTCGAAAGCAGATAAGTAAAGATGCTAACGAGAAGAGTCGTGAATTTGACGCCCAGGGTCAGGTTAATCATGGTACGCTAAAAGACTTCCTGGGTGTATATGATAAGGAAGTAGACAACGTAAGCAAAATCAAAGCATTTTCTAACGATGTGCTCAGTGACAAAGAATTGGGTCTGCGTAGTAACTAAACTATTTTTTAATTATTGGTGTTGGTGTTGGCAGCGTTGCCAGAAGGACTCCTTCGCGGTCAAAGTTTTGCAACAAGCGATGACGCATTTCAGAAGTTACTGCCCATTGGTCGGATGGCTGAGTTTTTCCAGCGATAATTAATTCCGTACCTCTCCCAGTAATGTCACCGACAGAAACAAATTTAGGTGGATCAATAATTTTCTTTTGCCAAGCTTTTTCTTTGGCTAATTTTTCGCCAGTAGAATTAATAATGTGTGTAACCTCAGATATATCAGAGCTGGGGTCAATATAAATACTAAAGCGCGACATGCTGTAGCCCATCGTTTTGTTGATGACATGCTGAATTGTGCCGTTGGGTACGTAATGGACATTACCGCCAGAGTCGCGTATAACAGTGGTGCGAGTGCCAACTCTTTCAACCGTGCCGGCGGCGCCCATGATGTCAACCACGTCACCGACGCGATATTGGTTCTCGGCGATGATAAAAATTCCAGACAGGAAGTCTTTAACTAGTGACTGGGCGCCAAATCCTAAGGCCACACCAATTATTCCGGCGCTAGCAAAGAGCGGTGATAAATCGAACAAAAATAACTTATTAGCAATGATGGCAACAACGTAAAACGTAATTATAATTCGCCAGAAACTGCGGGTTAACTGAATAAGGGTTTTTTCACGTTTTTCTATATCCTTGTGGTGCCAGGACCGATGTTTAGCGGTAGAGCGAATTGAGTAATGTATCGCTGAAGAAAGTAAATATTTTACGATAAAGTATACAAAAACGGAACCAGCAACAACGCTTATGGTGTCAATAATACGCTCGCTAATTAGCCAGCCCATGTTATTTCCATGTAGCCATTGCCCTAAAGTAGAAGAGTCCAAAAACTGTTTTATAAGCTTATCCATTATTGATTTAGTATAATGTAAAATATGAGTTTTGTCGATCCGAATCAGTTTATTATTACCCGCAAGCGTAAAAAATATAAATTTGCGCTGTTTCACAACTCGCCGCTATGCTTTGAGTTTGATGAATGGGTACCGCACCAGGTTGATGTGGTGGAAATTGGTGCTGGTAACGGTATGTTTATAGTGGAGTTGGCGACCCGTCATCCGGAACAGGTGTTTGTGGCGGTTGATGTCAAGGGCGATCGCTTGCAGAAAGGTGCGCGGGAAGCGGAGGCTCGCGGGCTTAATAATGTGTTTTTTGTTAGAGCTCGGGCTGATCAGCTTGGCGAGTTGTTTACACCTAACTCGCTAAATGCTATTTGGCTAACCTTCTCTGATCCATTTCTGCGAAAGCGCAGTGCTGGACGTCGTTTGACGCATCCGCATTTTCTAAAAACTTATGCCGAATTATTACAACCTGACGGGTCGCTAATCATCAAACATGACAATCCTGACTTTTTCAATTGGAGTCTCGAGCAGCTGGTTACTGAAGGTTGGTGTTTGAAAGAATTGACCTTTGATTTGCACGAGTCAGATCTCGGCGAAGACTACAAAATCCTTACCGCCTACGAACAGCGTTGGCTGAGTGAGGGTAGAATTATCAATTTTGTAAAAGCGGCGCACAGATAATATACTAAAATTAAGGAGTTTTATGAAATTTAACGACTACTCAACAAAAGCACTTTCTACATTGACAGATAAAGATTCTCATCAGTATGGTGATGTTGATGCTAGACTAATGTCTCAGGTCCTCGGTTTGAGTGGCGAAGCCGGTGAAGTAATGGAGAAATTTAAGAAAATATTACGGGACAAAGATGGCAAAATCTCTGAAGATGATCGTGCCGCAATCATTAAGGAGCTGGGTGATGCACTCTGGTATATTAATTCTATATCTCATCTGCTTGGCAGTAGCTTGGAGGAAGTAGCGCGTAAAAATAACGATAAACTGCTTAGTCGTCAGAGTCGTGGAAAGATTCACGGCAGTGGCGATGATCGCTAGTCTTTAGCTAATTGTTCACGAATCCAGCCATCAATTGTACCCGCACCCATACAGAGGACCAGTTTTCCTGATTTTTGCGCTGTGGTAATATTTTGCCACAGATTATCATCAAGATTAGCAAAATGAAGTTTTTCTGGATCAATATTTTTGGTGAGTTGTTGTGGTGTCAGAATTGGTAGGTCTGGATTTTCTCTAGTTAAGTAGGTTGGCAGCCAGTAAATTTCATTAGCATCACGGAAAATATCCGCGCTATACTGGTCTATTATTTCATGCTGACGTACGTTTTGATGTGGTTGATATACTAGCACTACCTGGTCTGATAACTCCCGGGCCATTTGTAATGTTGCGCGAATTTCAATTGGATGATGACCATAATCAGAATATAAGTTGTCGGCCAATTTTTCAAAGCGACGCCCTGAGCCTGGAAAAGAATTAATTGCTTGATATATTTCTGACTTATTGGCGGATGTGGGTATGTGCTTTAACGTTTCAATTATCAGTGTGGCATTTTTTCGATTATGTTTACCGGGTATGGTAATATTTTGATCGGCGCCACTTAAAGTGATTAGGTTTTTTGGATTAAATGTGGTGGAGTTTTCTTGCCAGACAATAACTTTTTTGGATTTTTCGCCAAACTCATGGAAAGCCTCTAAATAAGATTTTTCTGTTGGATATGTGTCTGGGTGGTCATAATCTACCGAAGTAATTACGCTAATTTCCGGAGAAAAATGTAAGAAATTGCGATCAAATTCATCACACTCGTACACGAAAAATTGACTATTTTCATTAAATTCTCCACTTGGCGCGAAGCTTAATGTCGAGCCAACAGAATAGCTGACGGGAATTTGCAGTTGCTGCATCACCCAGACTAACATGCTTGTGGTGGTGGTTTTTCCGTGGGTGCCGGCAATTGCAATGAGCTTCAGGTTCTTGTTGGCAATTATCTGCGCCAATAGCTCGTCGCGCTTACTGGTTTTTATGCCTAATTCTCTGGCTAAAACTAACTCTGGGTGATTGTTAGGTAATGCGGCGGTATGAATGAACCAGTCAAAAGGCACCTTTTTATGCTCTGACCGTAAATATTCACCAGATTGGTCAAAGGAAATAGATATGCCGGCCGCTTCTAGCTCATCAGTGATAAGATTTGGTGATTTATCTGAGCCGCAGACGTCATATCCTGCATCTAAGGCAATCCTACTAAGTGGACCGATGGCGACACCACCAATTCCCGAAAAATAAATCCTCATAACTTTATTATAGCACTGTAAGTTGGGTAGGTTCTCGTCATTTAGATAATTTGATATACTAAAATTAGAGAGAAGATGGTGGGATGGTAATAGACAAGAGAAAGACTAAATTTAGGATTAAGCGGCTCAGTCAAATTAAGACTTGGCAGCTTGTCATTTTATTAGTCATGTCTTCTTTTATTTCGGCAACATTTCTTCGTCTTAATAATGTTGGCATGGTGGAGCGGCGAGAATCTGTAGAGAATGCTGACAAAACCGGTGACATAGTTAGTCTTCAGCGACGTCTGTACGATTTGCAGAGATATGTTTCAATGCATATGAACGCTCATCCGGGCAAAATAGCCTTAGATCATACTTATAAGCGAGCGTACGAACAGAAATTAAAAGAGTTTGAAGAGGCAATTAAAAATCGATCAAATAATGATACGGTTTCAAAAGTTCGTTTCGTCTGCGATGCCAAGGCTCAGCAGGGTGGCTATGGTAGATTTACGACACAGGCAGACCCAAGATACATAAATTGTATTAATGAAGAATGGGAGAAGTATCCTGCTGCTAAGGTTGCTAATCTACAGTTTGAAGCTCCTTCGACCGAGCCGTATTATCATACGTTTGTATCACCAGTGTGGTCTGCTGACTTTGCTGGATGGTCGCTGTTGGTGACAATACTGATTGCCGTGATTATTATAGTGCGCCTGGTTATCTTGGGCGTATTAAAATTAATGTTGAAGCAGCGAAATAAGCTTTTTTAGCTTGACAGGGGTGATATAGAGATAGTAATCTATATAGGTATAGCATTAATAGGAGGTACATAACCAAATGGCTTACAAGCATACCAATTCAAAGGGCATCACATACTACTTGCATAAGACTGACGTAACTTTGCGCGGCGGCAAGACTCAAACCATCTATTTCTTCGCTAAGGTTGAGAAGAATGAGAAGGGCACTCCATGTGATTTGCCAGAAGATCGTATTGTAAAAGAAAATCCACGCAACGGTTTCTTGACAATATCTAAGAAGAAATAGTCTTTTGCTTGCACCATAAGCGTGTTTGGTGATATAGTATAACCAAACAAACAGGTGCCACAACTCCTCTGCAAAATAGCAGGGGAGTTTTTTGATTGTATTGAAACTTATCATTTATTATGGTATAATACAATTGTGGAAAAAACTCCGATGTTGCCGGTATATGACACTACGCCCGAAGGCGAGGCTGATCGACGTGTTGATCAGGGCTGTGGCACTTATTATGATTACGGATATAGTGTTGATGGCGATCGACCTGAGTGTAGTGGTGGTTTATCGAGTAGCGGAAAGCGGCCTAATATGAGAGGTTTGTGGCGCAGAAGTCGACATAGGCCTTATGGAGAGCCGTCTGAATCTGATTTGATGCATCCTAAGCCAGGAAGAGTCTCACTATCCGAGGAGCAAAGAGAGATAAATAGACGAGGCGCAGCTTTGGCACGTAAGGCTCTGGAGCGTGCGAGGAAGAATCGGGAGAATGGAAATTCTTCAGCTGCAAGTTCAAGCTGTCAAGTGCCGGAAGATATGATTGAGTCTGCTGAGGCTTCTTGGGGTGAGCGTCAGGGAGAATTGTTTTAGTGTATGTAAGTAACCTAAAAGAAAAAGCCCCCTTCCGAAAGAAGAGGGATTTTTCTTGGTGGCGGGGGTAGGATTTGAACCTACGACCTTTTGGTTATGAGCCAAACGAGCTACCAGGCTGCTCTACCCCGCGATACCTAGTTATAATATCAGGTTGGCATAATAATTGCAACAAGTTAGCGTCTGCGGCTATTCCCGCCAAACAAAAAGTTCATCCATTGTTGGAAATTACTGTCGGTTCTTACAGTGTTTGGTGTGGGTTTTTCTGCAGCAGCCGCATCTTCAAATGACTGAGTGATTAGTTGCTTCTCGCCAGGGAGACCTTTGCCAGTTCGTTGTCTGAGGGTCAGCTCTTGATACTCTTCACTTTGGTAGTATTTTGACTCATATTCCAGTAGGGAAACTTGTAGCTTCTCGATCTCTACTTGCTGGCGTTTATTCTCAATAGTGCGCTGCAGCTCGTAATTTTTTTGCATTGATTCAATAGAGCCCCATGCCCAGCTCATGGCAATTAAAACAGCCGCAGCAATAACAATATTATTTAAAGTTAAATAATCGTGCTGTACTCTGTAAATTAATCGTTTGAGTTTTAGTTTGTTCATTTTACAAATTTAATAGTTACCACATAATATTGTAGCAGGAATAATAAAAATATTCATCTTATGATTATCAATTTCAAGTTCAGTCTGTGGTGGGGGCGGCTGGGATCGAACCAGCGACCAATCGGTTATGAGCCGACTGCTCTAACCCCTGAGCTACGCCCCCGTGGAGCTTATTATAGCGCATCAGGGGTAATTAGAGAAGTTTTCCGGCGGCAATTCGTACAGCTTCTGACCAGGAAGTGAAACAGTGCGGTGTGGAAGCCAGTTCATCGCTAGTGATTTTATGTCTAATTGCTAGAGAGAGTTCAGCTATTATGTCGCTGGCGTGCGGTCCGACGATTGTTGCCCCAATAATTACTCGTCTTTGATTAATAATTAACTTCACAAATCCTGTTCGCTGGTCGGTAATATTGCTGCGTACAGTGGCTGTCAGCGGGACAATTGCCATTTTAACTTTTACGCCTTTCTTTCGGCAATCATTTTCATTCATACCTACTTGGGTAATCTCCGGTTGTGTAAAAGCTACTTGTAAGCGTGGTGAGCTGTCTGTCTTTAGCTTGTTATTATGCAGCAAATTATGAGCAGCTATACGGCTTTGGCTTAAAACTTCATGTGTTTGAACGGTAACATCCACGGCACTTCCGGCAGCAAAAATATGTCGCGCAGAGGTTCGTAGGGAAGAGTCGACAGAAACACCTTTTCTTGTGTATTTTACGCCAGCATTTTCTAATCCCAAGTCTGTCATAGGTATTTGTTGGTCGGCAATTAAAATCTCATCAACACGTACTGATTTTTCAACTTGACCCTGTAGGAAAGTAATGCGTTTTTGTATTGAAGATTTTTGGGTTGAAATAACTTTGGTGTAGGTCAGGACGGATATATTACGGTTTTTCTTTGCGTCGTTAGTTAGGAGGTTGCTAACTTCCTCGTCAAAATTCGGCAAGATTCGCGATGACTCTTCTGTTATATAGACTTTAGCGCCTAAAACTGAGAATATATGAGCCAGCTCCAGGGCTGTAGTGCTCGACCCTATAACAAATATGGTCTTCGGTAGTCGCTTTAGATTGAAGATAGTTTTTGGGGTGTAGTATGTGGTGTTTTCTAATCCAGGAATTTTTGGAATTTGCCAATCAGAGCCAGTGGCAATAAGGAATTTGCGGGCCGATAAGTGTCTGCGATTTACGGCAATTTCGTTTGGACTTAAGAAGTGGGCGTTTCCTGCAAACACGCTAATGCCTTGTTTCTCATAGTAGCGACGGTTTCCGCCGGCGCCAGTTCTTCTGGTGACGACGTCTTTCCAGGAGAGCAGGGAGGGGTAGTTATAGCCAACGGAGTTAGTGCGTAACCCAAACTTAGCAGCATTTTTGGCAATCTGATAAGTGTTGATGGTGTAGGACATAAATCCGGTCGGTACGTCTCCCCAATTTGGTGATTCCCCGCCAAATGTTGATTTTTCTACAATAGCAACTTTTTTGCCAGTACTAGCCAATATACTGGCTGCTGGCGAACCGCCAGCGCCGCTACCAATTACGATATAGTCATAGTCAAATGTCGGTTTTTGTGACATTAAATCTCCTAAATTATAGTTTTATAATTCTTATATAAATAAGCCGCGTCGGGATGTAGGTCTTTCATAATACGCTGAGCTTGTCGTCGAATGTCGGCAGAAGTTATTTCCGGGCGAGTTTCACACCAATTCATAACACCTAAAGTGACGGTTTTTGCAATGTCCTGGGCCTGTCCTTCTGGCGTGCGAACGCTCAGGCAGGTAGCAAATATAGAATTATGTAGCTTATCTGGGCTAAATTCTTCTGACTGTCGCTTCCCTTGTTTTGTAACATAAATTTGCTCGGATCTTACCATAGGCTACCTCCGTAGCTGATTACGCCAATAACGCGATCAACAAACATAAAGGCGGCTAAGATAAGTAAGCTTCCACCGCTTGCAAATTGTATAAATCGTTTATGATTTTCTCGCCATTTTTGCAGACTAGAAATATTGTGACCACCGCCGACTAGCACAATGATAATTAAAAGGGGTAGTATTGATATGATGATATAAGTAACGACGCCGGCAACTTGTAGTAATGGGTTTGGTAAGGTGATTATGGCTAGGCTAGCAGCAATCACTGGCGCAATGATGAAGATAATTTCTGCAATGACACTGGTTAGGCCTAGGGCAAAACTTTCAAAAGAGTTTTTAGTCTTTTTGGTGCGTTTATTTAGATAATCAGCAAAGCCGCGCGGAATCCATAATGAGGTGCCAGGCTGGCGGCGATAATAAAATGCCCAGATGGCGATGCCTAATCCAAACATCATTCCGGAAACAATTGCAGCAACGAGCTGCTCGGCGCTGGTGACATGATGGACTAACAGAGACAAAAAGTAAGAAACGGAGCTAATCAGTAGTAGAGTGGTGGTCAATACGCCAATCACAAAACTATTACTCATGCGAAAGATTTTTTGTTGAGCAGTTTTTTTGCCAATTGAATGACCGCTTAGCAGTGTCAATACACTGACGCTTAGTTGAAAGCTGGCGTGGATAATTGCCGCAAAAAATATGATGGCTAGTGATGAGATTGTTACGGGGGTCATGTTTGTGTATAAATCCTTCCCCACTAGTGTAGCACAAGCGGAATAAAAAGGTAAATAATAGGCTAAAAAGGTATTGCTTTTTTGTCAAATTTATGATAATATAAGGACAGTTAAATAATTAACACAAAAAGGAAAAATATCATGGAAATAAATATCAGCGAATTGTCTGAATTTTTAGAGGTAACTCGAAAAAAGGAATTGGCAACTTGGGATCGACAGCGCAATTCGTGGGAGCTGGATAGTTTTGTGTCGCGACAGCTGGCTGCCCTAGATGGTGTTCAATCTGATGAATTAGAGTTAATCTAGTCATATAAAATTCCTCGCCAGTTGACGAGGAAAATAAATAATCTCTGGTAGCACCGGGTGGACCCGAACCACCGACCTCAGGCTTATGAGTCCTGCGCTCTAACCAGCTGAGCTACGGTGCCACGACTCATTGATTGTAACAGATAGTACAGATTTTGCCAAATACGTTTTGGGTATAAGTATTTTGTGAGATAATAGATGGGTGAGATATATTGTCGCAGTCAGTGGTGGGATTGATTCGGTAGTATTACTGGATTTAATGTCGCGGACAGAAAAAGATCTGGTGGTCGCTCATTTTGATCATGGTATTCGTGAGGATTCGGCAAGTGATGCTAGGTTTGTTGAGGCTTTAGCTGACAAATATAAGATTCAATTTGTTTGTAGGCGCGAGAAGTTGGGTTCTGGCGCTAGCGAAGAATTGGCGCGACAAAGGCGTTATGAATTTTTGCGTGGCGTGGCGGCAGATTTTGATGGGATGATAGTGACGGCGCATCATCGAGAAGATATTATTGAGACTGTGGCCATGAATTTAACTCGTGGTTCCAGGTGGCGTGGACTGGCTGGTATGAGTGATAGTGAGATTGCTAGGCCAATGAGTGGATGGACGAAGCAGAGAATTTATGAATATGCAATCCGCCAAAAGTTGGAATGGTGTGAAGATGAAACAAATCAAAGCGATGCATATCAAAGGAATAGATTTAGGCGTCGGATAAATTGTGAACTTGATGAGTATCAAAAGGCTGGCGTGTATGAGGTTTGGCGACAGCAGAGAAAATTGAGGATAGAGATTGAGCAGGAGCTAGAGTGGTTTGATGAGGCTGTAAATAGTCGATATTTTTTGACTATGATTGACGGTAATGTCGCACAAGAATTAATATACTATTATATTTTACGACATTACGACGTTTCGTTACTGGGTTCTCAGTTGGAGCGAACGCTCATTGCCATAAAAACCGGAAAACCTGGTTCGTGTTGGCAAATTGGTGGTGGTATTATGATGAAATTGACAATGAGAGATGTTATAATAGACAGAGTTTGATTAGTATAGGCGAAAGGATTAGTTGAGAATGGCTGTTAAGATGCCTCAAAGAAACGGCAAGAACGGAATAAATCAGATTGTAAAATTTGGACTGTTTTGGGCAATTATAATTTTTGTAGCGTTGATTTTTTATGCAACACTCTTCCCTGTGTCTAACCTTAAGGACGTAGCTTTATCAGATGTGGTTCGTCGGGCGAACGAAGGTAAGATTGCTCAATTAGAAATTCAGGGCAATGACATTAAGGTCACCGTTAAAGACCAGCCTAAGCCTACCGAGCGATCAGTTAAGGAATCTGGTAGCATTTATGAGCAGGGCTTAAATAAGGATGCTAAGGTAGAGGTTAAAGTTATTCCACCATCAACAACCGGTGAGGTAGTGTGGAACTTGGCGGTGATAGTGGCGCCAGTGTTGATTATTGTCGTCTTCTTTATGTTTATGATGCGTCAGGCGCAAGGCCAAAATAATCAGGCTATGGGTTTTGGTAAGAGTAAGGCTCGTCTGTACGGGCAAGATAAAGAAAAAGTCTTATTCTCAGATATTGCTGGCAATGATAATGCCAAGCAGGACTTGCAAGAAGTTGTCGATTTCTTAAAACACCCAAAGAAGTATAAGGATTTGGGGGCTAAGATTCCGAAGGGCGTCTTGCTGGTCGGTAATCCAGGTACTGGTAAAACCATGTTGGCGCGCGCTGTAGCGGGTGAGGCTGGTGTGCCGTTCTTCTCAATCTCCGGATCAGAGTTTGTGGAGATGTTTGTTGGCGTTGGTGCTTCGCGAGTGCGAGATTTATTCTCTAAAGCAAAGAAAAATGCGCCGTGTATTATTTTCATTGATGAAATTGACGCGGTGGGGCGTAAGCGTGGCTCTGGTATGGGTGGTGGCCATGATGAGCGTGAACAGACCTTGAACCAGATTTTGGTGGAAATGGACGGTTTTGATGGTGAAACAAATGTCATTGTTCTAGCGGCAACTAACCGCGCTGACGTTTTGGACCCTGCTTTATTGCGACCGGGTCGATTTGATAGGCGAGTGACAATTACATTGCCGGAGCGTAAAGATCGTGAAGCAATTTTAAAGGTTCATTTTAAGAAAAAACCAGTTGACGACACTGTTGATCTTGATAAATTGGCGGCCAAGACAGCTGGCTCGTCTGGTGCGGATCTCGCTAATATAGCTAATGAGGCAGCAATCATTGCAGCAAGGCGGAATAAAAAGAAGATCTCTAACGGTGAATTGACTGAAGCGTTTGAGCGAGTAGCCATCGGTCCAGAGCGTAAAGCTAAGGTGATGAATGAACACGAGAAAGAATTGACAGCTTACCATGAGGCGGGCCACGCCATTGTCGGTCATGTTCTGCCAGATTCTGATCCAGTTCATAAGGTAACAATTATTCCGCGCGGCAGTACGGGCGGTGTGACTTGGTTCTTGCCGCCGGAAGATAAGATCTACACGAACGTTTACGAGTTTAAGGATATTTTGGCTCGGGCGATGGGCGGTCGAATTGCCGAGAAACTGATCTATGGCGATGATGGCATTACTACGGGTGCTGGTTCAGACCTAAGGAAAGCTACTGAAATTGCTCGTGATATGGTGATTGAGCAAGGTATGGGTCAAAAACTTCGCGACCAAGTTTTCCACGAAGATAACGGTGGGCTAATGTTTGATAAAATGACTCGTGAGCGGCCGTACTCAGACGCGGTTGCTGAGTTAATCGACCAAGAGGTTGAGACACTAATCAAAGAGGCGGCGCGTCGCGCAGAAGTGGTATTGGTTGCAAATCGTAAGTCACTTGAGGATCTTAAGGATGCACTTCTTAAATATGAAACTCTAGAAGAGGCGGCAGTCGATGAAATTCTCCAGGGAACAAAGCTGCCAAAGGAAGCCAAATTACACGCGTAAATTGTTATGGGGCGCGTCCGGAGAACTGTCGATAAAATTAATCAGCGGCTGACAGTCAAGTTAGCTGCAACCATTTTGGCTGGCTCGACGTTGTTGTCGAGCTTGCTGGGATTCTTCCGCGATCGATTGCTTAACTCTGCCTATATGCCAAGCGAAAACGGCGCGCTGGCTGGCTATCCTGTCGGATTAGACGCCTACACGGCGGCGTTTATGGTGCCAGATTTTATGTTCGCTGTGTTGGTGTCTGGCGCCCTCAGCGTGACTTTTATCCCAGTTTTTAATGAGCGCTGGGTTAAGGGAAATAAGCAGTCGGCGTGGCAGATTAGCTCTAGTATGATCAATTTTATGGCGCTAGTAACGATGGTCGCGTCGGTGTTGATTATTATTTTTGCTGATCCATTGATGAAATATCTAATTGCGCCAGGTCTGAGTGAGTCGGGCCACGCTTTGGCGGTGAGCATGATGCGGGTGATTGCGGTGAATCCGTTTATTTTTGCTATTGCCTCGGTGATTGCCAGTATCCAGCAAGCGGTTGGGCGATTTATGTTCTGTGCCCTAGCGCCAATGATTTATAATGTCGGAATTATCATTGGTACGGTATGGTTCACTAATGGTATCAATTTATTCGGTTGGCAGATATTTGATGGTGGAATTATGGGTGTGGCGCTTGGTGTGGTGTTGGGGTCATTCCTACAGCTGATTGTGAGTGCGGTTGGGCTAGCAGGTTTGGGCTTTGACTATAATTTTAAGATCTATTGGCGCAATAGAGGATTTAGGAAAGTCCTATCGTTGCTACCGGCTAGGTCGGTTGATCAGGGCATGGATTATGTGGTGAGTTTGGTCGAAGTTAACTTGGCATCTCGTTTGGCGGACGGTACGGTTCGGGCGTATCAACAGGCGTTAACCCTACATTTGATGCCAATTAATCTCATCGGCGTGGCAATTTCTAATGCCGCCTTCCCTAAACTTACTGAGCATTTAGGCGAGGGCCGTGATGATCTGTTTCAAAAGGACTTACGCTCTCTGCTGAGGATTATTTTTTGGATGGCCTTACCGGTGGCAGTGGTGATTTTCTTTACACGCGGTTACGTTGTCCATTTTATTCGTAACGGCGGTAACCAATTGATTGCGGGAATTTTAGGCTGCTTAGTGGTGGCGATTTTATTCCGAACTATTTACCATATGGCCGCGCGAGCATTTTACGCTCGCCAAGATACGAAAACTCCGCTTTATATTTCAATTTTCTCTATTTCTCTGAACATTATTTTAGCAATTGTTCTATCTATGGTTTTGAAAATGGGTGCGTATGGTTTGGCTTGGGCGCAATCAACAGTAGCAGTTTTAGAGGTGGTGATTTTATTGGTTGTGATGAATCGTCAAATGCCAAAGATGTTTGATCTGATATTTATGCAGGCAATTTTTAGGATGGTAATCGCTGGAATTATTACCGGCGTAGTTTGTTATGTCGGCGTGCTGGTTCTACCGTTTCGTTATCACGATGATAGTTTCTTTAGTGCTTTTCCGAAGTTTGTTGTTATTTCAATGGTTAGCTTTGGTGTGTACGCCGCCGCGTCAAAGTGGCTAAAATTGTCAGAAATTGATCCGGTTTTGACGCGCTTAAGAAAGATGCTATTTGGAAGATTGGAGTCTATGCGCTAATGGAGAATATTCGTAATTTTTGCATTATCGCTCACATTGATCACGGCAAATCGACGCTGGCTGACCGGATGATGGAGATGACGGGGACGGTGGAGAAGCGCGAGATGAAATCGCAGCTGCTGGATTCGATGGATCTCGAGCGTGAGAAAGGTATTACTATTAAATTGGCGCCGGTGCGGATGAAATATCATTACCGTCAGCCAGCGGCAACCGCTTCCTCTCAATCGAATGTCGCAGACAACGCCAGCGACAGGGCTATCGATTCATTGGAAGGATTACCGCCAGCTGGAGATTACGATCTCAACCTTATCGATACGCCTGGCCACGTTGATTTTAGTTATGAAGTTAGCCGCTCATTGCAGGCCTGTGAGGGGGCGGTGTTGGTGGTTGATGCCAGTCAGGGCATTCAGGCTCAGACGTTGGCGAATGTTTACTTGGCGATGGAGCAGGATTTGACGATTATCCCGGTGCTCAATAAAGTTGATTTGCCAGCTGCCGATGTGCCGCGAGTATCCAAGCAGGTGATCAATTTGCTGGGCTGCGATGAAAGCGAAATTATTCATATTTCTGCCAAAACTGGGCAGAATATTGATCAGGTTTTAGAGGCGATTGTTGAGCGAATCCCGGCACCAATTGGTCAGCCAGATGATCCGACCCGGGCACTGATTTTCGACAGTTATTATGATGATTACCGCGGGGTGATTTTGTATGTCAGGGTGGTTGACGGGCAGATCAAAAAAGGTGAATCAATCCACATGATGGCGACTGGTGCAAATGGCTTAGCATTGGAAGTTGGCCATCTCAGCCCCGGCATGATTCCCGACCTATCGCTCGATACTGGCGAAATTGGCTACATCGTCACCAACTTGAAGACTACCCGTGAAGCCCGGGTGGGTGATACGGTGACGCTGAAGAAATATTTTGAGTAAAATTAGCAATAAGGAGAAAGCTACGAGCTCGCAAATAATCAGCTTAACTGAATTACAAAAACACCTCGATCAAACGTGTAAATAAAAAGGATGGTATAAAAATTCTGTTACCGAAGTATTCTTATTGTTTACCGAGGAAGTTGGCGAGTTGGCGAAAGCAATTCGCAAAGAGACGAGATTTAAGGGCAAGAAAAAGCCTGACAATCACGATAATCTGCGCGAGGAGTTTGCGGACGTGTTGAATTATTTGATGGAATTGGCAAATCGGTTTGACGTCAATTTGGCGGAAGTATATTTTGAGAAGCACAAGATCAACCAGACGCGGCAGTGGAAATAATATATACTATTATTGAAAGGTACAGATGTAATAAAATGCACGAAATAGGTATTGATATATCTGTTGTTAGCAATTATGAGTAACTTCAAAAACTTTACAGAGAAAATTAGATGCCGCGTAATTCCGATAACACGCGACCGCCGCGTGTGGCTGGATGAAAAAGTTGTCGATGATGATTTGTATTGTGCTTTTATAAATGGACGATCATACGAACTCGGTGAGGAATATGATGACTTTTTATACGTTACGGCTGACAATTTTGTCGAGCTGGCAGACGTTATTCTCCGCGAGTTGTATGCACGCGGATTTTCATCGTCAGATTATAAGCTAGTCAACGAAAATCATGTTCATTTAGATTATAGCTTTTTGAGCGATAACATGCCTTGGACTGCTTGGCGTAATGTTGATGCGATAGTTAAGGGCGATATCACTGACGAGAAGGATTGTCGTCGTGACAAGACAAAACGTGGTCGGTGGATGGGCTACGCTGAATTGATTCAGACTATTGGCAAGAATCAAGCTCATAAGATTTTTGAGAATTTATAAATTAGTCCGCAGTATGCGCAAGGAATAATTTACCGAGAATAAGTAGGCGTGCAAGAAGCGATTTACTGTGCGTTTATATAAAAACGCTGAGCTGATATAATAACACATAGTTATGACTGAAAATATCGTCATCCAGCCCCTCCCTGGCTACAAAGAAGTCAAGCCCTTTGTCTATGCGGGCTTTTTCCCGGTGTCTAACGAAGATTATAATGACCTTAAAGAGGCGATTGAAAAGTTGAGCCTGAGCGATTCGGCGCTGCAGTTTGAGCCGGAAAATTCGCCAGTGCTGGGCTACGGCGTGCGGATCGGTTTTCTTGGGCTACTTCATATGGACATCATTCGTGAGCGGCTGGAGCGCGAATATAATTTGGATCTCATTGTCACCAATCCGAGTACTGATTATCAAGTTAGTTTGACGAACGGTGAGGAGCTGGATATTAAATCAGCCAGCGAGTTACCTGACCCAGCACAAATTACTGAGGTCCGCGAGCCGTGGATTGACGGCGAAATTGTGGTGCCGCAGGACTATATCGGTGCGGTGATTCAGCTGATTGTCGCCAAGCGTGGTCGGCAGAAAAATCTCAGTTACATCGATGAGCGGGCGCTGATTTCCTTTACGGCACCGCTGGCCAATTTGCTGACGGATTTTTATGATCAATTGAAGTCGGTGACCAGCGGTTATGGTTCATTTAATTATGAGCTGGCGGGCTATCAGCCGGAAGATTTGGTGCGGGTGGATTTTTATGTGGCGGGCGAGATGGTTGATGCGCTGAGCGTGATGTGCCATCGCTCGGAGGCGCCAGGCTTGGGCCGCGAGATTGTCAAAAAACTCAAAGAAGTGGTACCGCGTCAGAGTTTTGAAGTGGCGTTGCAGGCGGCAATTGGTGGCAGATTCATTGCCCGTGAAAACATTGGTGCTTACCGTAAGGACGTTACTGGCTATCTGTACGGCGGCGACGTCAGCCGCAAAAAGAAGCTCCTCGCCAAGCAGGCTCGCGGCAAAAAGCGCATGAAACGCTTCGGCAAGGTTGACATTCCGAGTGAAGCGTTTACGGTGATGTTGAAGAGGGATTAGTTCCTATATAGAAATTGATTTGGTGGGTGGTTAATTTCCTGATTGGCAATTGGTGTTGGATGAGTTATCATAAATAAATATTATGTCTGAGATTGAAAGTTTAATCACCAATTATCAGCCAGCCGAATCAACTATCCAGTTAGTGCGGGACACAAAGATTGCGCTGCTGGCGGGAATTTCTGGCGCTGGTAAGGATACGATAAAAAAACGATTATTAAAGCTGCCGGAATTTCGCGACATCGTTTCGCACACCACGCGTCCGCCGCGGGTTAATAATGGATCTATCGAGCAGGACGGCGTCGACTATCATTTTATTGATCAAAAAATAGCTGAGGAAATGCTACAAAATAATGAATTTATTGAAGCTAAGTTTGTACACGGCACAGTTTATGGCACGTCAGTGGCTGAGCTAAAATTAGCACATGATCAGAATCGTGTAGCAATTACTGACGTTGACGTGCAGGGCGTGGAAGAATATGAGCGATTAGCTCCAGAGAGTATCGCGATTTTTATTGTGCCACCAGATTATCAAACTTGGATTGAGCGGCTCAAAAAACGCTACGCCACCGAGGAGGATTTTCAAGTCGAATGGCCAAAACGCCGCCAGTCGGCGATTAGTGAACTAACTTATGCGCTAGAGGTGCCATATTACCACGTGATTATCAATGACGATTTGGATAGGGCTGTTCGGGTGACCGAAGAAATTATTTTACGGGGTGATATTTTTAAGCGCCAGGACGACGAAGCTCGTTTGGCGGCCCGGGGTCTTCTCAATGATATAATTAAGATATGAGTTCAATAAAAACCCCAAAGAAAATAGCAGCTATTGGCTCTCAGTCATCAAAAACCATCACCATACTGCTAGATCAATCGTTTTTCATTTTTGCTGGCTTGGCGTCGTTTTGGTTAGCCTGGCTGGTGTTTAGGGAGGGCTTGGCGACGGGCGGCTGGTGGCTGGTTGGTCTATTTTTTGTGGTTTGGGCAATTGTTTCTTATCTGGCGCTGCCACGTCTACATAGAATATTGAGCAATATGTATGTGCCAAATTATTTTATTGGTAGAACCCGAACTGCCGACGGCATATTAAGCGACCCTATCAACCTGAGTGTGCGTGGGTCTGAAGAGAAGTTGCATAAGGCTATGACTGCGGCTGGCTGGGTGCTGGCCGATGACATTACGCCGCGATCTGCTTGGAAGATGGTCCTTACCGTATTAAGCGGGCGTAGTTATCCTAACGCCCCAGTCTCGCCAGCTTTTTTGTTTGGGCGGCGACAAGATTTTGCTTACCAACAAGAAGTTGATGGCAATCCAAGGCGTCGTCATCATGTGCGATTCTGGCGTTGTCCAGATGGTTGGCTGCTACCGGGTGGTCATCGGGTGGATTGGTTGGCGGCTGGCTCTTACGATAAAAGTGTCGGATTGTCGTTGTTTACCTTTCAGTTGACGCATAAAATTGACGAAGATATTGATATTGAAAGAGACTACATTATCGAATCTGTTAAAAAAAGCGAAAAGTATATTCGTGTAACAGTTTTGAAAGATTTTTCGACAGGCTATCATTCGCGTAATGGGAGCGGTGATTTGATTCGTACTGACGGTGATTTGCCTATTCTGGAGGTTGGTCGTGTCAGGATTGATAAGCCTATTGCCACCTTGAAGCGTTTTGGGATTATTATGGACGGTACAATTCATGACCGCTGTCCTCGCAACCACGAAACGCTACTGGAAGAGCTGTGGAGTCGTCGGCCGCCGCAGATTTTGATTGGCAGTGTTTTGATGATATTGGCGTCGCTGTTTGCTGTCGGTCAAACCTTGGTTGATATTTCTAGCTGGACGGAAACCTTGGCGGTGGTTACGAATATTGAGCAGATCGACATCAATCTGGCCAACACGGCATTATCAATCATGGCCGTCTTGAATATTCTATTGGTGATCGTGGAGTTTATCTTGGTTGGGCTACTGCTTCGGGGTAGTAATCGAGCGCGCATCTCACTATTGGCGGTGGCAATGCTTGCTATTATTACTGAATCATTGTCGGTGACGACCGGAAGGATTAATGCTTCAGCTGTATTATTGCTAACTTCAATCGGCGTACATATCATGATTATGATGCTGTTTTCCTCAGATGCGGCGCGCTATTTTACGGAGCGACGATAGGACTAAAACTCTAGCACTCTACTTGTATGAGTGCCAAGTATGAGTTATAATCAGGTCATGACCGAACGTCAACAGGCGATTCTTGTCGCGATTATTGAGCAATATGCGGAAATTGCCGCGCCAGTTGGTAGCGTCACGTTAGCCAAATTATTCGGCGTGTCCAGTGCTACTATCCGTAGCGAAATGGCCAAGCTGGAAGAGATGGGTTTTATTGAGGCGCCGCACACCAGCGCCGGTCGAATTCCCACGGATAAAGGATACCGCGTGTATGTCAATGGCATCACTGACGCTCAGATGACAGAATTACCAAGCGGCATCGATCGCAGTGCGAGAGCGATCGAAGCGCACGTTAACTCGCATGTTGATAAGTCTGACCGAGCCATCCGCAGTGCGGTTGATAGTCTGGTGGAGTTGACGGGCAATTTCGGCTTTGCGTCGTTTGGTGAACATTTGTATATGAATGGTATGACGCAGTTGTTTAGTCAACCGGAATTTATCGAGGGCGGACACGTGCAAGCGATTGCTCGGCTGATTGATAATATCGAGCGGTGGCTACGTGAAGCGGTGCCAAATGAGCCGTTGAATGTATTTATCGGCAGCGAAAACCCGATTGGTAAAAGTTCCGGTGCGACGTTGATTATTAGTAGGTTTTGTTCACAGTTTAGTAATAATAGTTACATCGGCGTGATTGGTCCGACGCGGCAGAATTACCGTCGAACGATGGAGCTGGTGCGCCGAACTGGCGCTATGCTGGAGGAAATGTTGTAGGAGGAAAAAATGACGAAAAGTAAGACTAAGAAAACTGAAGATTTAGAGCAGCAATTGGGTGAACTGACGCTAGATTTGCAGCGGACGCGAGCGGATTTCGAGAACTATCGCAAGCGTGTCGAGGCAGAAAAACAGTCAGCGCACAACATGGGTCAGGCCAAGTCGGTGATGAAACTATTACCAGTGATTGATACGATTGAGCGGGCGACTGCCAATGTCCCAGAAGAATTAGCAGATAATGCTTGGGCGAAAGGTGTGGCTGGTCTAAGTAAGCAGCTCGACAAACAGCTCAAAGAAATCGGCCTCGAGAAAATTAACGCTAAACCTGGTGCGCCGTTTAATCCTGAATTACATCAGGCGGTTCAATTTGACGAAGAGGCAGAAGGTGATAAAGAAGTGATTGCTGAGGAGTTGCGAGCTGGCTATACGCTGAATGGCTCCGTTATTCGTGATTCGATGGTTAAAGTTACGCGTCAGTCATTGGAACTGCCGCATACGAATGTCAAAGAAAATACTGACATATCAGAGAAATAACTAGTCGTCACAAAATGAATTAGCACTCTTGACACGGGAGTGCTAATTATTTATACTGAAATAGTTGGCACTCGACATAAAAGAGTGCTAAAATGGATATAAGAAAAACCAGATGTGATCATAATAGAAAGGGGAATCATATGGGTAAAATTATCGGAATTGACCTCGGTACGACGAATAGCGCCTTTGCGTACATGCTGGCAGGTAAGCCAGAAGTTATCGCTAACGCCGAAGGTAACCGTACCACGCCATCAGTGGTGGCGATTAATAAAAAGGGTGAACGCTTGGTTGGGCAAGTGGCACAGCGCCAACGTGTAACCAATCCAAAGAATACAATTTACGGTGTCAAGCGTTTGATTGGTCGTAAGTTTACTGACAAGGAAGTCCAGAAAGACCTCGATATCATGCCGTACCAGATTGTTAAAAAAGGTACTGGTGTGGCCGTGGAAATGGGCGACAAAGAATACACGCCAGAAGAAGTTTCAGCCATGATCCTCAGCAAAATCAAGGCTGATGCTGAAGCATTCTTGGGTGAAAAAGTTACTGAAGCGGTTATCACCGTGCCAGCCTACTTTGACGATTCTCAGCGTCAAGCAACCAAAGACGCTGGTAAAATCGCTGGCCTGGAAGTTAAGCGCATCATCAATGAGCCAACGGCCGCTGCTCTGGCGTACGGTCTGGAAAAAGGTAAAAATGACGAAACCATCGTGGTGTTTGACCTTGGTGGTGGTACCTTCGACGTTTCCATCTTGGAACTCGGCGATGGCGTGTTTGAGGTGAAGGCGACGAATGGCGACACCCACCTGGGCGGTGAGGACTTTGACAATGTCATCGTCAACTACTTCCTGGATGACTTTAAGTCTAAAGAAGGCATTGACCTGCGCAAAGACAATGCGGCCATGCAGCGACTAAAGGACGAAGCTGAAAAGGCCAAAAAGGAGCTGTCGACAGTCACTGAATATGAAGTTAACATTCCGTTCATTACCGCTGATGCTGATGGGCCAAAGCACTTTGAGCTGAGCCTGACGCGGGCTAAGTTGGAAGATTTGGTAAAAGATTTGCTGGATCGCCTGGATATACCAGTCGAAAAGGCGCTCAAAGACGCTAAACTATCCAAATCTGACGTTAATGAAATCGTTATGGTTGGCGGTATGACCCGGATGCCAGCAGTGGTTGAGCGAGTGAAGAAGTTGTTCGGTAAAGATCCAATGCAAGGTGTTAACCCGGACGAAGTGGTGGCTGTCGGTGCAGCTATTCAAGGCGGCGTGTTGGCAGGCGACGTCAAGGACGTGCTGCTGCTGGATGTGACGCCGTTGAGTCTTGGTATTGAGACAATGGGTGGGGTGTCGACCAAGCTGATCGAGCGCAATACCACCGTACCAACCAGTAAGTCGGAAGTCTTCTCGACGGCTGCCGACAATCAGCCGCAAGTGGAGATCCACGTCTTGCAGGGTGAGCGCGAATTCGCTAATGACAACAAGAGTTTGGGTCGCTTCGTGCTTGACGGTATCGCGCCAGCACCGCGCGGCGTGCCGCAGATTGAAGTGACGTTCAATATCGACGCGAATGGTATCCTCAACGTTACTGCCAAGGACAAGGGCACTGGCAAGGAGCAATCGATTACCATCCAAAACTCTGGCAACATGAGTAAGGAAGATATTGAAAAAGCCCAGAAAGAAGCTGAGTTGCACGCTGATGAAGATAAGAAAAAGCGTGAAACCGTTGATGCTAAAAATCAGCTAGAAAACGCCATCTACCAGGCAAAGAAAATGCCGGATGAGTTCAAAGATAAGATTTCTGACGACGACAAAAAGGCGATTGACGAAGCAGTCAAGGAAGCGGAAAAGCATAAAGACGCTGATGACAAAGACGAGCTGGAAGCAGCAGCTAAGGCCTTGCAGGACGCCATTATTCCAATCGGTGCCAAAATGTACCAGCAATCCGCTGAGGAAAGCAAGACTGATGAGTCTAAGGACGACAAAAAATCTGACAAAGACGAACCAGTCGAAGGCGAGGTGGTTGATAAGAAGTAGTCCTCGCTGCCAATGAAAAAATACCGCTCTAATAATGGGGCGGTATTTTTATGAATTGTAGCCGCTGATTTACGTCACTATGTTGTAATAGTATCGGCCAGGCGATTCCAGTCTACTACCGACCACCAGACGTCGACATATTCGGCGCGGCGGTTTTGATAACGTAGATAATAAGCATGTTCCCAGACGTCAAGTCCGAGTAGCGGCACTAGGCCGTGAGTAATGGGATTGTCTTGATTTGCAGTTGACATAATCGACAGTACGCCGCTATCATCTCGCACTAACCACGCCCAGCCTGATCCAAAATGCCCCGTAGCCGCCTTAGTAAAAGCTTCTTGAAATGCTTTCACCGAGCCGAAGTGCTTCGCTAGTGTTGCTGCCACGGTTTTATTTGGTTGATTGTTTGTCTCCACTGGTCGCATATACTGCCAAAATAAACTATGATTTAGATGGCCTCCGGCATTATTAATAATTATAGTCGTAGAGTCTTTGAGTGTGGCTGCTGCGTCCGTTAAAATCCACTCTAAAGCTGCCCGCTCACCCCGCTCGTTATAGACAGTGTGCAAGTTATTGTAAAATTCAGGCTGCTTGAATTGTAGGGATTCTATTGCGGCATTTAGGTTGGCAATGTATGTTTGGTGATGCATCGTGTGATGAATACGCATTGTCTCGTCGTCGATAGCTGGCTCTAGCGCATCATAATCATATGGTAGTGAAGGTAATGTAAACATAGTACAATTATAACACTAGGCGGTGGCGGGACTATTGGCACTCTTGCATGGTGAGTGCTAAACGAGTATAATATATACAATATGAGTAAGCGTGATTATTATGAAGTTTTAGGCGTGTCAAAAAGCGCTTCTGAAGATGAGATAAAAAAAGCCTTTCGTAAGCTAGCGGTAAAATATCATCCTGACAAAGAGGGCGGTGATGAAGCTAAGTTTAAGGAGATAAATGAAGCTTACGAGGTTTTGAAGGACAAGCAAAAGCGCCAGCGCTATGATCAATTTGGTCATGCCGGTGTCGGCGGCGCTTCAGGTGGTGGTTTTTCTGGTAATCCGTTTGAAGGTTTTAGCGGATTTGGTGGCCAGAATGTTCATTTTGATTTTGGTGACGGCGGTCTGGGTGATATATTTAGTCAGTTTTTTGGTGGCGCGCCTGGCGCATCGGGTGGTGGTCGTCAGCGCGGGCGTGATATTGAAACTAGTGTAACTCTCAGTTTTGAAGATGCAATATTCGGTACAGAGAAGAAAATTAGTTTGTCGCTAGAGGACGAGTGTGAGCATTGTCATGGTGATGGTGCTGAGCCGGGGTTTGGAATGAAAACGTGCCCGACTTGTAAGGGAGCGGGACAGCAAACTCGAACGATGAATTCGCTGTTTGGGCAAATTCAGCAGGCGGTTGTTTGTGAAACTTGTCACGGTAAGGGAAAAGTTCCTGAAAAAGAATGTTCAGTTTGTCGAGGAAAAGGCACGACTCGCCAGAATAAAGACATAACTATTAAAATCCCAGCTGGTATTGACGACGGGGCAACGATTAGATTGCGTGATCGTGGTGAGTCTGTACCTGGCGGAAGTCGAGGTGATTTGTATGTCCATATCCGCGTTAAAGCGCATAAAAAATTTACTCGCGAGGGTAATATTATTCTTAGCGAAGAGCATATTTCCATGGTTGACGCTGCATTGGGCACAGAAATTGACGTGGAAACCGTAGACGGCGTTATAACTATGAAAATTCCAGCTGGCACTCAAAGCGGTACTGACTTTAAGCTGTCAGGCCATGGCGTACCAGATTTGCGCAGTGAGTCACGCGGTCCACATATTGTGGGTATTATTGTTGATACTCCAACTAAATTGACGAAAAAGCAGAAGGAGCTTTTGGAACAATTTAGAGGCGCAAAGAAGCGTAGGCTTTTCTAGTAGTCCTTAGTTGGCTGTGGACGACCTATTGATTGATATATATCTTAAAATATGCCATAATATTTGCATATGAAAGAAAAAACGGTTATTGGATCGACTGAGTTTGTAGATTTTGGCAAACGAGCGCAAAGAGTCCCAGCTAAGATTGATACTGGGGCTGATTCAAGTGCAGTATGGGCGAGCAATATTCGTATCGATAAAGATGGTGTGTTGAAATTCTCTCTTTTTGGTAAAGGTTCGCCATATTATAACGGTAAAATATTTAAGAGAACTGATTATTCCGTGGCGAGGGTGCGGTCCGCTATGGGTCACGAGCAAATTCGTTATCGTACACATTTTTGGGTAAAAATTGGCGGTCGGAAAATTAAAATGTTGATGAATTTGTCTGATCGATCAAAAAATAATTTTCCGGTATTGATCGGCAGGAGGTCAATATCCGGTAAGTTCTTGGTTGACGTATCAAAGAAGAATGTTCCCAGAAAAAAGCCATCCGTAGCCATTAGACTTAACGAAGAAGTAAAAAGAGACCCGTATAAATTCTATAAAAAATATCATCAGAAAGACGGAGAAAAATAATGCGAATTGCGATCTTATCTAACGGCAACACTAATTATTCAACTCTTCGCCTAAAAGAAGAAGCCGAAAAGCGTGGACATCAAGTTAAAGTTGTTAAGTATAAAAACTGCTATGTTTCGATTGATGAAAAGCACCCAACGGTTATTTATAAAGGCAAAGAAATTGGTGAGTTTGATGTGGTGATTCCGCGAATTGCTAGTCACATGACAAAATATGGTACGGCGGTTTTGCGACAATTAGAGATGATGTATCCGAAGGCGTTTTTCATGAATCGCTCGATTGCGATTACTAGGGCGCGGGATAAATTGCGTTCAACGCAGTTATTAGTTAAAGCGGGCGTGTCGATTCCGAAGACGGTCTTTTCTCGAAACGCGACTGACATTGATTCACTCATTGAAGAAATTGGCGGTATGCCGGCGATTATTAAGTTGGCGCGAGGCACTCATGGTAACGGTGTCGTCTTAGCTGAGACAAAGAAGGCTGCCAAGTCGGTGCTTCAGGCGTTTTATTTAACTAACTCTGACGGCACAAACGTGTTGTTGCAGGAGTTTATTAAAGAGTCAGCTGGAACTGATATTCGTGCTTTTGTGGTTGGTAGTCAAGTGGTAGCGAGTATGAAACGACAGAGTTTGGATGATGATTTTCGTAGCAATCTTCACAAGGGTGGCGAGGGAAATAGTATAAAATTGACTGACGCCGAACGGAAGATGTGTGTAAAGGCGGCTAAGGCGATGGGTCTAACGGTTGCTGGTGTCGACTTTATGCGATCAATTCGTGGCGCCTTGGTTCTGGAGGTGAATGCTAGCCCAGGCTTTGGTATCGAGAAGATAACGCGGCGTAATATTTCCGGTAAAATAATTGATTATATTGAGCGTAACGCTAAGCGCGGCAACAAAAAAGATAAAATCGGCGCTTAAGCATAAACTTGTTATAATAAGTTTATGGACGAATCTCGTCATCTAACAGCAATCCAGACTGCTATTAAATGGTTTTTTGTTTGTGGCATACTGGCTGTTATTGGTGGCGCGGTTTTTTGTGTATTTCAATCGGTGTCGCCAAAAACGGAGATTGTTTATTTAAATAAGACAATGCTTCGTGCGGAGATTGCTGACAATGAAGATTCGCGTCGAAAGGGTTTAGCTGATCGGTTAGGAATAGAGGATAATTATGCGATGCTGTTTGTATTTGATAGTGTTGACCGCCATCAAATGTGGATGAAAGATATGAAATTTTCGGTAGACATCATTTGGATTAATGAGAAAAAACGCATTGTCCATGTGCAGCATAATGTTAAGCCGGATGCTGAGCCTTATGAAAAATATAAACCACCAGTCCCTGCAAAATACGTCTTAGAGGTAAAGGCTGGTATTGCTAAGAGAGCGAGCGCGACAGTAGGCTCGGTAGTAAAATTTGATTTGGAGGATAATAAATGAGCGTAATAATTTTATTCGGGGCAATTTTAGCGATAGTTTTTACGATTGCGTTTGTATCGTCTCGTCGATTCGGTCCGTTGGCTTTATCACTAGCGGCAGGATTTTTGTTATCGGAGTGGTGGGCAAGCTGGCTGACTGGGTTGCTGGACGGATTAAAGTTGGCGGTTAGTTGGTTGCCAAATGGTGTGATTGCGGCATTGACCTTGACGTTGATTCCACTATTTGCGCTACTGCTGGGCGGACCGAGATATCAATGTAAACACGAAAAGATTATTTCTGCGGTGGCAATTGCCTTTTTAACCGCCTCGCTGCTTGTTGTACCGCTGGGAAAATATGTATCGCTGGACGGGCAGGCTCTAGATTTGTATAAAATATTTGCTAATAACTGGCGTTATATTGCTACACTGGGGTTGGTGTGTGGTGTAATTGACTTATTCATGTTACATACTGGCGGGCATAAGCCTGGCAAGCATTGATATTTTAATTGATTTGTGATAGGATGAAAGAAGCGGATATTCCGATTGGGTCCATAGCTCAGCTGGTTAGAGCACCTGCCTTTTAAGCAGGGTGTCCCGGGTTCAAGCCCCGGTGGACCCTCCAATTTTGAAATCGACTCCTTTTGGAGTCTTTTTTCTTATCTATAATCTGGCTATACTTTAAATATGAATAGCCGTTTATTTGAGAAAATTCATATTTCTTGGTTGGTGGCGGCGTGGTGTTTGGGACTGACAGTTGGCGTCATTACTATTCATTATTTGCCGCGGTTGGTGATGTTTGAGGCGTGGGCTTTGGTGGTTGGGCTAGGATTGATGGCTGTGGTAATGGCTTGGCGGTTGCGAGTGCTGATGATTGTTGCAATTATTTCTGGCGGTTTGGCGGGGATGTGGCGTGGTGAGCTGGGTCGAGCCGGTTTGGAGGTGTACGATTCGCTGATTGGTAAAACTGCCGCTATTCAAGGTCGTGTTTTGGAAGACCCCGACATTGATAAGAAAGGGCAAACGGTGTTGCGATTGAGTAATTTACGGATCAATGGCGAGAAATTGGCAGGACAACTATGGGTAGTGACGGCTGATAAGCGTCCCATTAAACGCAGCGACATCGTTCAAGCTCAAGGAAAATTAACGACCGGATTTGGCGCTTTTTCGGCGAGTATGTATCGGGCGAAAATCATTAGAGTCGAGCGTCCAGTGCCTGGTGACGTGGCGGTTGGGGCGCGCGATTGGTTTGCTGAGCGGGTGCGCAAACATATTACAGAGTCTGAGTCAGCGCTGGGTTTGGGATTTTTGTTGGGGTTACGGCGAGCCATGCCGACGGAGCTGAGCGATAATTTGAAGATTGCTGGACTGACGCACATTGTGGTGGCTAGCGGTTACAATTTGACAATTTTGGTGCGCCTGGCGCGGCGGTTATTTGCCAAGCGGTCAAAATATCTGGCAATGCTCAGTGCGGCAACGATGATTATTGGCTTTATGGCGGTAACAGGCTTGAGTCCGAGCATGTCGCGGGCTGGTCTGGTGGCGGGACTCAGTTTGGCAGTCTGGTATTATGGGCGGACGATTCATCCGCTGGTGCTGCTGCCAGTCTCGGCGGCGATTACGCTGATGGTCAATCCGCAATTTGGCTGGGGTGATTTGGGCTGGCAACTGAGCTTTGCGTCGTTTACGGGCGTGATCATTCTGGCACCGCTGCTGCACAAGTATTTCTTTGGCGATAAAGAACCTGGTGCGTTTCGGCAAATTCTGGTTGAGACGCTGTCAGCACAGATTGTAACACTGCCACTGTTGATGATGAGCTTTGGTGTGGTTAGTAATGTAGCATTGATCGCTAATATGCTAATTTTGCCGTTCGTGCCGCTGGCGATGCTGCTGACGTTTGCGTCAGGCGTGCTGGCGATGGTGCCGATGATTGGCGCGGCCATTGCCCTGCCGACAACCTGGCTGCTGGGTTATATGATTCAGGCGGCCAACTGGCTAGCCGGCCTGGAGTGGGCGCAGATGGAAGTAAATATTACTTGGTGGCAGTGCGGTTTGATGTATGCGGTGATGATTGGCGCCATGTTGTGGATGAAAAAGCAGACCAAGCTAAACCTTGGCAAGGTAAATATTGTTGAGTAGTGTATAATAGTAACAGATTGAATATAGATAAACGGTAGGAGAAGTGTATGTCAGGACATAGTAAATGGGCAACGACGCACCGGCAGAAGGCAGTTGTTGATGCAAAGCGTGGCGCGATTTTCACGAAGTTGGGTAATCAAATTGCGATTGCAGCACGTGGCGGTACAGACCCATCCTTAAACTCAAGTTTGGCGATGGCGATTGAAAAAGCTAAGGCGGCCAACATGCCAAGTTCTAACATTCAGCGAGCAATCGACCGCGTGGCGGATAAGAGCGCGGCGGCACTGGAGGAAATTACCTATGAAGGTTACGGCCCGGGCGGCGTCGGCATTATCATTGAAACAGCGACCGATAATCGTAATCGCACCTTGCCAGAAGTAAAAACGGCGTTGGTGAAAAACGGCGGGCGAATCGCTGACGCCGGCAGTGTGGCGTTTCAGTTTACCCGCAAGGGGGTAATCACTGTGGAAGGCACGGGCGAGGAATTGCTCCTGCAAGTGCTGGATGCTGGCGCTGAAGATGCGGTCGAAGAAGACGGCGAAATCATTATTTACACGGAGTTGAAGGATTTGGCGAGTGTTAGGAATAAATTGGTCGAGCAGGGATTGAAAGTAAAAGACGCCGAGCTGCGCTATATTGTTAATACGCCAATTGAGATTGCAGATTCAGAAACCGCACAGAAATTAATGAAAGTTATTGATGCACTGGATGACCTGGATGATGTGGTGAATGTACACACCAATGCCGATATTACTGCGGAATAAAAATTAATGTCAGAAAAAATCGCTCCTTTTTTGGAGTGGTTTTTATTTTGGCGAAAAGTACGCTACACTAAGAGTTAGTTAACCATAAGCAAGGAGCGAGCATGAAATATTTGCGTAACACACTACTTATGACACTAATCGCGGCATTGATCATGCCGTCGCCGTCAGTTTTGGCGGTTGCTAATGCGGGAGCTGAGGCGGCATCTGGCGGTGACATATCACAGACGACTGAGACACCAGCAAACGACATATTACCATCCAGCCCCAACTCAGCTGCTACTGCGCCTTCGTCCCAACCAGAGCCAAACCCAGCTGACGAGCAACCAACTGCAAAACCGGTAGCACAACCTAATCCGCCAGCTGCCGAGCCAGCACACCCAATCTCTCAGCCAGCACCAATAACTGACGAAGCACTCGAAAAAACAGCGCCATTGTTGATCTCAAAAGTTAGCCCCGACAAGAAATATATTGAGCTGTATAATCCAACAGACAGTAATGTGAAGCTAGCGGGTTGGAAAATTGAACACTATAAGGCTGATGTAAAGACTGGTGGAAAAGAGTTTAAAAATGAGGTTATTTTAGCCAATGACTTTTTGGTGATTTCAAATGATCCGACACTAACAAAAGCGGTGAAGTTTGATAAGGTACCGAATATGATTCAGGGTGAAGGGTCAGTGGTGTTGTCGCGATCTGACGGGTCAACTGCCGATGTTGTTGGCTGGGGTGAGGCAAAGAAATTTTTGGGTGCACCGGTAGCTGGTGGTGTCAAAACTATCTGGCGCTGTTTTGCTGGTAAGCTCATCGTTGATTCGAAAAATAATCTGGCTGACTTTTCATCAAACAAAACAGCTGATGATCAGGAAGTTGCGCCATACGCACGTCCGCATTGCAAAACTCCTGAGTCACCAAAACCACTGAATAAGTGTGAAGGTTTGAAGCTGAATGAAGTTGCCTCTCATGTTGACGAGCCGTTCATCGAACTAGTGAATGTGAGCGACAAGGCCATCACGACAGCTGGCTGTAAGTTGGAGACTAGCAGTAATAATTCACAAGAAGTACTTGGTGATATTGAACTGAAGTCTGGCGAGTTGTGGGCGGTTAAGGTGAAACATACGAAATTAAAATTGCCAAAAATGAAGGGTAAGGTGTATGTCCTGGACGAGGCTGGCGCGGAAATTGACGCCACTGAATATGACAAAATGCCAAAGGGCGCCTCCTGGAGTTTGCTTGACGGTGAATGGGTCCAAACGTTTGCGGTGACTGAGGGTGCTGCCAATGTGTTGAAGGAATATGCAGATTGCCAGGCTGGCTATATGCGTAATGAGTCGGGTAAATGCTTGAAAATTCCAACGCCGCCTACTGTGTCTGATGTGTTGGCGCCGTGTCCAGCTGGTCAATATCGGCATCCTGAAACGCGTCGCTGTCGGAAAATCGAAGCAGCAAAAACCGTAACGCCATGCAAAGAAGGATACTACCGCAGTGAGGAAACTGGTCGCTGTCGCTCAATTGCCTCGGCTGCTGCTAAAACCTTGAAGCCCTGTCCTGATGGTCAATTTCGCAACCCAGCAACTGGTCGTTGTAAGAAAATTGCCGCTGCCGATGATATCCTAAAAGACTGCCCGGAAGGTTTTGAGCGCAATCCAACCACTCGGCGTTGTCGGAAGATAAAAACCGCCAGCATACCAGTTGTTGGTTCAGCGACAGCGGGTGTTCAGCGCGTTGCTGGCGCGACCTGGGGTTGGTGGGTATTTGGTGGCGTTGGCTTATTGGCGGTAGGCTACGGTGCGTGGCAGTGGCGATGGGAGCTGTCGCAATTGATACGACGATTGCGGCGATGAGTTAGTGACCGAGTAGTCAAATCATTGCTATAATACATACCATGAGAATTATTGGTATCGATCCAGGCACAGGTATTTTGGGCTTTGGTGTGATTGATTTTTCGGGCGGTAAGTTCAAGCTGGTCACTGCGGGTGTCGTCAGAACACCAGCTCATACGCCGATTGATGAGCGGCTGGAGGAGATTTTTGACAGTTTGACGGAGATTATTACAGAGACTAAGCCTGATGTGATGTCGATTGAAAAATTGTTTTTTGCGCGTAACGTGACGACGGCAATTTCCGTGGCAGAAGCGCGTGGCGTGGCGATGTTGACGGGCCGAAAGGCAGGGCTGCCGATTGCCGAATATACGCCGCTACAGATCAAACAGACGTTGACGGGCTATGGCAAGGCTGATAAAAAGCAAGTCCAGGAAATGGTGCGCTTAAACTTGGGACTAAAGGATGTGCCAAAACCAGATGATTGTGCTGATGCTCTGGCGGCGGCAATTACCCACGCAGCGATGAATCGGGTATAATTGAATTATGATTGCACATGTTTTTGGAAAAGTTGCCGAGAAATTTAATGGGTCATTGGTGATTGACGTTCACGGCGTTGGCTATGAAGTTAGCGTGGCGGCTGGTGATTTTGACGCGGTGGTGCTGGACCAGGATGTCAAGTTTTATACCTATCATCATGTTCGTGAGCAGGCGGAAGAGTTGTTTGGTTTTTCAAGTCTAGCAGCAAAGAAAATGTTTGAAATGCTCATCACGGTTCAGGGTGTTGGTCCAAAAGCCGCATTAGCGATTCTTAGTCTCGGCGACGCGGAGCAGGTGCGTAACGCCATTGCTAACGCCGACAGTGCGTTTGTGCAAAAAGCTGCTGGCGTCGGTAAAAAAACTGCCGAGCGGGTGGTGGTTGATTTGAGTGATAAAGTTGGCCTGCCAACACAATATGGCCAAGCGGATGCACCAGTTCAGACTGAACTAAACACCTCTGACGAGGCACTGGAAGCGTTAATGGCGTTAGGCTACACTTTGGCTGATGCTACTAAAGCACTGGAAAATGTTGATGTCAATCTGCCAACAGCACAGCGGGTGACTGAGGCATTGAAGCGATAGTAAATATAGAAAAGGACGCTAAAGGCATAGCGTCCTCATAATGTTAATTAGATTTTTTATGGTTCAATAATAATTTTCTTATTTGACCAGAACGATGGTTGGTAATGAATTTTAATTTTTGAGTCTTTTGCAACCTCAAAAATAACAGAACCCTCTTTTTTACCATTGACTGCCAAGTTGCCAGACCCCAGGCTATCACTTGCAGTGAAGGCTGTACCACTTGGTCCTTCAATGGCACCGTTTGCATCTTCAACTTTCCAATCAAATGTGTTGAAAGATAATTCTCTATTTGATTTGTTAACGATTGAAACATTTGCTTTAATATATTCTTTGCCATCGCTAGCTTTAATGAATTGATTGCCAGAGTCCCAATTGCGATCAATTGACTTGATTGTTACTTCCTTGCCATCAAAAGCGATAGTTTCGCCAACTTTGAAAGTGGTCTTTTCGGTTGGTTTATTTTCCGAAGTAGCGTTATTATTGTTTGTATTGACGACAGTGGCTTTGTTCTGTTGCGATGCGCTGTATGCTCCAATCGCAATGATAACAATAATTACCCAAAACCAAGCCTTTTTAAAAACTGGTTTTTTCTCGCTTGTATTCATCGTCCCCTCCTATGAGATGTGCCGTCCAACAAAAAGGACAGCCGTTAAATTTGGCTGTCTACACCTAGAACGCAAGTTTACGCTCGATAACGGCTGCCCATTATGCACGTAAACAATGCGTTCAAAACGCTTGGCTCTAGATGTAGACACCCCTATTGTACTACAAATGATATAATTAGTGTATGGCAATTGAGAGAATAGTCGACACTAGCTCACATAGCGATGATGCCGAGGAGCAGCGGATTGAAGTTAGTTTACGTCCGCAGAGTTTTAGCGAGTATGTTGGTCAGGAGCGGTTGAAGCGCAACTTACGCTTGGCGATTGACGCAGCCAAGAAGCGTAGTGAGCCACTGGATCATGTGTTGCTCTATGGCCCGCCAGGGCTGGGTAAGACAACCATGGCGACGGTGATCGCCAATGAGATGGGGACAAATTTGCGTATTACAAGCGGCCCAGCCATTGAAAAAGCTGGCGATTTGGCGTCAATTTTGACCAATTTGGCTGACGGCGATATTTTGTTCATTGATGAAATTCATCGGCTCGGTCGGGCGGTGGAAGAGATTTTATATTCGGCCATGGAAGATTTCAAGCTGGATATCGTCATCGGCAAAGGGCCGGCGGCTCGGTCGATTCGGTTAGATCTGCCGCGATTTACGGTCATCGGCGCAACAACGCGGACGGGTAGTCTGGCAGCGCCGCTGCGTGATCGATTTGGACATATTTATCGATTGGAATTTTATGAGCCAGAGGACATCGCTAAAATTGTGACGCGGAGTGCAGCCATCCTGGAGTCATCGATTCGGCATGAAGCAGCGAACTTGTTGTCGACGCGGGCTCGCTTGACGCCGCGCATCGCCAACCGTCTGCTCAAGCGCGTACGCGATTATGCCGATGTGAACGGCGATGGCATAATTGATGTAAAAACAACAGCGAGCGCCTTGGAAATGTTGGAAGTAGACGAGCTGGGATTAGACCCAGCTGACCGTAATTTACTGCAATCAATCCTGGAAAATTATGGTGATAATCCCGTGGGGCTAACGACCATTGCCGCTCTGACTGGTGACGAAGCGACGACGATTGAGGATTTTTACGAGCCGTATTTGCTGCAAATTGGCTTCATTGAGCGTACGCCACGTGGTCGGCGAGTTACCGTTAAAGCAAAGCGACATCTGAAAAATAGGTAAAATTATTAGATTAGTTAAGTCGAATATACCGAAGAGGGTATGTTATAATATTGTCATGAATCCGCAAACACCATCGGAAGATTTGACGCAGCCAGTAGCTTATGATGCTGACGGCCGCCCGCTTTATCATCACCCGCCTCAGACTGGCAGACCAGCTCCGGTGGTGGCGCAAACAAACTCTCATGTAACGACGCGTCCAGGAATTATTGATGGGGAGAATTTTGATCCGCGATTGCGCAGTCAATACGCTAATGAGCCGCAAGTTGTGCATGTAGCGCGCGAGATTGATCCAAAGCCTTTTACTATTAGCGATGAGCTGAAAAAGAAACATGAAAAGTCAGTTCAGCAATATCCAAATCTTAATTTAAGCGAGGGTGAGTACGTAATTTTAGATATTAAGCGTCATCCAATTGGCATGTTGATTCCAGCGATAGTTTCAATTTTTTTGGTAGTGATAATTATGATATTCGTGCTGTTTTATCCGTCAATTGCTCGCGATTCAATCCTGCCAATTATGCCTTCCGTCACTGATATTTTTGGTGTAGCGATGCTGCTTATTGGTCTTGTAGTGCTTGGCGGCGCGGTATCTCTATGGATATATCTACAGAATCAATTCTTCATGACTAATGAAAGTGTCATTCAGGAAATCCAAGAAAGCCTGTTTTCTCGACGTGAGCAGACGGTGAGCCTGGGTAGTATTGAGGATGCTAGTTTCCGACAGTCGGGGATTATCCAGACGATATTTAATTACGGCACTATTCGTCTTAGCACCGAGGGTGAAGAAACGACTTATAGATTTCATTTTGTAGCAAATCCGCGTGAGCAGATTGCGATTATCAATAACGCTATTGAGGACTTCAAAAACGGTCGTCCTGTTGACGATTAATTATTTGTGGCGACTTTCTTTTATGTAGTCGTCTTCGCCAATAAGGGTTGCGACCAGTTTATAGGATTTGCATTTTCCTCCATTGCAGTTTGAGGATTCGTAGCGATAGCTACTGTCTTTTTCGCCAATTTTCTTACCATTTGGGTCTTTTAGTAACTCAGGGTCCATAGTCGACAATGTCGAGTCTTCTAATTTCTCTGGGTAATAGCCATTTTTAACGTAAAAACCTTCTTCCAGACTATAATGCATGGCGTTAATCGCGGTGCGTTTTTTTGTGTTGTTTGACTCATTGGTTAATTTGGTATATTGCGAAAAACCTAATATTGCAATAATGATCAAAAAAGTTGCTACAACCAGAAGTTCAATAATCGTGAAACCGTTTCGCTTATTCATGAATTTAATTATAGCAAATATTGTGACAAATCGGTATAATAAAGGTAGTAACTAAGGAGGGAATGCTATGGCAAAATCAGACAGTAAAACAGTAAATTCAGAGAAGCCAAGTCAAGCATCAGATAAAAAAGTTGATGACGGGAAATTGAAAGCGTTAGGTCTGGCGATGGATCAGATCACTAAGCAGTTCGGTGATGGATCAATTATGAAGCTTGGCGAGGCTCATAAGGTTGATGTTGAGGTAATTCCTTCGGGCGCTCTAAGTTTAGATTTAGCTTTGGGTGGCGGTTATCCAAAGGGTCGCATTATTGAGATTTATGGTCCGGAAAGCTCGGGTAAGACGACATTGACTCTACACGCCATTGCTGAGGTCCAAAAGCAGGGCGGTACGGCAGCGTTTATTGATGCCGAGCATGCGCTTGACCCAAGCTACGCCAAGCGTTTGGGTGTGGATACGGAAAATCTGCTGGTGTCACAGCCAGACAATGGTGAGCAGGCGTTGGAAATTGCAGAAACGCTAGTTCGATCAAATGCGGTTGATTTGGTTGTGGTTGACTCGGTGGCAGCGTTGACACCGCAAGCAGAAATTGATGGCGACATGGGTGATTCGCACATGGGTCTGCAGGCACGGCTGATGAGCCAAGCACTGCGTAAATTGACTGGTATCATTAACAAATCGAAAGCGACAGTGATTTTCATCAACCAAATTCGCATGAAGATTGGTGTGATGTTTGGCAATCCTGAGACTACGACGGGTGGTAACGCACTGAAGTTTTATGCCTCGCAGCGGGTGGATATTCGCCGGATCGGGCAGATCAAGGTTGGTGATGACATCATCGGTAACCGCACCAAGATCAAGGTGGTGAAAAATAAGATTGCGCCGCCATTCCGCATCGCTGAGTTTGACATTATGTATAATGAGGGTATTTCTAAGACTGGCGACATTCTGGACTTGGCGGCTACGCACGGCATTGTTGAAAAATCGGGTGCTTTCTATAAGTATAACGGCGAAACTATTGGTCAGGGGCGTGATAAGTCTAAAGCTTACCTAAAAGAAAATCCTAAAGTTTTGGCGGAAATTGACCAGAAAGTTCGTGATAAAGTGAAGGAAGCGGAAAGTTAATGCGAGCAGTAGAGTCCAGATATTCAGCCGAAAAGCATATGGCGTCAGTTAATCTTATTTTTGATGACGAGCAGACTACTTACCTTCGAGAACTGTCGGAAAAAATGAATCTTGATTTCGGTGAGTTTATTCCGCACGCAACGCTGATCAATGTAGCTGAGCAGGATATACCGCGTCTCAAGTTAGCTGCCGCCGCGCTGCCGTCCCTAGACAAACTGGTACTTGACGGTGTCAACTTCTTGCCAGATGAAGTTGGTAACTGTGTTTGGGTTGAGTTGCGCGTACAGAAAACCTCCTGGATGGTTGAAGTGCGTCGGAAGTTGCTTGAAATACTGGACGACATTCATCCAGGGCTGGATATCGATGGATTTCGTCCACGCATTACGCTTGGGTGTGTCGAGGCTGGTACGCTTGGCGATGTCAATATGAGTGCCATTCCGCGCCAACTGCCGGTTATTACTAAGCCGCGTGCCGCTGCTTGTTATAACGGCGTACATGGCAAAGTGGTTGAGGTAGTCGAATAGTCCACCAGTAGCTACGTATAGTTTTAGTGCTATAATAGTTTTATGAAAATCACCGATATTTCTCTTCAGGCTCGTGATAAAAATCGTGTCAATGTGAGTGTCGACGGGAAATATCGTTTTAGCTTGGACGTATTTCAGGTCGGTGAATTGGGTGTTAAAATTGGTCGCGAATATACGGAAGAGGAAATTTCGAAACTAGAAGACGATAGTCAATTTGGCAAGTTGTATGCTAGGTCTATAGAATACTGCTTAATGCGTCCGCGAGCCATCAAAGAAGTGCGTGATTACCTGCGTCGGAAAACGCTAGCCACTCGTCGACGTTCAGTGAAAACTGGAAAAATTATTGAGCGTCCTGGAATAAAGCTGGAGATTACCGAGCGCGTCTTGGATCGTCTTATTGAGAAAAAATATTTGGACGATGAAAAATTTGCTCGATTTTGGTTTGAGCAGCGATTTATAAAAAAAGGCGCCAGTATTCGTCGTTTGAAATTGGAACTGGCGCAAAAGGGAATTGATAATACAACAATTGAGTCGTTAGTTAAAGAGAATATTCGCTCTGATGACGAGGAATTGCGGAAGGTTATTGATAAAAAACGTTATCGATATAGCGACCAGCAGAAGTTAATGCAATATTTGGCTAGACAGGGTTTTTCTTACGACGACATTAAGAAGGCTCTTGAAAACCCAAAAGATTAATCAACTTTTGTAGATTCTGGTTGCGGACGAGGCTGCTTGCGAAAAGGATTGTCGTAAGAGTTTATGTTTGGAGCGGGTGTTTTTTCAGCTATGTGTGATATTGTTGCTGATTTTACAATAATCCTATCGTCAGTTACTTTAACGATCTGCGAGCGGTGAATAAGCAATTCCGTATCGCCAAAACTTTTTAATAGTGGTAGACGGACCCGCAATTGTTGGATAATAAAATTACCAGCGGCTAAGGTGTAGCCAATGACTTTTCCGATTTTATGGTTTTTCTCGTCGGTAACTAATTTGTCTTTTAGTCTAAAATCTATATCGTAAATTTCTTTTATGGCAATAACATCATCAACACCAATAATTTCATCAGTTGAATCAATAATCATGCCTAGCGGCCCAATTTCTCTGATATCATTAACACTAAGTAAGCTTGGATATTGATCTAAAAGGCGCCCCTCAAGCTCATAGGCAATCACAGATAAGTTCTTTGGATTGATAATTTCTCGTGAAGTTCGTGCTAATTCTGAGCCAGTCTGTAGGCTCATGACAGGCGTATTAAGAAAGCGGTCCGAAGAAATAAGCATAATCTTAGTATATATGGTTATATTTTATTCAGCAAATGGATTAGATCGTCCGGCGGGCAAAGTTAGTGAATCATTACCGGAAGTTGAAGTGCGAAAATTCTTAATTATCTTCATAGTTTTTTTATCAAATGTCGCTGATGAAGCTGGGGCTGGCTCACTAGATATTGAAAGGAGACCGCTTAAGGTAAATATAGCAATTGACAGTCCTCCGATGACGGCTATGCTGTAGATCATAACATGAAATCGCCACAGAAACTTTGATAGAGGCTTTATAATTGGTTCAAGCTGTTCTGATATCGATGGTTTCATCTTGTGTACACCTTTACTTCAAATTCTTGGACTGACACCTCGCGACTGTCTGGTGCTCTGGAAATCGCAACGCCTGATAGCTGCATACGAGTAACGTTTTTCTCAATCAAATTAAGGAAATGTAGAAAACGTACGTAGTCAATTTTTTCACCTAGCTGGATAGATACGAAGGTGCTTTTAATGCCAGCCGGTCCAGTATTGGTTTTCTTTTTTGCGGCTGGAGATTGGGCTGAATTTTTTGAATCGCTCTGGAAAGTAAACGAGCGAATTGGAATACCTGCGCGGTCGGCATAGGTTGATAAATCTTGTACAATTTGATTTTGATATTGATACATCTTTGACTCGGAAACTATATTTTTAGCTTTTTTAGCAATGTCAGAGTTTTTGTCGAGCTGATCTTTTAGGACAAGCAGATTCTGTATTTTCGAGTCAATAGCTACTGCTTCGTTTTGCATTTTTCCGACGTCTTCTGATGCTTTACTGAGGAATGAGTAGGCAAAAGTTACAGCGCCAATCATTGCAGCCAGAATAACAATGAGCAGTAATGTCATAATAATGCGCATGATGCTGGCATTTAATACTTTTTTCATTGCTTTAACACCTCCGGCTTCGGCGTAACACTAATCGTTATTACGACGGGGTAGTCTGAGGACTTTTCTGCTTTTCCGTCGCTATATACTATGCTTTCTAGGTGGACATCTTTAAAAATTTCTGATTTCTCAAGATTTGTTTTTAGTCGTATAGAGTCGTCTTTAGTTTTTCCAAGTGCGATTAATGATATTGGTTTATCTAGAGCGGAAGTGTCTAAGGTTAGTGATTCTAAAACTATACCAGACGGAATGTGCTGGGCAATTTTAGGAATAATTGATGAGTAGTGAGCCTCGCTGCCAATAATAGCCTTAGCATCAGCTAGGTCTTTTATAAATCCATCAACGTCTTTTTGAGTTGATTGGTGTTGAGCTAGTTTGGCGTTTCCTTCGTTAATATTGTTTTGGGCTGCTGTTTTACTGTTTTCTAGGAATAGATAAAATCCGCCGATTGTTAAGAATAACAAGCCGGCAAATACCAATGATATTATGCAGTATCGCCTTAGTATTATATTGACCCGTCCGGCTCTGATCTGCTTTTTTTCTTGAGGAGGCAGAAGATTAATCATAAATATCCTCCTGTCGAATAAGCGCTAGTCCTGCGACGGGCGAAAGCTGGGACCTCAATTGTTTGGCTGGCTGTTCGAGATTACCGAAATTTAATAACTGCCATGGGCTGGCTACGCGGGCTGGCATTAATAGCTCATTGGTGAAAAATTCTCCAATTCCTGGCACATTTCCGCCGCCACCAACGATAAGTATCTGTTCAATTTTTCTCTCATCCGGGAATCGGTCGGTGTAGTATCGCATAACGCGTTTAATCTCGTTAGTCATTTTATGCAGACTTGGCTGCAGAGCTCCGGTAATGCGAGCTTGCCTTGGTCCAGGATTGAGCCCATTTAGGACTTTAAATTGATGAGCAGTTTCAATTGGCACGTTCATTTTCTTAGCTAGGTTTAGGGTTAGCGTGTAGCCGCCAACATTAGACCCTCCAGTCACGCGGATATCAGAGTCTAAGATAGCTATGTCGGTAGCTGATGTACCGATATCAACGATAACTGTTGGTAGCATGCCTTCTTCGGTTTTCTTTAGGAGCCTTGATATCGCATTAATATTTGGCTCGATAGCTGCAACTTCTAATCCGCATCGCTGCGCGGCATCTAGCATGCTGTCAATCATCTTTTTTGGAGCGGCACACATTAGCACGCTAAGCTCATCTTTTGAGCGATTGATAATTCTGTAATCTACATAAAGTGAATCAAGTGGAGCTGGAATATACTGTTCAACCTCCAGATTTACCGCACTAATTATATTAGCTTCTTCTTTCATGGGCAGGGTGAATGTCCGCGAAAATGTTCGGCTGGTTGGAATACCAATAGCTACGCGATTACTGTCAATCTGTCCAACAATGTTATTCTTTAATAGCTCTTTTATGTTTTGAGCTAGGTATTCAACGTTATCATTAGAATTGCCATCATTTTGTTGGGAGTCAAGGTTAATTGAGCCATAACCATGAACCAGCATACGAGTTTTGTCAATTGACATAATTTTAATGCTCGTTCTACTGATATCTAAGCCGATTATTGGTTTTTTTCTATAAAATATACTCGACACTTTCTTCTTCCCACCTATATACCAGTATTATAGCATAAGCTTTTTTGAAAAACTATCCCTTAACTTGTCCTGCCATGCTGGTAATTGGCCCCATCACACTGACTGCCACCAAAGCAATCACGCCACCCATTGCCACAATCATTACTGGCTCGATAATGGAACTGACTCCGTCAATCGCAGTGTCAACTTCTTCTTCGTAAAAGTCGGCAACCTTGATAAGCACTTTGTCTGTTTGTCCAGTCTCTTCACCGACAGATAGCATCTGAGCAACAATTGGTGGATACAAATCATCCCTCTCGGCGATAATCCTCGACAAGACTTCACCATTTTGGACGCGCTTGGTGGCTTCCTTCAAGGATTCTTCGTAGACAACGTTGCCAACTGCGCGGGAGGTGACGTCCAGAGCCTCTAACACGGCTACGCCGGCGCCGATGAGAGCGGAGAAGGTTCTTGTGAATCTTGCAATTGCTACTTTTCTAACAATTGCCCCAACCGCAGGAACCTTAATGATGATGTGGTGGAATTTAACGCGTCCCTTTGGGGTTTTAATGTAGCGAATTAGTGCCCAAATTCCGCCGATGAATGCCGGGACAATCAAATACCAGAATGACACCATAAAGTCGCTAATGCCGAGCATGATTTCAGTGAGCAGCGGCAGCTTAGCATCTGGCCCACCCATGTCTTTAATAGTCTTACCGATGACTGGAATGATAAAGGTCATCAAAATAAAGAATGCAATGATGGTTATTGCCAAAAGAACGATTGGGTATGTCATAGCCCCTTTAATCTTTTTCTTCATGGATGAGTTTTTTTCTTGTTGCAAGGCTAATCGTTTCAAAATGTCGTCCAGAATACCTCCGGTTTCACCAGCGGCTACCATATTGACGTAGATGTCATTGAAGGTTTCTGGATGTTTTCCTAGAGCATCAGCAAATGACATACCACCTTCGATGTCTTTAATGACAGCATTAATTGTTTCTCGGAAACCGGCGCTCTCAGCGTGCTTGGCCATTGAATTTAGCGAACGAAGAATCGGTACGCCAGCTGAAACCATGGCACTTAATTGGCGTGTAAACATCACCAACTCGTCAGTTTTGGCGCCTTTCTTTTTTTTGCCAAACGAAAAACCGGCAGATTTTTTTGCACTTTTTTCTTCGATTTTTATCAATTGTCCGCGTGATTTTAAGGTGTTGATGGCTGATAGTTTATCGGCCGCCTCTATTGTTGAGGAGACGGTCTCTTTTTTCTTATTGATAAGTAAATATTCAAAGACTGGCATGATGCTACTCCCTTGTTGCCCTCAATACTTCTTCAGTTGTTGTGATTCCGCGCAGTGATTTAATGAGGCCGTCCATCTGCATAGTTACCATGCCTTCAGAAATTGCTTGATCCTGGATGTCGTTACTGGTGGCATTGGCGGTAATCATTTTTTGAATAGGGATAGAAATGCCGAGAACCTCGTAAATACCAACACGTCCTTTAAAGCCGTTATGTCCACATTCGTCACAGCCTTCAGGGTTTGGCTTCCATAGCCGGGCGATTGTTTGCTCGGTTGAGCCCATTGGTGTGTCGCCACCAATTTTGTCATCAAAAGCCTGCTGCTCTAAGTCATGAATTTTTTTAATTGACTTGGTGTCAATATTAAACATCTCGGTGATGTATTTCAATTCTTCTTGGTTTGGTGTATATTCCTGACGGCAGTTCATGCAGAGCCTTCGTACTAATCGCTGACCAATCACCGCCTTGACTGTCGAAGCGATCAAGAAGGGTTCAATTCCCATGTCCAGCAGACGCGGCAAACAGGTTGCTGCATTGTTGGTGTGCAGGGTGGAAAACACCAAGTGTCCAGTCAGCGCCGCCTGCACGCCTAAGTTGGCGGTTTCGCCGTCACGGATCTCTCCAACCATGATGATGTTCGGGTCTTGGCGGAGCAATGCGCGTAGTCCTGAAGCAAAGGTCATGCCGGCTTTGGCGTTGGTCTGAGTTTGGTTGACGCCAGGGATTTTGTATTCAACTGGGTCTTCAATTGTCGAAATATTAACATCTGGCGTATTAAGCTCCGACAACACACTAAACAGAGAAGTCGATTTTCCTGAACCAGTCGGCCCAGTCACTAGAATCATACCGTTTGGTTGCGCCATGGCGTCTTTTACAGTAGCAAGCGATAGTCCCCAGTAGCCAAGTTTGTCGAGCGAAATTGCCTGGTTTGACTCGTCCAGAATACGCATCACCACTTTCTCGCCATCGGTGATTGGTAATGTTGAAACACGAAAGGCATATTGTTTTGAAGAAAGTTTTATCTTAAAGCGTCCGTCTTGAGGTACGCGGCGTTCGTCGATTTTTAGATTAGATAAGATTTTGATACGACTAACTAAAGCTCCATGGACGTTGCGTGGCAGCTTATTAACTTCTTTTAGAACGCCATCAATTCGGTAGCGGACCTGGACGTAATCTTCGCGCGGCTCAATATGGATATCAGAAGCATTGGATTTAATGGCGTACTCTAGCAGTAGGTTAACAGTCTGGGCAATTGGTGAGTTTTCCGCAAAATCGTCCTGACTGACATTTTGATCGTCAGCCGAAGCATCTTTTTGTACGGCAATAACTTCGTCTAGCTCAGCATCGATATTTCCTCGATAGTTATCTAAGCAGTCTAAGATATTGCTTCTTGTCGCCAGAAAAACTTTAGTATTGTAGCCAATTTCTTTTTGGATGAAGTTTAGCGCCTGAACGTCGTCTGGGTCCTCCATAGCCAGAGACAGACTCTCATCATCATTTTTTTCGAAGAGTACAACATTATACTGGCGTGCGATATGTTCAGGAATCCGCTTTAATACTTCTTCGGGAATATCTTTTGGTTCGATTCTAACGAAAGGTACGCCGATATAGTCACTAATTAGCTTTGTCAGGTCCTCTTCGGATAGAACCTTTTGTTCAATAATGGCTTCTTGCAATGTTTGTTTTGATCGTTCAGCGAGCAGCTTTAAATCGGCAAGCTGCGATTCATCGATAGTCCCACCTTCTTTCAGAATGCTTTCAATTGTTTGATCTGAAATGCGCATAATTCTTATGATTATTGTACTACCGTCGCTAAAAAAAAGCCAGCATAGTATAATAGAAGGGTGGAAATTGATAGTGATGAGAAGATGCAGCGATTAGGTATGGCAATTGGCCGGGCGGTTTCTGGCGGCGAAGTGTTGGAGTTGGTTGGTGATATTGGCGCGGGGAAGACGACGCTGACAAAGGGAATTGCTAAGGCTTTAGATATCAATGAGCCCGTCCAGAGTCCAACTTTTACGATTTCTCGAGTATATGATTCACCGAGGGGGCTGCGTTTGGCACACTATGATTTTTATCGATTAGGTGAAGCTGGCATTATGGGCGATGAGATTCGCGAAGCTGTAGACAATGATTCGGTGGTGGTCGTTGAGTGGGCGGGTGCAGTTGATGGTGACTTGCCGGAAGATCGTTTGGCTATAAAAATTACAGCAGCTAGTGAGGAGGAGCGGCTGGTAGAATTTCATCCCGGTGGTAAAAAGTCGACTGAACTTTGGCAGAAGATAAAGGAGAATTTGGTATGATAATCTTATTAGACACCTCGACGGCAACTTGTTTTTTGACGGTGGTTGAAGGTGAGGCTTGTCAGGATTTTGAGTGGCAAGCAGGGCGGATGTTGGCGCGCGGCTTATTGAAATTTTTGGAAGAAAAAACCGGCGATTTGCATGATATCAGTGGTATCGGCGTAATGAAGGGGCCGGGCAGTTTTACTGGGCTAAGAATCGGTCTGACGGTTGCAAACACGCTGGCGGATAATCTGAATATACCAATTGTCGGAGCTGTGGGTGAAGACTGGCGCGAGATGGCGCTTAAAAAACTGCGCGCTGGTGAAAATGAGAAAATAGTTATGCCAGAGTATGGCGCTGTCGCTCATATTACCGCGCCGCGAAAATGATCATACTTATGCTATAATTTGCAGCATGACAGAGCACGCCATAAAACCAAAACAACCGATAAAACGTAGGAAGAAGACCGCAAAAGCCGCGAAAGTCGATATGCCTCAGCCAAACAGCGCGGCGGAGGCGGCTATTTTTGTTGGCAGTTTGGGGATGGTGTTGTATGCGATTTTTGTATTTGTAATGTCGTTGGTCGCTGTAGCGTTCAACGACACTGGCGCTAAAGGCGTAGAATTAATTAGTTTTGCGATATTCTTGTTTGGGGTTAATATTTTAGCTCAGAGTATTCTTGTCTCCAAAGAGATACACCGGGTTGATTGTTATGGTCAAAGGATTATTGCTATATATATGACAATTGCTCCGCTTCTAGTCAGTGTGGTGTTAATGCCGATTGTGTTATTTTATAACTCTAGCGATTGTAAATACGATGAAGCATCAGATGTAGTCTGCGGTATTTTACGCGAGGTGCATTATATAGCGAATATGCAATATGTGTTTGTTATTGTATCGATAGTTGGATCTGCTTACTTATGGTTTTTACTAAAGCGTAAAGACAAATTATTCTGGATATATGACGAGGCCTCAAAAAATAAAATTGCCAGTGAAAAAATAATAGAGCGATCAAAAAGTTTTCGCAGAATTGGCATCATGCTCATGACTATACCAGTGGTGCTTTACGCGACTAAAATAATTGTGACCATATTTGGCGGCTATAACGGCATAGAGGGAAATTTGCTTCAGGCTACTGTACTCTGGGTGATTGATTATTTCTTTGCTTCTATGATTTGGATGCTGTTTATTATTGCTGGAATTATATTTTTCATAAAAAGCAAGTAGCCGTTCGGTGATTTTTCTGCCAACTTTCCGTGCGAAAACTTCTAAAACCGTGTATAATTAAATTACGGCGTTTTGTAAGTTTTGATTCGCCAGATTTAGATAGTTTGAAATTGATTGGCTGTTGATATATTTCCTTGAGGCGAACACTTAAGGGCGGCTGATCGGAAAGGAATGATAATGATAGAAGTAGTTATTGCCGCGGCTGTTGGGGCTGGTACGGGTGTTGCTGGTCTTGTAGGATATCAACGAACGCGCCAAATTAATGGCAAAAATCAAATTGAGCGTGATTTGGCTGACGCCAAGACGAAGGCTAGTGATATTGTCTTAAAAGCCAAAGACGAGGCGCTGAAAATTGAGAATGAGCGCCGTAAAGAGTGGCAAAAAACCGAGAATCGTTTGGCGGATCGCGAGAGAACGCTTGACAATAAACTAGAGGAATTGGATCGTCGAGCAGAGAAGTTACGGACACACGAAGATGAGGTTGATAACCTTAAAAATGAGATTCGTGATATCCGTACGCGTCAGCAGGAGAAGCTTGAAAAAATTGCTGGACTGAAAAAGAAAGACGCAGCCGACAAGCTGATGCAGATGACTGAGCGTGATATTAAGCAGGATTTGGCTGGTTTGGTGTCAAAATTGCAACATGATGCAATGGATGACGCCGAAGAGCGGGCGCAGATGATTTTGGTGACAGCAATGGAGCGGATGAGCAGCGAAGTGACAGCCGAGCGCACAGTTACTGCGGTTAAGTTGACTGATGATGAGATGAAAGGTCGAATTATCGGTAAGGAAGGCCGCAACATTCAGGCCTTGCAGCGTGAAACTGGTGTTGATATTTTAGTGGATGATACGCCAGGTATGATAGTGTTGTCGAGCTTTGATCCAGTTCGTCGACAGGTGGCTCGTTTGAGTTTGGAGATGTTAATGAAGGACGGGCGCATTCATCCAGCGCGCATTGAGGAAGTTGTCGCTAAGGCTAAAAAGCAAATTGATAAAGAGGTCAGGCAGGCTGGTGAAGATGCTATGCGCGAGACTGGCGTGGTCGGTATTCCAAAGGAAATGTTGTTGCTGCTTGGTGAACTGAAGTTTCGTACTAGCTTTGGCCAGAACGTTCTGAAGCACTCAACGGAGATGGCGCAAATTGCTGGTATGATTGCTGAGGAAATTGGTGCGGATGTGCGTATTACAAAAATTGCTACGCTGTTGCATGACGTTGGCAAGGCGGTGACTCATAAAATTGAGGGCAAGCATCATCACATTGGCGCGGAATTAGCGCGGAAATATGGCATGGATGAGCGGATCGTGCACGCGATTGAGGCGCACCATGATGATATCGAGGCAACTACACCAGAGGCGATTATCGTTAGGGTTTGTGACGCAGCTTCAGCCGCCCGTCCGGGTGCCCGCAACGTTTCGGCTGAGAACTTTGCTGAGCGAATGCGTGATTTGGAGAATGTGGCGACTAGCTTTGAAGGAATCGATAAAGCCTACGCAATTTCGGCTGGACGTGAAGTTCGAGTGATCGTCAAGCCGCAGTCAATTGATGATTTGTCGGCAATTAAATTGGCCCGAGATATTGCCACGAAGATTGAGTCGACCATGCAGTATCCTGGCACAATCAAGGTTAATGTCATTCGCGAAACGCGAGCAATTGAGTTTGCAAAATAATGAAATTTACTGACGAGCAGCGGCGAACTTGGTTGGCTAGTTTAGATAAGCGTTTTTCTAGTGCGGCGGTGTTAATAGAAAATGAGCAGGGCGAATTATTAATCGTCAAATCTGACTATAAAGATCACTGGTCGCTACCTGGCGGAATTGTTGATCCTGGAGAATCTCCGCTGGAGGCGGCAGTGCGTGAAGTCGAGGAGGAGGTGGGTATTAAAATTGATCCCGAAAACCTACAGTTAGCCATGGTAGCATCGCGTCATTCTGATGAGTTTTTGACAAATCAGTTTGTATTTTTTACGCAATTGGAAAATAATGTCTTGTCTGAAATAAAACTGCAAGAGTCAGAAATTGTATCTAGTGAGTTTATTTCTAAGAGTGAAATTGACTCTAATGACAGGTCATTATTATGGGCAATTCGCTTTTGGGCGGCTGATAAATTCGGTTACGTAAATACGAAAATAGTTGATGATAATGGTGTAAAAAATGAGCGAATAGAGTTTTTCGCGCCGACACTGGGAGGAAAATAATGGGATTATTAGTTATCTGTCGACACGGTGAGAGTGAATGGAATCTACTAGGCAAGTGGACGGGCTGGACTGACGTGGGGTTAACGGAAAAAGGGTGGGCTGACTCGGTACGTATGGGTTCGCTAATCAAGAACATTAGGTTTGACGAGGCCTACACATCAGCGCTCAAGCGGACACACCAGACACTGGACGCTCTGCTTGAGGGGTGCGGTATGGGAAGTTTACCGACAACGCAGGCAGCCGAGCTGAACGAGCGTGATTATGGGGATTTGACTGGTAAAAATAAGTGGCAAGTGAAGGACGAGATTGGCGAGAAAGCATTTAATGGAATTAGGCGCGGTTGGGATTATCCGGTGCCAGGCGGCGAAACATTAAAAGACGTTTACGCGCGAGTGGTTCCGTATTTTGAGCGAGAGATTTTACCGAAACTACAGGCGGGCGAGAATATTTTATTAGTAGCACATGGAAATTCCATTCGGGCGTTAATCAAACATCTTGACCAAATTCCAGAGTCAGAAATGGAACATGTAGAAATGTCGTTTGGTCAATCATTGCTTTACACATTTGAAGCTGGTAATAATCTACCAACTAAAAAAGAAATTCTATCGGTAAATATTGATCCGGTAAACGCTTAGCCATTTATGTATATTTCGTAGGCGCTGAGAGCTGACAAGAATTGCTGAAATCTAGTCGTGTCATTGCCGTGATGTGGCCAGGTTGCATGATTCAACCAAAACCCCATTAGCATGAGGCAGTAGTCTAAGTTTATTATGTTTTGATAAGGGGAGATATCATGGTGGCTTTTATGTAGGTCAATTAGCAGGCTGGTAATATCACTACCCGATTCACCCAACCCAGACCAGCTCCAATCAACTAATCTAGTACCGTAATTAGGATGCCAAGCCATGTTTGATTGTCGGATATCATGGTGACAAAAAACTAATGAGTTCGTTTTAGGAGTCTGGCTGCCTATTTGGCGTAGCGAGGCTAGGTCTCTTAATAATGATTGAGCGGCTGCTTGGCTGCGGGGTGTTAATCTATCTAAAAAACTTGGTGCTAATTTATGTAATTTATCTATTTTTTGATTATCAATTGACTGCCAACCTTCTTTTATAAAACTATCACGCGACGGTTTAATGTCGAAAGCGTCAGCTGCTAATCGATAATCCCCAAAGCGATCGTCATCACACCAAGTACCACGTGGCTTATCGTTACGCCGATGAGGTTTGATGAGCACTGGTACGCTCGGTACCATAAAAGGCCGACGATGCTCATGACAACAACAGTGAGCATATCGCCGTAGATGATATGTGCGTAACCGAAAAGGGCGGCTGCTACGCCAAGCTCCAGTACCCGGTGTAGCCGTAGTTCTTGCAGCATACGGCTGAGGATGCCGCGAAATAACAGTTCTTGTGCCGGGCACGAGATGAAAATATAAAATACATAGAACCCTATTCCTTCGGTTGGTGAGAATCGAGGTTTTTCGAGGAGTAGAAATAGCCCGGCTGCGATAATGAGAGCTATAGTTATCGGTAGCACGGTTCTGAGTGAATAGATGGTATGTTGCCGCGTAATACCGATGTCACTATGCGTATTGCCGAGAATTCGCATCACTATGTACATCGCTACTGCACCGACGACGAGTGTCGCGAACTTCATATTCCAGGGAATGACACCGGTACAAATGAGAATGGGCAACATGAGATATACGCATACAATGGCGTAGAGATATATCATTTGTCGGAGGTGAGTTGTGCGGGTAGAGTGATTAGTATTGGCCATAATTATGAGGGTATGTCTATATATTAACTCAAATCACTAATTATTGCTGTATTTAATGTGTAAAGTGTGATAGAATAGTGATGTAAGTGTCGAGATCATCTTTCGGGGTGTGGCGCAGTTGGCTAGCGCGCGCGGTTTGGGACCGTGAGGTCGAAGGTTCGAGTCCTTTCACCCCGACCAACTCAATGATCATTCGAAGTATTAAAATAGCTGAAAGTTTGGTCGGCTATTTTATTTTTTTAAGTTATCTATTATTATATACAGTATCATGAGTGTCGAATACAACCCATCGCAGAAGAGTAGTGGAGATACCCCCCGAAGACGATGATTACCTTCCTCCATATTCGGAGATATTTCAGCCGGGATTGCCTGGATCGCGCACGGTTATAGGCGTGGCGCAAATGACTTATTATCCACGGACACCAGATTTTGAGGCCGCCATGCTGGAGCATCTTCCGTACTTAGATGAATTTACTCCAGATACATTGAAAGAGTTGCTCGGTCTTGATGATAGCAGTGATAAAGAGAATTAAAGCTTATTCACATATAGTCCAATAATCAAGTCGCCGTCATGGTATTCCTGTTGTAATTGCCAATGTGGCGGCACTTGCTTCTTATATTCATTATAAGTTTTTGTGCGTAGAATTAACCAAATTCGCGGGCTCTTTACTTCATTTAATGAAGCTATTTCTGGGGTATTGAGCTTTTTTATTAGCCCCCACTCGCCAGCCCAATTGAGTTCTTGGTCTGGACGCAGCAGGACAATTTCTTTATTGGTTTTATTATAATAAGATGTGTGAAAGTAGGTGTAAATTTCACCGGAGATAATAGAGTCATTGCTTTTTATATTCTTATTTATATGATTCATGGCAGTTTCTGTGTTGTTCCAAGATGCTTCTGTTATATTTTTACTGCCGGTATGCCGCATATAGCAGCCAATTAGCAGTATGAAAATAATAGATAAACCGACACTACGAATTCTTTTACTCGAAAAAATAATTCCTATGTAGATGGCTATCAGACTATAGAATGCCGGCGCTGAGTAGGTGAAGTAGCGATCTAAGTAAACAGGGCGACCTTTGCTCAGCACGTAAATTATAATCATTGACAAGAACGACCAAATTGTCATGAGCCATATTGCTGCTCGGTATTTATGAAATTTTTTAGCTAAGGTTAATGATGCGATAAGCATTATTGGCAATAACAGCAAGCCAAAGTAGCGGACTATCCTCTCATCGTAAGTTAAGAACATGGACAGGGTTGTTGGTATGGTAAATTTATTAACTTCTGGTATCCAAAACTCGCCGCTAACTCTACTGACTTGGGAGATCATTACTGGCAGCCAAGGTAAGAATAATAAAAAGCATAGCCCGGCTGCCAGCCAGATATTTTTATTAGTAAAAATTTTTATGACATCAGTGCGGTTTCCATCAATTTTTAGCCATAAATAGACGAAGTGAGCTGGAAGCAGCAGTGCCAGGAAGTACTGTGTGTAAATGCCAATTGCCACTAAAAATCCGTATAATATCCACCAGGGTTTTTTGTCTTTTCTCTCGACCGCCATAATAAATGCATAGGTGGCTGCTACGCCAATCAGCGCCGCTAAAGCATACATCCTCGCCTCATCGCTATAGCGGATCAGGAATGGTCCTAAAGCTGCTAAAAAAGCTCCAAATATAGCGATTCTTTTAGAGAATAGCTTTTGCAGTAAGAGAAATAGCATGGCGACTGTCATGGCGCCACATACGACACTAAAGCTTCTGAGCGCAGTGACTGAACTGCCAAAAAGCAATTGCCAAAAATGCATGATAATGTAATAAAATGGTGGATGTACGTCCGTGGTTGTCGTGGAGATAATGTCAATCAAGGGCTGATTGATAATGGTAGCAGTATAGCCCTCATCGTGCCAAATATCAGCCTTGGTTAATTGGGTAGTGCGAGCGCTAATAGCTAAAATTAATATGGGAATTAGCCAGACCCAGCTGGGTATTTTATGAAGAAATGCATATAAATTCTTAAGATTTGCGCATATATTTTTCATTACACTATCTGGGAAGTTTTAGGGATATTTCACGTGCCTTGTGGGCTATCTCATCGTCAATATTATCTACTCCAAAGTCTATGCTGATATCGCGTCGTCTTAGGACTTCATTGATTAGAAAATCAGCAATTTGTGGGTTTTTCGGTAGGATTGGGCCGTGGAGATATGTGGCTATAACATTGTTATACCGAACGCCTTCATTCGTATCAATCATATTATTACCAGCACCCTTAATCACTTGCCCTAGCGGCGTGACAGTTTTATCAAGGAAGGTCTGCCCACTATGATTTTCGTATCCGATAATCTCGCCAAATTCTTGGCTCTTGATAATAATATTGCCAATCATTCGTTCCTCGCCAGCAATTGTTTCAATCGGTAAAATATTAGCGCCAACAATCTCTTCGCCCTTAAGTGTGCGGAAAAAGCGGCCGAAGAGCTGATACATACCACAAATCATTAGCATCGGCACGCCGTCGTTTGCTAATTGTTGGAGCTCGTCTGCTCGTTTCAAAAGGTCGTTTTGGATAATCGTCTGGCCAGAGTCTTGACCGCCACCACCGACGAAAATATCAATCTTAGAAAAGTCTGTTGAATCGCCTGGATTGTGGTCGATAATTTCGACTTCAAAACCGCGCCACTCTAGGCGTTTTTTTAGGACCAGCGTGTTACCCCAGTCGCCGTATAAATTCATGTCTCGTGGATAAAGTTGTGCAATTGTTATTTTTGTCATAATATTTCCTCTACGTCGGTTTTTTCGCTAAGCAGGCGTCGAATTGCAGTCATGGCGGTATAGCTACAGAATATTTGCTTTGGTTCTTCTGGGCGGTCGTTGATAAAATCATCTAACGCCCGCGTAATATCGGTGTCAATTTTTTCAATCGCAACTTCGTCATATTGAAGACGCAGCGCCATGTCATAAGCGCGCACCCCACTAATCATGGCTACCTTTTTCAGAGCCGAAAAGTCAACATCCCAAAACCAACTAACATCTCGCCCGTCTGCGTAATTGTCATTAACCGCGATCATCGTCGCGCTGCTATTTTTGGCAAATGACAAAAGCGCCAGTCGAAAACCGCTTGGATTTTTAACGAGAATAAGTTCAATTGGAGTGCCGTTTAGGAAAATTGTTTCACCGCGACCAAAGGCTGGCTTAATATTTTCGAGCGCTGACAATATGGTGTCTGTAACTTCCGGTCCGGTAATTTGTCGCGCCAGGGCTGTAGCTGCTGCGGCATTAAGTAAATTATAAACGCCGGTAAGCTTTAAATTGACAGCAGTTTCTTTGTTGTCAATCTGTAGAGTCGCCTCCTGGCCGCTAATCTTTTTTAATAAAACATCGACGTTTACGCTTTGGTTAGCAATTGCTGCACCGTATTTTAAGTTGTCGTCGGTCGGCATTAATTTAAGTAGCTCGTCGGTTGTGCCGAAGAATACTTTTTTAGCCTGAATGTTTTTACTAATCTTAAAAATCCGTGGATCGTCGCGATTAAGAACAACAGTATCGGTAGTTGCTTCGGCTATTTTCTGAAGCAGCGACGCTGTATTATCAATCTCTCCAAATCTATCTAGCTGATCGCGCATCACATTTAATAATAGCGAGAATCGTGGGCGAACCATTTGCACAAATTTCACCGCCCAGGCCTCGTCAAGTTCCAGGACTGCAATATCGGCTTCCAGTTTACCACGGAGGTTGACTTCGTCCAGCAGCGCAGCTGCTACGCCTCGGGAAAAATTACTGCCAGTCCGATTCGTAAAAACCCTTAATCCAACTGACTCGAGCAATTCCACGACGATTTTTGTGGTTGTTGTTTTTCCGTTAGTGCCGCTGATAATTACCACGCCTTGTGGTAGGTCTTTCAGTGTGCGCTGGATGAACTTTGGGTCAATTTTCTCAATCACTAAGCCTGGCAGAGCTGAACCGCCGCCGCGTAATCTTGCAACCTTCTTGACCCCTTTGCCAATTATAGTACTGATCATCTGTCTTGCCATATAATCCATTATACTCTGCTGGGCTAATATGCTACAATATCAATATGTTTTTGGTGGGGATCTTTCAGTGGTGGTATGGCAGTGGATTATTGCAACACATTCAGCAAGGTTTTTTGGGGGTTTTGCGAACGGCAGACTTTTTTTCGGTCGGATTGTTATTAAAAACGTTATTTAATCCGTTTCGTCAGATTTCAGCGTCTCCAGTTGGCGGTGCTGCGCCAGTTCAGTTGTCGGCATTTTTCGATAAGTTATTTTCACGCGTGGTTGGCATGGTGGTACGCTCTGTAGTGATAATTGTCGGAATATTGATGATATTACTGAGGGTTTTGTGGATGATTCTGGGAATTATTCTGTGGCTGATCTTGCCGCTATTGCCGTTTGTGGGAATTGTGCTGTGGCAAATGGGGGTTTCGCTATGAATGTGCAGCCAAAATTTAATTACGATAGTTTGAGGTCCCAAAAGGCAAGGTTTTCAGTTAGATTCGGCAATGCTTGGCACGTTGTGGTAATAGCAATTGGTATCATGATAGTGGTGCTTGGGGTGTGGATGCTGATTGAACACGGATCGGTCGGCTGGCTGATGCTGGGTCTAAGCGGTCCGATGGTTATGCTGTCTATTTGGTGGGAGAAAGATTTGAAGACGGCGGAGATTAATAAGAATCCGCAGACTATTGATGATGTGATGGCGGCTGACGTTTTGGGGAAGTTGCCACGCCGACCAACACCAACTGATATTGCTGAAGCGATTACGGGCACTCGAGCTGGACAGTTTTTAGCCTTGCGCCTGGGTTTAACGCCAAACTTTTTACATAATATTTCCGTTGACAATCCAGACCAAACCGAGCAGGTCTGGAAAGCGGCAATTGAGATTTGGCAGAGCACTAAAAGTCCGAAGATTACCAGTGCGGTTTTAGCCGCGGCTATAGTAAAACAGTTGCCGCAGCATGATTCGTTGCTGGCAAATATGAAAATTGATTTTCAGGATATCGAAGAGACTATCAAGTGGTACGAGCGTATAAAGGCATTAATTGAAGAGCATAACAAAAAACCGTTACGGACTGGCGGAATTGCCAGAGATTGGTCGTTCGGTTATACTCCGCTGCTGAGCCGCTTTGCGCAGAATATTAGCGCTAACATTTCCGGTCAGATGCTTACTACAAAGTTGGCGGCGCATGAAAGTGCGCTTGAGCAAATGATGAAAATATTTAGCTCAGGTGGTCGTCAGAACATTGCGTTAATTGGTGCTGATGGCGCTGGGAAAAGTACGGTAGTTTCGGCGTTTGCAGAGATGTTGATTGATGGACATCAGGGCGTTCCTGGGTCGTTGATGTATCAGCAAGTTTTTATACTTGACTCTTCATCTTTGGTTAGCGTAGCGTCGGGTCGCGGTGAATTGGAAAATCTGGTAACAATGATCTTAAATGAGGCGTTTTTATCAAAGAATGTTATTTTATGCCTGGATAATGCACAGCTATTTTTTGAAGAGGGCGTTGGTTCTGTTGATTTGAGTAATGTACTACTGCCAATTCTAGAAGCTGGCAGATTGAGGATGATTTTGACAATGGACGAGCAGCGTTTCTTGCAAATTTCTCAGACTAAACCGCAGCTAGCTCACGCCTTAAATACCATCGCTATTCAGCCGTCTAGTGAATCGGAAACTATGAAAATTATGCGTGATCAACTGGTGCTGTTTGAGGCACAACATAAAGTTAGGTATATGTATCAAGCTTTGGCGGAGGCTTACCGAGTGGGCGATCGATATGTTCAGGACTTGGTAATGCCGGGTAAGGCTCTAAAAATTTTAGAGGCAGCGGCAAGCTATGCTAGTGATGGGCTGGTGACGGCACAATCAGTGGATGACGCTATTGAGAAGACACTCGGTATAAAGATTTCCGTGGCATCGCTAAGTGACGAGAGGGAAAAGCTGCTGAATTTGGAATCTCTGATTCACCAGCGCATGATTAATCAGTCGCGGGCGGTTACGGTTGTTTCCGATGCTATTCGTCGGGCGCGTACTGGCGTTAGGAACCAAAATCGCCCAATTGGCGCTTTCCTGTTCCTCGGTCCGACTGGTGTTGGTAAGACTGAATTATCCAAAGCTTTGGCGGATGTTTATTTTGGCGGCGAAGGTAGTATGATTCGCTTAGATTTAAACGAGTTTGTCCGCCCAGATGATGTAGCGCGGCTGATTGCCGATGGGGCGCGCGACTCAGGTAGCTTGACGGCTCAGGTGCAAAAAAAGCCGTTTTCAGTGGTGCTACTGGATGAGATTGAAAAAGCTCATCCGCAGGTGTTGACGACTTTACTGCAGCTATTGGACGAGGGTATCCTGCGTGATGAAAATAACCGGGAAATTAGTTTTCGCGATACGATTGTCATTGCTACGTCAAACGCTGGAGCGGATAGAATTCGTGAATATATCGAGCGTGGTTATCAGCTGGAGCAATTTGAGCAAACGTTTATTGATGAGTTAATCAACGCTAACCTATTCCGACCAGAGTTTTTGAACCGTTTTGATGAAATTGTTTTGTTCCGGCCGCTAGGCAAGGAGGAGCTATTGCAGGTCGTCGATTTGATTTTGGCTGGTGTTAATAAAACTTTGGCACCGCAAAAAATTCAAGTTGCAGTTGAAGAGGAAGGTAAGAAGCTATTGGTTGAAGCTGGCTACGATCCGCGCCTGGGCGCCCGTCCGATGCGTCGCGTTGTCCAACGAGCGGTTGAGAATACTGTCGCTAAGCAAATGCTAGCTGGTACAATTGCGCCTGGATCAACTACAATTATTACCGCTGAGCAAATTCGTCAGATTTTAAGTAGCCAAACTCCTCAAGCTCCAGTGATTCCATCGGCCAATTAATTAAGCCTCTCGACAATAGATTTAGCCAACTCCCTATTAGATGGCGCCACTGCCGCCACAGCTACCGCGCCAACGCCTCTTACAAACGCGCGAGCCTTAGATTTGAAGCGTTCTTTGGCTGTCATATTTGGATTTGAAGTGTCAATCTTTGGTGATTCAGACAAAAACGCCAACCGCACAGCTCTTGCGCCCAGTGCTAGACTCCTCTTTGTATCGCCAGCCAACGCTTCAGCGAAGCCTGTACGAGCAGTAAAGTTAATGTCATATTGGTCAATCTTGCGGTTCTTGTCTGCAGCATGCTCGCGAGACTCTTCAATATAGCGCAGACCTTTGCTTAGATTTTCTGCTGCCCGTTGAGAGTTTTCCTGATTATCATAAGAAGGGTCTGTTACGATATGCTGTAGCTGCAGGGTTCCGAGCGTTGCGACGCTCGCACCCAGTTCACGTAGCGTACTGCGATTCTCTCCTTCTTCGACCAAAGCTTCATGTTGCTCCACTGCTTCAGTGGCCCATTTTTCGGATTCATCGTAGTCGCCTTGATGGCGGTAGGCGGCACTTAAATCACGGGCAGCACGGGCTTGTTCGGATAAGTTTGGTGTTAAATTATAGGCCGGGGAGGCTAATATCGCCGCTTGTCCGAATTTTTTCTCGCGTATTGCTTTTATAACTGCTTCCATTGCGCTATGGAAATCATTTGCGGGTCTTTGTTTGCCGGTCTCCATAGTGCTCACATTTATACCACTATTTAATATAAAAAGTAAGCAATTTATAGATATAATTAAAACCCGTCACAATAACGGGCTAATCTGGTACCCCGCACAGGAATCGAACCTGCAACCTTTGGTACCGGAAACCAACGCTCTATCCAGTTGAGCTAACGGGGCGTGTGTCTTGTTAATTCAATAAAATGGTACACCCGGCAAGATTCGAACTTGCGACCCCTTGGTTCGAAGCCAAGTACTCTAATCCGCTGAGCTACGGGTGCATACAGAGGTATTATAGCATAGATGGCGACCGAGTAAAATGATATAATATACACATGGATGTCATGACGAACGTACCATTGAAGCAGTATACGACTATGAAATTAGGCGGTGAAACACGCTATATGGTGGCTGTAAATTCTGCTAGCGATGTTGTAACTTTATATCGGAATGCCCGAAAGGAAAATTTACCCATCTTTGTGCTGGGTGGCGGCAGTAATGTCATCACACGCGACGAAACATTTGAGGGAATCATTCTGTTGAATAAGATCGAGGGGTTTGAGGTCGTTGCTGATAATGACGATACGACAGATATCAAGATTGGTGCGGGCGAAGTTTGGGATGAAGTTGTTGAACGGGCTGTTGGTCTGGGGCTTCAGGGAATTGAGGCTATGTCGGGAATTCCGGGAACTGCCGGTGCTGCACCCGTTCAGAATGTTGGCGCTTACGGACAAGAGATCGCTGATACTTTAGTTAGTTTAGAAGCATACGATTCGAAAACTGATTCAATTGTGACGATTTCTGCTGATGAATGTGATTTCTCTTATCGCAATAGTATTTTTCGTGATAGTCAAAAGGGCCGTTACTGTATTTTAAATATTACTCTAAGATTAAATAAAGCAGAACCAAGGCCGCCATTTTATGCTTCGCTACAAAAATATATTGAAGATAATGATATTCGTGAAGTTAATTTGTCGGTAATTCGTGTAGCGGTGCTTAATATTCGCTCGGAAAAATTGCCAGATCCGGCTGAGATACCTAGCGCAGGCTCTTTTTTCAAGAACGCTTTGATCGAAAAATGGCAATTGGAACAACTGCAAAAAGAGTATAGTGATGTGCCAAATTATGCTATGTCTGACGGAAGATATAAAGTACCAACAGGCTGGCTGATTGATAGAGCTGGACTGAAAGGTTTTGCTAGTCATGGTATGAGGGTTTATGAAAAAAATGCTCTTGTGCTGGTAAATGAGTCGGCAACTGGCTATGGCGATTTAGCGGCAATTCGTGAGCAAATTATTCAAACGGTGTATGATAAATTTGGTATAAGAATTGAACAAGAACCGTTGGAACTTTCTTTGTAATAAGCATAGGCTTTTTTGTAAAACTGCGCTACAATATTGAATATGAATCGTAGGATGGGTGGTTATACGTTAATCGAGTTGGCGATAATTATTGTAGTCGTGTCAATTTTAGCGGGCCTCACCTTTGTTGGTAGTGAAAGATTTTCAAATCTCATTAAAAGAGAAAAACAGCGAGCTAATATTTCCGAGCTATCACTAAAGCTGGAGAGGTATTATAAATATAACAATACAAGCGGCATCGGGCATGAATATCCGTCGTGTGGTGATTTAACCAGGAATTTTTCGTCAATTGTAGGAGGCGATTCTTTGAAAAAGGAAATGATAAAGTGTAGTCGTAGCGACTGGGCTGGCGGAAGTAACGGCGAAATATTATATGAAGCCTCAAATATTGATGGACATGACTGCACTAAGCCGGCATCTGGCGCGCCATCTGATATAGTTGCAGCAACTTGCGTCAGGCATAGTATCACGTATAAAGATTTGTCCACTGGGGCAGAAAAAAAGGTGGATAGTATATGGCGCGACTAGTAAATAGAAGCGAGGGCTTTACAATAGTTGAGGTGGCAGTGACACTGGTTGTTATTGGTATTTTTATGGTTGTCATATTAAGTATGCAAGCTCAGGTCAGTACAATTTCAGTATTGAGTGCGCAGCAAACGAAGGCAAGTTTTCTGGCCTACAATAATATGCGTCGTTACGCGAACGACTCTCCGCCGTCATGGTTTAAGTGTAACACTGGTTCATCTGGTACTAGATATAGAGTTATGGAAAGAACGGAGAGTGTTGATGGCTTGCCAGGTATGGTGAGGCAGGAGGTGTATGCTTCGGCGCCGTATGGATGTAAGGATGCTAGTAGTAGTGGTGGTGGCAAGTCTAGCTTAGGTATGCCGGTTAAGGTAGAGTCAGTAGTAGAATATGGATTGCCGTCTTCTGGGGTTGGCAGTGGAAGAAAGGTGACACATGCAACATACGCAGCATTCTAAAGAAAATGGATTCACAATAACCGAATTAGTATTAGTAATGGTAATTATTGCTATGGTCGTCGGTGTCTTTAGCCAGATGCTGGTCTCGTCAAATCAAAGCGCTTCTATTAGTCGGGCTAGGGTTGATATTAACCGCAATCTTCACAACTCCATGGATGCAATTGAAACTGATGTACGGCAGGCAGTGCGATTTAAAGCCAGTGGCTATGACGGTTATGATACGTTCGCTGTAGATAGGAGTTTTTCTGGAGCTGGGCATAGCTGGAGCTACATGAATACACCATACGTCAACGGGACAAATAGGGTCCTGATATTGCTACAATATGCGACCACTATGGGACATGGTGCAGACTCGAGGCAGATTGTTTATCTAAGAACTCCAGGCGGCGACTGTGCGACTAAGAAGACTCAGCAGCCTAAGTATAAAAAAATAATAATATATTTCTTAAATAACGGAGAATTGCATAGACGTACTATCTATAACGACATGATTGACCCGTATGGACATCCATACTCGGGGTCTGCTGGTAATTATTTCTGTATGAATAATGTAGAGGCTAATAAATTTAAAGACCGAGCCATGAAGGTTCATCAAGATTCAATTTTAGCAACCGGTGTTTCTGAATTCGAAGTTGAGTATTACGAGGGGAAAACGAAAATACCTGATCAATACGATGTAGTTAAAAGCTACCCAGGGATACTTGATTCTGCTGATAATGTAGTAGTTACTTTAAAATTACAGTCGCCAAGTAAACAGATTTCTGAATCACAAACATTAACTATACGAAAGATTAATAACTTATGATGCGAAAAAAAGACGGCTACTCCTTGGTGCTAATCGTGCTTATGAGCACCTTTATATTAGTGGTTTTGGCGGGCGCTATGAGAGTTGTGACGCAGTCATATATCTACTCGCAGGAGGAATATTATTATAAATTAGCCCAAGAAGCTGGTGAGGCGGGTACAGCATATGCCAACGCCTGTCTGGATGCTAATAATGCAGAGCAATCGTGGACTCCAGCTGCCGGCAGTGCAGGCCCGCTTCGCCCGGAAACTGACTGTTTGGGGGCGGTAAAGTTTAGTGGGAATAAATATGTATTTGAAAATGGTAAATTGCGAACAAATTTTGAGGTTGGTAAATTAGAGGCTTCGACTAAAGCGTCAGCACTGTCAGCCGCTACTGCTCAGATTTCCGCTATTGGTAGAACTGAAGTGATGAGCGGTAGCAGAGTAATAAAAACCTATACAGTTATTGTTAAAAAGTCTGTGACCTGGCCGGCTGATATCGACGCAACGCGCACAGTGAGTGGCACTAACCGCACCTGTGCGATTCTGTCAAACAACGTATGGTGTTGGGGTAGTAATAATATGGGTCAATTAGGGGATGGCACTACCAACGACTCCAATATTCCAGTAAAAGTTCGTTCTGTTGGTGACATGAAATATGGAAAGATTATTGATATATTTACAGCACAGCACCACAGCTGCGTACTAACTCAGCTGGGCAGTAATAAAAAAGTATATTGTTGGGGTAGTAATAAAGACGGTCAGCTAGGCAATGGGTCATCTGGGGAGGGTAATTATTCTAGTGTTCCGGTTGAGGTTGGTGGCGCTCTCGTAGGTAAAGACGTTACGTCAATTGGAGGAACTGGTGACGTCTCCTGTGCTATTGTGTCTGGTAAAATTTACTGCTGGGGTCGGAACAATATGGGCCAATTGGGCTTCGGAAATCCTGGAAACCCTGGATTTCGTGCTACGCCAGTGCAGATTAACTCAGGCGGCCATAATAGACTTCCTAGTAATTATTTTGCAACTAAGTTGGCAACCGGTGGATCGCGCTCGCAAACAATGTGTGCTATAACTACTGAAAAAAGGGCTTATTGTTGGGGTCTAGCCAGGTTTGGCCAGATGGGTATTGGTCCAATATCTGGTAATCACTACAGTTACGCTACTCGAGTTAAGGACTTAGAAAATGTAACTGATATATCTCAAGATGGTTATACTTGGGCGTCAGATCATGCCTACGTATCTCATACCTGCGCTATTGCCTCAGGTAAGGTGTATTGTTGGGGTGGTGCTGGTCGCGGGCAGTCTGGTCCTCTGGGCCATGGTGCCTTTGGTGCGCATTTTCAGCCAGTACAAGTTAATAGTCTACCGGGAGTTCCGCTACGAATTGAGGTTGGGATTGCTCACTCTTGTGCCTTAGTGAACGATCATGGCAATAAGAAGGTATATTGCTGGGGTGATAATAAGCTTGGTCAGCTGGGGATTAATTCTAATACTCCACAATTTTCTACCAGTCCGAAGCCTGTTTATGTTGGTATTGGTGGATTGCCGCCAACAGAGTCGGTAGTGGACATTGCGGCGGGAGCAAACCGCGGTTGTGCAATTATGACAAATAAGCGTTCTTACTGTTGGGGATTAAATGATAATGGGCAGATTGGTGACGGAACTTCAGGTAGTGAGAATAATAGGTTTAGTCCAACAGAGTCATTATTCCTTCGTCCAGTCCAGAATCGATATATATATTAAAAATGCTTGCGCTTTTAAATACGTTGTAGTATTATCAAATTACAAATCAAACTAACACAATTTAGGGGGCACATTATCGTGACTACAAAGAATATTAAAAATCAAGGTTTTACGCTCGTTGAGCTTTTGATTGTTATCGTGATTATCGCGATTTTGACAGTTGTTTCTTTGGTTGCATACAACGGTTTGCAGAACCAGGCAAAGACATCAGCTGCTAAATCAACAGTTGACTCAGTTGCTAAGAAAGCTGAACTGTACAACACCGAAGAGGGTAAGTATCCAGCTCAGGTTTCAGACTTGACTGGTGCAGACACAAAGAAGTCTTACTACATTGCTCCAGCCAATGTTGCTGAATTAGGTACTGGTACTTTTGGTTCAAGTACTCCAACTACAACAGTTAAATACACTAAGTGTGGTACCGGCGACCCAACGGGTGCAAAGATTGAGTACTACGACTACAGTAAGAATACTGTTGAGACTCGCATAGTTGGTACTGGCTGTTAATCAGTCATATACCAATAATAAAACTCCGGTCATAGTACCGGAGTTTTATTATGTTTTAGGAATTAAATGGCGCTTAATGTTTGGCAGAAATGTTTGACCTCTTGGCGGAGTTTGACTAGTCTCTCTTCGCTGTCACGATGATTGATTGCCTGTTTCATCCATTCGGCTATTTTTTCCATATCCGCCTCTTTGGCTCCGCGTGTGGTAACGGCGGGAGTTCCTAGGCGAATGCCGCTTGGTCGAAAGCGTGTCAAACTGTCATTTGGTGTAGCGTTGGCGTTTAGGGTTAGGCCTATCTTATCCATAGCAATTTCCGCTTCTTTACCGTCAATTCCAAAACTATTGTAAACATCTGCCAAAATAAGATGGTTGTTAGTGCCTCCAGTAACTAGTTTAAAATCTCGTTTTTGCAATTCTTCTGCTAGCTTTTTTGCGTTCTTAACAATTTGCTCAGCGTAATCTTTGAATTCTGGCTGTAGCGCCTCACCAAACGCGACGGCTTTAGCGGCGATGGTATGCATGTGTGGACCGCCTTGTGTGCCGGGGAATACTGCTCTATCAATCAACGTCGGTAGATTCTCGAGAGTTTTTTCTGGCTTTTTCAGTGGGTTACCGACAACGCCACGGCTGAGGATTAAACCGCCACGCGGACCACGTAAGGTTTTGTGTGTGGTGGTGGTAATAACATGAAAACCGTAGTCGAATGGATTTTTAGCAACGCCACCAACAATCAATCCAGCAATGTGACTCATATCCGCCATCAGCATGGCACCAATCTCATTGCCAATTTCGGCAAATTTTTCATAGTCTAATTCTCGGGGGTACGCTGAAAAGCCAGCTAAGATAATTTTTGGTTTATGTTTTAACGCCAATTGCCGAATCTCTTCATAATCAATTTCACCAGTTTCTACATCCTTAATACCGTAGCGAATGAAATTATACTCGCGCGCACTACGAGTTACTGACGCGCCGTGCGTCAAGTGTCCGCCATGTGCCAAGTCCATCGCCAGAATGGTGTCGCCTGGCTCACACCACGCGTAATAGACGGCTTCGTTGGCCTGGGCTCCAGAATGTGGCTGAACATTAGCGTGATCAGCTCCGAATAATTGCTTGGCGCGGTCGATTGCAATTTGTTCAATTTGGTCAGTGTTTTCTTGTCCACCGTAATAGCGGCGTCCAGGATAGCCCTCAGAGTATTTGTTGGTAAAAACGCTACCTAGCGCTTTCAGCACGTCTGATGACACATAATTTTCACTAGGAATTAATTCCAAACCGTCTGTTTGGCGGATTTTTTCTGCTTTTATAAGTTGCTCAATTTGCTTATCTTTCATGTATGTGCCTCCAATAATATCCATTATATCATTGCCTGTATATATCATTAGTGATATAATCTACGCATGATAAAAGATAAGTATCTTCAAAAAATCGGCAATTTAATTGCTGAAAATCGCCAAAAGCAAGGGTTAACGCAGATGCAGTTGGCTGAAGCAATTGGTACATCTCAGAGTGCCATTAATCGTATTGAAAACGGTGGTCAGAATATTAGTATTGAGATGATTGCTCGTATTAGTGAAGTGCTTAATAATAATATCGTGACTGTGAATCATTCTGGAAAAATGAATTTTAGAGTGTCTGGCGGAAAAAAATTGTCTGGTGAGATACAGGTCAAGACAAGTAAAAATGCTGCAGTGGGGCTCCTTTGCGCAAGCTTGCTAAATAAGGGTAAGACAACCCTCAGGAAGGTGGCACGAATTGAGGAAGTTAATCGGATTATTGAGGTTCTAAATTCAATTGGTGTTAAAACTCGCTGGTTGAACGGTAGTGATTTGGAGATTATTCCCCCTGCTAGGCTAAAGCTGGAGGATATGGATATTACCGCTGCTAAGCGTACGCGTACGGTGATTATGTTCCTAGGCCCACTACTTTACCAATATGAGGATTTTAAGCTGCCGTTTGCGGGCGGCTGTAACTTGGGTAAGCGCACAGTGGAGCCTCACTTGAGCGGGTTAAGACATTTTGGCATGAGTGTAACGGCAGAAACTGATTATTATCATGCGAAAACCAATGTCCATTCTGGCGATCGGACGATTCTTTTAACGGAGCGTGGCGATACAGTAACTGAAAATATTATTATGGCGGCGGCGCTTTCTCCAGATACGACTATCATTCGCAATGCTAGCCCAAATTACATGGTTCAGGATGTTTGCTTTTTCTTAAAGAAGCTGGGTGTAAAAATAGAGGGAATTGGAACGACGACTCTAAAAATTACAGGACGTAAACGAATTAGCAAAAATTTGGATTATTACCCAAGCGAAGATCCAATTGAGGCGATGAGTTTTATTGCGGCTGGCGTGGTGACAGATTCAGAAATTACTATTCGTCGTGCACCAATTGAGTTTTTGGAAATTGAGTTAGCTACGTTAGCAGAGATGGGTCTTAAGTTTGAGCTGAGCGAGGAATATCTGGCTGACAATGGGCAGACTCGTTTGGTGGACATTATGCTGTATCGCTCCAAGCTCCAGGCCGCCAAAGACAAGCTGCATGCTTTGCCGTTTCCTGGAATTAATATGGATAATCTGCCGTTTCTGGGGCTTATTGCAACGGTTGCTAAAGGTCGTACGTTGGTGCATGATTGGAGCTATGAAAACCGAGCAATTTATTTCACCGAGCTTAGTAAGTTGAACGCGCAAATTGAGCTAGTCGATCCGCACCGCGTTTATATCACTGGTCCAACAAAATGGAAATCTGCTGATGTTGTTGCTCCACCAGCGCTTCGTCCGTCTGTTGTTATATTGCTTGCGATGCTGGCGGCGCCAGGCGTGTCTATTCTAAGGGATGTGTATTCAATTAACCGTGGCTACGAAGAACTGGCTGCTCGCTTAAATTCTTTGGGTGCTGAAATTGAAGTAGTTATTGAATAACAATTCGCTTAACAGAGGGCTCTTTTTTAGGCTGAGTTTGTGTTTTGGGAAATATAAATTTTAGATAATCCTTCATCATCCTGGCGCCAGAAATTATTGGTAAGTAATTATTTAACTGGTGACGTATATGTTTTTCCAGCAGCTGATCATTTTTCACTATGGCTGCAGCTTTATGCATATTAACGTATAGCGATAAGACCTCAGCCTCATAATTTTTACCAGACACTTCCAAGCAGGCAATTGGTTGAATATCTGCTACGCCGCCATCGTTCGTGGAAATAAGTATTTTTAGGTTAGCGATATCTTTTTCCCATGATGTCCCGCAGGCCTCTAGTCCAACAATAGGTATATTTATGGCGATGTCAGATCCGATTGCTAAGGCTCGTCCTAATTCTTCATCATAATCTTGTATGTAATGAACTCTTTCGCGTAGAACTGGATCTTGATCAATTAACTTTAGGACCTCTAATAGTTTTTGGTACATAGTTACGTCGCCCTGGTGGACTTTTCCTGTCAGTATGTAGTGCGCGTTGTGATTGATTAGGATTTGCCGTAGTGCGTTGGGGTTTTCGAATGGCATGTAGGGTCGTTTATAATTGGCGAATCGCCGCTTGAAGTCGAATAATATTGCATTTTCTGGGACCTGGATGGATTTGTTGTATTGATCCTGGCGTTTTAATAAAACTCGATTGAGCTCTTTACGCCCCAGCTTTTTTAGATATCTTATATCGGCACTGTGGATGAGATTTAATTGCCGAGAAAAATCATCTGTAGGTAGGCCAAATTTATCTATGATATTGTTATTGTGATATGTCTGAAGAGTTTCTGGTAGCGTCCATGTCTCCAGGTCGATGCCATTGGTAATTGCGTGAAATTTGACCTTGTCGTTGTTGCGGTCGCGGAAATTCGCCACTCGTGCGTGCAGTTTACTGACACCATTTTTGGCTTCGGTCAGTTCGATTGCCAGCAAATTCGGTCGCAAGCGGTCGTTACGAAATTGCTCCATCAGCCAGCAGCGCACGGCGTTGCTTTTGAGATTTGGCAGTACCAATTTTTCAAATTGTGAGCGGTGGAATTCTGGCTCAGCTGCCTGTAGCAGGGTGTGGTTGGTATAGAGCGTGTGCTTGCGCACGTAGACGATTGCTTCATACAGGTTCATGCCGTTGGCACATAGCTCGTCCAGTCGCGCCAGTGCCGCAAATATTGTTGCGGTTTCGTTGAGCTGGATGACGGCTGGCTTGATGCCGAGTAGCTTGAGCGCTTTATAGCCGCCAAATCCAAGCGCGACTTCTTGGTAAAGTCGGTGATCGCCCGAGCCTTCACCTTCGTACAATTTCCCAAAGTTTGGCTCTGAGATGGTAATAAATTGCGTTGAGCCGAGTACCTTTTTGAAAATACTCAAACTAGCATCAGGAAACCCACGTGAACTAATGGACACTTCGTCGATGTATTCAAAGCCATAGTCTTTTGGTGATACAGTTTCTGAAAATTCTTCCTGCTCTAGGTTGGTAATTTTTTGGTGCGATTCACTGCGGTAAAATGGCGTCACTACCACAAATGGCACGTCTAATTTTTCGGCCACTCGCCGTGTGTCCGCCGCCAGCACGCCCAAGCCGCCACCACCTTTGATGCCGTTGGCTTTGTCGTAAATTTCCATCGTCCAGTAGATATACGGTCTGGAGCTAGACAGCTGATGAGTCAAGCTACTACGTTCAATGATGTCATAAAATTCAGAGGCATCTTCGATGTCTTGTAGTTGGTATTTTGGTTTTTCTGTGTAAAAATATGGATCCATGATGCCCTTTATGGATGGGAATTATCTTAAAATTGGTGCGGGTGCGGAGAATCGAACTCCGATCTCAAGTTTGGAAAACTTGCATACTAACCGCTGTACTACACCCGCAAGCTTGTATGATTATAGCAGAAAGATGATATAATGTGAATACGCCCTGATAGCTCAGCTGGATAGAGCAGAGGACTTCTAAGCCTAAGGTCGTAGGTTCGAATCCTACTCGGGGCGCCATTTCATATAACAATAGGGGGTATATGGACGCAAATTGGAAACCGCAGATGACGCGGGAAATGATGATGAGATTATCTGGTCCCAGGAATGGGTCGATTGATGGACCTAAAGCGTATGGTTTGACGGAGCGGAGCTTAAAAGTTAATCGCCGCCAAACGATTTCGGAGCGGCAATATGTCAAAAGCTACCGAACCTCTATGGTGGCTAATAGTTCGGCTGGAGTAAGACGGGTTGGTGCAGAAATAGGGGCGACATCTGGAGTCGGCGCGAATAATAGTAGTCCAAGTCTAGCTGGCGGAAATCGTCAGATTAATAGTACTGCTTTGGGAAGGGGTGGCGGCGGATCTTTGGCAAATTCTCGCCAATCATTTAATGCAGCAAGTTCGCAGACAGTTTTTCGTGAGCCGCCTTCTCGTGGGTATAATCCATTTAGCTAAATAAAAAAATCCTCACTCCGTGTGAGGCTATTTTTTTGGAGGGCCAGGAGGGGCTCGAACCCTCGACACCCTGCTTAAGAGGCAGGTGCTCTAACCAGCTGAGCTACTGGCCCACGATTTCATTATACAACAATCGATAAAAATGTCTACTATTTTACCGTAAAAATAATTTTTGGTACTAGCAAATTGCTGTAAGACTTGGGGCGAATGATGGGGTTCGAACCCACGGCCTCCGGAGCCACAATCCAGCGCTCTAACCAAACTGAGCTACATCCGCCATAGACCAAGCTTTTTGAATTATAGCACATACTATATCTGTACTCAAGATAGTAAAATTGCTATACTTAAGCTAATGAAAGAGCTAAATGGTTCAGAATTAGCCGGCTTTATTAAGGAGCGGCAAGCAAAGCAGGTTCGTGCTCTGAGGCAAGCTTGGCATATTCAACCGCGCCTGGCAATTGTGACGGACACTGAGAATCCCGTTATTGAAACTTACATGCGTTTGAAGCAGCGATACGGTGCGGATATTTTGATTGATGTGGAGATCCATCGGGCGGAGGCGGGCCAGGTTTTAGGTGTGATTAACGCGCTAAATAATCGTGATGACGTTCAGGGGATAATTTTACAGCTACCAATTAGTAATCCTCGACAAACTGAGGAATTGCTGGAGAGTATTCGGATAGATAAAGATGTTGATGGTCTGCGTCAGCGGACGGATTTTCAGGCGGCCACACCGACAGCTATTAATTGGCTGTTGGCTGGCTATGGTATTGATCTTAAGGGCAAAAAAATTGCGATTATTGGGCGAGGTCGTCTGGTCGGGGCTCCTTTAGAGAAGATGTGGCTGAAATCTGGTATTGACGCTACGGTGTTTGAAAAAGGAGATGATTTATCGCAGTTGATTAACTATGACGTTGTTGTGTCGGCGACTGGTGTTCCGGGTTTAATCACTGATCGGATGGTTAAGCCAAAAGCGGTGGTTGTTGATGCGGGAACGGCTTCGGAAGATGGGAAAATAGTGGGTGATGTGTCGGATGAAGTGCGACTGCGTGAAGATATTTTAATAACTCCGAAAAAAGGTGGCGTTGGTCCGCTGACGGTATCGGCTCTGTTTGATAATTTAATTACGGCGTGTTTAAAGATTGCTAATCAGGCTAAAGATTAGGAAGTAGTCTTTATAGCAGATTTAACTTGCTCAGCGACTTGGCGCGGTGTAAGGTTGGCTTTTACGATATAGCTGTGTATGCCTAGTTTTTTCAATTCGCGCGGCGCCTCTTCTTCGCCTAAATTAGTCAGGACAATAACGGGAATAGTTTTCCCCCAATCCTTAGACCTAATGTGTTTTAAGGCTTCTGTGCCATCCATCTCTGGCATTTGTAAATCCAGTAGAATGATATCTGGTTGGAATTTTTCGACAACTTCTATACCAATCTGGCCGTTGGCCGCCAGGCGGACTTCAAATCCATCTGACTCAAATTTCATTCGGTACATCTGGCTGATGGTTGGGTCGTCTTCAATGATGGCAATTTTTATCATGCTCTAAGTATAGCATAATAATTATGGTATAATTTTTGACATGGAAAAATTTGGGAATAATTGTGGCGGTCGCGAGTTTGTTGATGGGTTTGACTTCGAAGCTAATAAAAAATTAAATGGAGAAATTGCAGACCTCAGAGCTCAAGGATATGAGGTTCGGGTGGGCGAAAAGAACGATCCTGCATATGATAATCCAGAGAAGATTGAAAAAGTATATAGCTATCTGGAAAGAGGCGGAAGAGAATTAAGAGAAGTGCGAAATAGGTTTATTCGCAGTAATATGGGTAGGGCTGCAGTTGCTGTTGTGAGTAAAATTCCTTTTATAAGTAAATTGGCGGGTCGTTGGAATAAAGAACTTGATGACTTCTTAGAAACTTACCGTGATGAGTTGCTGTACGGTGAGAAAGAGACTAACTCTCAGCCGTGGCATAAGCAACGGGGCTCAGCTTCAACGTTCTTATCAATTGGGCCGGCATTTTCTTTGGCGGTTATAGAGGGTGGCAAGTTGGCCTTTCCGGGCAGATATCCAACAATGAGCGGTCCAGTAGGCGAATCGTTATTTGACGAAAAGATTGACGGTGTTCCGTTGAGATACATGATGATTGAAGCCGAAGTGGCAAATCACGATAAAACTCAACAAGAAGCAGCACGAGCGGTAGATGAGAGAATCAATAATGTTCGCGAATTTATCAAAGCGCCGGTGACGCCAAAATTTGCTGAGGTTATTAAATATTGCATGGATTCGCTGGGTATCCGTGAGCGGGGAGATTTGGTGAAAAAAATAACCATTGATCACATATTGGATATTGATATGCAAAATGAGAATCGGTCAATTGACGATATGCTAGTCATGAGCTTTGGTTGCGGAACCGGACTGCCGACCCTAGAGATGCTAAAAGAACTAAAAGAAAAAACTGGCCAGGCTCCAACGGCTATTTTGATTGATCAAGATCCGCTGGCTTTAGCGGCAGCGCAGAATCTAGCAAAGAAAATGGGACTGGAAAATAACGTGGAGATTCATTGCCATAGGCTTTTTAGTAAGTTTGGGCGTCCGTTGGGTCTGAAGAAAGTTTTAAAAGGTCGGCAAGTAGATGTCATGGAGGATTCTGGCTTGCGCGAATATCTTCCTGATATGGTGCATAAAAAATTAACGGAGGAATCTTGGGGATTCTTGCGAGATGGCGGTCTAATGATTACCGGCAATATGAATGCAAATCGTCCGCAAAAAGATTTTCTCCATGGTTTAATGGGTTGGACTCCAAACGTAATCATGCGTCCAATTGCCAGAAGTCTTAAATTGCTTCAAGCGGCTGGTGTATCAAAGGATAATATTACCGCAAATATTACCGCAAGTAGTGTTTACTCGGTTTTTGCGGTTGAAAAACCAGATAAAATGCTATAATAAGCATTAGCATGATGTCTCGAGCATTAGTACTGGGTATGGTTGCGCTAATGGCGCTAATTTTAGGCATGCTAGTGCTTAAAAAATCTAAACGCCATTACGATACTAAACAGTGGTTTTTCTTAGTCTGTTTATGCTTGGCTGTGTGGTCGGCTGGACTAGAGATGTTTTCTTTGGCGGATAATGGAGCAGCACTAGACATTGCTTCGCGGTGGTTTTATGTTGCTTCGGCGGTTTTCTGTCCAGCGTTGGCTATCTTTACCGCTAAGTCATTTCTTCCCCTAACGAAGTCCGTAAGGAGTTTTATCTTTATATCTAGTTCGTTATTTATAGTATTGTCTATATATATTATTTTGGCGCCTGAGTTTATTATTAACGCATCAGAGATTACGACACCAGTAGATTTTTCACAAATTCCTATTAATGCTGTCAATTATATAGTTTTTGCTACTTTTTTCTCAGTATTTTTCTTAGTTGTTATGTGGTTTGGTTATGTGGCGTGGCGGAAGTCTGATACTATTCGCCGTAAGCAGGTGGCCATTTACATGACTGGCTTGTTGGTATCTAGTATTCCGGGGTTTGTAGTTGACTTATTGTTGCCAGCTCTTGGCGATTATAGATACGTGTGGGTTGGACCGGTGGCAATTATCCTCTTTCTGTTTGCAATTATGTATAGCATCGTAAAATATAGATTAATGGACGTAAAAACGGCAGTGGCTCGCAGTGTTTCATACATGCTACTGCTAATCGCGCTAGCTGTCGTTTACATAATCTCTGCTTATGTGATTTCGATTGTTATTTTCCAGCGGACCTTGACAATTGATAGTCGTTTGAATTTCATGAACATGGTTCTAGCTATACTTTTGGCGTTCTTATATCAGCCCATTAAGAGGTTCTTTAATAAGTTGACGGATAGGGTTTTTTATTATGGTGAGTATGACGCTGATACTTTTGCGCGCGAGATTAGTAAGATATTAACTTACACGGTGGACCTACAATTGCTGACGCGGCGGGTCGGCAATTATATAGCAAGTTCATTGAAAGCGGAGAAAGTGGCGTTTTGTATTCCAGAAAAGGGAATTTATGGTCGAACTGGTCGGCGGCGCTTGTCGGTTGTCGAGGAGGACGTGCGTAGGATTATGGACTATTACTATAAAAATTGCAGTTTTCCAGAGGTTATATTAGCGAATCAAGTTAAGGACCCAGAGCTAAAAAAACTCTTAGATATTCATCGTACAAAAATTGTCATACCTCTTTTACATCAAAATCAAGAAACAGGAATTTTATTTTTAGGGGAGCATAAGAGCTTGGGTTATAGCTCTCGGGATATTGAAATGTTGGAATCAATTTCTGGTGAGCTGGCCGTGTCAATACGCAACTCTCTTTCAATGGAAGAAATAAATGAGCTAAATAAAAGTTTGCAGCGTAGAATTGATGAGGCAACAAAAGAGCTGAGGTTTAGTAACCGCCAGCTGCAGCGTCTGGATGAGGCGAAAAATGAGTTTATTTCTATGGCTTCACATCAGTTAAGAACGCCACTGACTAGCATTAAAGGTTACTTGGATATGATGCTGGAAGGAGATTTGGGGAAAATATCGCCAACCCAGCGAGCGGTTCTTAGAGAGGCATTTTCTTCTAGTGAACGAATGGTGCGGTTAATTAATGACTTTCTTAATGTGTCGCGGCTTCAGACTGGAAAGTTTACCATTGATAAACAGAGTGTGGATATCGCACAGATTCTCCGTGATGAAGTCTCATTACTTAAGGTTGTGGCAGATCAGCGCTCGGTCGAGATGGTCTTAAAGATTGATAAAAAGATACCTTCGCTAGCGTTTGATTCTGAGAAGATTCGCCAAGTTATGCTGAATATGATTGACAATGCTATTTATTATTCAAACCCACACAAAAAGGTGGTGATTACTTTAAAGAGTAGTGGTAAAATGATTGAGTTTTCAGTAAAGGACTCGGGAATTGGTGTGCCAAAGTCGGAGCAGGCAAATCTATTTGGCAAGTTTTTCCGTGGCACTAATGCTAAAAAACGACGGCCCGATGGTACGGGCGTCGGGTTATTCTTGGCGAAGAAAGTCATTTTGTCGCACGATGGGGAAATGATTTTTGAATCAGAAGAAGGAAAGGGTAGTACCTTCGGATTTAAGCTGCCAGTTCGTTAGCGAAATAGGCTGACGATTCCAGAAACAGTAATTATAATTGCAGCGACAATTAGCAAGGTTATGCCAATTATGCGAATAATCTTCTTTCGGTCAAATAGCCATTGAGATAATTTGGAGCGATTTGCTGCTGTGATACGTGTTATTTTTGGTCGTTGAACTGTAGCGTCTGCGCCAGAATATTTTTTATTGCGTTTCTTCTTCTGTTTTACCATAGACTTATTATACATTAAAGCATCACTATCCAATAAGAGCGGGGCGACTGACTCTGGGCGAATTACCGACAACTGTCCGCTTGACTATAGACATTTTTACAATAATTTGCTATGATATCTGAAGTCGTGGCCTTATCGTCTAACGGTTAGGACACCAGGTTTTCATCCTGGCAATCCGGGTTCGATTCCCGGTAAGGTCACCAATTAAGAGTAATAATTTGAACTATCGCCTGTCTAGCGATTTTTTATTTGTTGATTTTTTGGCTATGCATGAGTGTGCCAAGCATTTCACATCACCGCTATTTCGTGATATAATTTTAAAAATGAGCGAGAATATATTTAAACGAACAAAAATATTAGCAACAATTGGTCCGGCAACGTTTAGCCAAGAAAAGGTCTATCAGCTGCTTGACGCCGGCGTTAACGGTATTCGCATGAATTTTAGCCACGGCGCTAATGAGGAGCGAATTGAGCAAATCAACTGGGTGCGTACTGCCAGTGAGCAGCTCGGTAAGCCAGTAGCGATTCTGCAAGATTTGCAAGGTCCGAAAATCCGCTTAGGTGTCTTAAAGGATAATATGTTGAACGTTAAGGCTGGCGATATGCTATTTTTGGATTCGGAAATTACCGAGCACGACGGCAGCTTTAATCTGCCGGTGCAGTACAATTTGGCAGAAAAGATGAAAGTCGATGAACCGCTCTATATGTTTGACGGTAAAATTAAGACGATTGTGCGGGAAATTGTTAGTCCAACTGCAATCCGTGTTGAGGTTCAGAATGATGGCTTTTTGATGAGCCGTAAGGGACTTAACTTGCCGGATACGGATTTTGGCGGTGATATTTTAACCCCGAAAGATATTGCCGATTTGGAATGGGCCGCAGGTCAGGACTTTGACTATGTGGCGCTGAGCTTCGTGCAGAAAGCCGATGATATTATCGATTTGCGCCGTCGGTTGGTAGAGCTAGGTTCAACTGCTGATATTATTGCTAAGATTGAAACCAAGTCCGCTGTTGAACCAGAGAACTTGGAGGAAATTGTTAAGGCTAGTGACGGCGTGATGGTGGCTCGCGGTGACTTGGCGGTGGAGGCTGGTGCGGAAATTGTGCCAGTTATGCAGCGTCGGATTATCGCTCTGTGTCGTAAATATTGTAAGTTGGTTATTGTTGCCACGCAAATGATGGGTAGCATGGTTGATAATCCAGAGCCAAGCCGCGCCGAAGTAAGCGACGTGGCGAATGCTGTTATTCAGGGCGCAGACGTAGTTATGTTGTCTGATGAAACTGCCAATGGTAAATATCCTATTGAAACCGTCCAAGCAATGCGAAAGACGATTATTTACACCCAAGAACATAGCGAAGTGATGCTGGTAGAAAAGGCTGAAATGCGCGAGAAGACTGACGCGATTTTAAGCTACACAGCAGCACAATTAGCAAGAAGAATTAAAGCACGAGCTATTATCGCAGAAACCAACACTGGGGCAACTGCCGCAAATGTTGGTGCATATCGTCCTAATTTGCCAATTGTTTGTGTGACTGAAAATGTTAAAACTGCACAAAAGTTAGCGTTAAGTTACGCCTCTCGTCCTTATGTTCGACCAAATAATACGGACGCAGCCATTAAATTGGCTGAAGAGCTGAAGCAGGAAGGCTATTTTGGTAAAGACCCAGTAACGGTTGTGCTGGTGAGCGGACACCATCCAGAGCCAGGTCGAACTGACAATATCCAAGTTAAAACATTGTCATAAGGAAAAACTGGGTGGGCAGAAAATTTCCAAAGCAAACGATTCGCGATGTTGATTTACGCGGCAAGACTATTCTTCTGCGATCTGATTATAACGTTCCGCTAACAAAGCGCGGTCAAATTTCTGACGACCTAAGAATTCGTGCTTCGCTGCCCACCTTGCGCTATCTTCTGGAGCAGAATTGTAAGGTTATTGTCATGTCGCATTTGGGGCGACCAAAGGGTAGGGATCCTAAACTTAGTTTGAAGGTTGTAGCGGATCATCTGTCTAAATTGCTGGGTCGTCCGGTGAGGCTGCTGGGCGATTGTGTAGGCGAATCAGTTCGCCAGACTGTTCGCCGTGCGCCACTGGGAAGTGTCATTATGCTGGAAAATCTGCGTTTTTATGACGAAGAAGAGGCGGATGATTTGGTGTTTGCTAAGTCGATTCAGCGAGCGGTTCGGGCGGATTACTTTGTGCAGGATGGATTTGCGGTGGCGCATCGAGCGCACGCTAGCACGCATGCCATTTCTCTTTGCGTGCCAGGGTTAGCAGGTTTATTGCTCGAGAAAGAATACATAACGATAACTAAAGCGATGAGTAGTCCTAAGCATCCGCTGGTGGCAATTATCGGCGGTGCAAAAGTAAGCGACAAAATTTCTCTGATAAAGCGCTTGATAAAAAAAGCTGACCGAATTTTAATAGGCGGCGCAATGTCAAATACGTTTCTTCATTGTCGTGGTGTAAATATTGGCAAGAGTGTTTTTGAGCCGGGGATGGAGAAGGTTGTGTCAGAAATCTATGACCTGGCAGCCGCTAAAGTTGGCCCCGAGAATGTCGATAAGTTTTTGGTTTTACCAGTGGATGTGGCGGTGGCGAAAGAGATTTCTAAAGATTGTCACAGACGAGAAGTTAGCGTTGATCACATAAAAGGTGATGATATGGCACTTGATATTGGCAGTCAGACGATTGAGACTTTTACAAAAATATTAGCGGACGCCAAAACTGTTATTTGGAATGGGCCGCTGGGATATGCAGAAATTGATAATTTTGCGATTGGTTCAGCACGAGCTGCCCTAGCGATTGCCCAGAATAATGAGGCGACTTCAATTGTTGGCGGCGGGGATACGGCGGATTTTATATTGAAGTGGGATGGTCATGATGGGGCTAGCTTCACGCACGTTTCCACTGGTGGCGGTGCTAGTATGGCCTTGATGGCTGGTAAAAAATTGCCCGGAATTGAAAGTTTACTAGACTCATACGGCATGAGGTGATAAACTAAGCATAAGGATTATCTCATGAGAAAAAAGTTAATTATCGGTAACTGGAAAATGAACTTCAATATGCATGAGGCAAGCTTATATTTGCATAAGCTAATGAATATGCTGCCGTCTCATCGGGATGTTGAAGTGGTATTGGCGCCTACGATTTTGACGCTGCAGAGTTTAAGTTTGCAGATCAATCGGCGGATTGCTAAATTGGCAGCCCAAAACTGCTATTGGCGAGACTCTGGGGCTTACACTGGCGAGACTCCGGTGGCGCATCTTCGGGGAATTGCTGATTATGTTCTAATTGGACATTCAGAAAGACGATATATTTTTATTGAGAGCGAGAAGGATATCCGGTTGAAAGTTCAGGCGGCGATTCGTAATCGGATACGTCCAGTCCTGTGTATTGGCGAGACTATTCAAGAGCGAACGCTTGGCGAAACAAAAGATGTTTTAGCGGATCAGCTGACTAGTGGATTGGCAAATGTCACGGCGGAAGAGCTTGGCGAAGTGGTTGTGGCTTATGAGCCGGTTTGGGCAATTGGTACTGGTGATAATGCTAAGGCTATTGATGTAAAAAAAGCCACACAAATGATTCGGCGGCACATTTCCCATCTGTATGGCAAAAAGGCGGCAGAATCAGTGCGTATTTTGTACGGAGGCAGTATTACGCCAGCGAGCGCTGCAGACTACTTGGCGATTGACGAACTTGATGGTTTATTAGTGGGGGCGGCAAGCTTAGACGCATATCAATTTAAGGAGATAATTTCAAAGGCGCATAAAGGTTAAAAATAGGGGGCATATGACAGATATTGATTTTGACGAGTTGGATAGAGCGGTTAATTCTCTAATGAGTAAGCAGCAAGAAAAGAATTCAGTGGATGCCGAAGTAAAGCATGACGTCGAAACACCTTCTGTGGAGGAGAACAAAACCATAGAAACTAGTACTGTTGGCTCAAGTTTTGCGCCGCCAGTTACGCCTTTTGCTCCTGCTTTAGACTCGCCTTCTTCTAACTCAAATTCTTTAGTGTCAAGTGCTGAGCCTAAATCGGAACAGCAGTCTCCTCAGGATAGTCTGGTTGAAAAACCTGAGATCATTTCTGCACCCGCCGCTACTGTTGCGCCTAGCAGTACACTTGATCAAACCCCAGATTCGACGCCAAAAGAAAATAAAACTTCCCCAGTAATTGCCAGGCGCCCGACGGGCCGATTCATGGATGTCGTTCGTCCGTCATCGGTTAACAATATTCAGAAGTCAGCATCGTCGGCGCCATCTCGAACTGGCGTATCAATTCAGCCTTCAGCTGATTTGGTGGATGTAGTTAATATGACAGGTAGCACTTCACCGGTTGAGGAGGAGTTGTCGGCTGTAGATAATCAGCTTGATAGTTTAGACGATGCTCCTGATTTAGAGGACATACAGAACGAGTCGGCTCTTGCGGCGATAGAAGACGCTCCTGTTGAAGAGCTATCATTGACCGATAAGATAGCGCAGTCATTATCTGAAAGCAATGATTCTGTCGCTTCTCCAATAGCCGAACCGTTAGAGTCTCCATTTATTGCCAATGTTGAAGTCGAGAAGAGGCCTCTTGGTGCTGTTGATCAAAGCTCTATAGAGTCTGAATCTGGCGTAGAGGAAGACGAGCTTGAGTCTGGGTCTGTAGGCTTGGAAGATATGAAATTGAGCCATCAGTATAATTCTGATTTATCTAATTACACTATGGATAAGGAAGCTTTAAGTGAGACTCCAGATTCAATGATGGACCTCAGTCCAGAAATTATAGCAATTGAAGAAGCGGGCATCCCTGGTGTATCAGAAATGAATGAAGTTGCTGATAGTGAATCTAATATGCAGCCTAGCTCGCCTGCCTCTCGGTCTAATGACACGCCACAGCAATATTCTTCTGAAAATGAAATGGTCGACTCTGAGCCAGCGCCTATGTTTGCTGCGGTATCTACGGAAGTAAAGCCGCCCCGCAGCGAAGAAAAGAAGAAAACTGGTCTGCTAACTCTGTTGTTAATTATTTTATTCCTAGTAGTCGGTGTTGCTGGTGGTGCTGTTTCCTACTTTTTGCTGATAAAATAGATACATGACTAATTTTACGGATGGTTTAAATGACGAGCAAGCTCGGGCGGTGACGCATGGCGACGGACCGCTATTGATTTTGGCGGGCGCTGGTTCTGGAAAAACAAAAACACTGACACATCGAATTGCTTATTTGATCGGTGAACTGAAGGTTTTTCCTAGTCGAATTTTAGCAGTAACCTTTACTAATAAAGCGGCTAAGGAAATGCGGCAGCGATTGGCACAGTTGCTGAGTGAGAACGCTGATAATCGTCAATTTATGCCGTGGATGGGGACGTTTCATAGTATTTGTGTACGGATACTAAGGATGGACGGCGCAAGTATTGGGCTGGACAGGCGGTTTTTAATCTACGATACTGACGATCAAGTAAGCCTGATGAAACAGATTATGAAAGCGCGCGGTCTGACGGATAAAGATATTAAGCCACGGGCAGTGCTGTCAGTTATCTCAAACGCTAAAAATGAAATGCGCAGCGCGGAAGATTTTTCAATGTCGGCGCGCGGTCCTCGCGAGCAGAAAATTGCTGAGTTGTTCTTCGCCTATGAAAAATCCTTGAAAGAGGTGGCGGCGCTCGACTTCGATGATCTATTGATAAAGACCGTGGAGCTATTACGATCCAAGTCGGATATTCGCCAGAAATGGCAGCGTCAGTTTGAGTACATTCTAATTGATGAGTATCAGGACACAAATGCTGTGCAGTACGCGCTAATAAAATTATTGGTTAACGAACGGCGTAATTTGTGTGTGGTTGGTGATGACGCGCAGTCGATTTATAGTTTTCGTGGCGCTGATTATACGAATATTCTTAATTTTGAGCGCGATTTTCCGGGGACAACCGTGGTTAAATTGGAGCAAAATTATCGCTCGACGGGCGCAATCTTAAATATGGCAAATTCACTAATTAGCCACAATATCCATCGGACTGACAAGAATTTGTGGACGGCAAATGGTGACGGCGTTGATCCAAAGTTATGGCAACTGTATAGCGAGTCGGAAGAAGCGATAGCTATTGCAAATGAGATTCAGGCGCAAATTGCTAATGGCCGCCAGTATGGCGATGTGGCGGTTTTGTATCGGACAAATGCCCAGAGCTATGCGATTGAGCGGGCGCTTAGGCAGAGTTATGTTCCGTATAAAATTGTTGGTGGTCTAAGGTTTTTGGATCGGGCGGTCATTAAAGATGTGCTGGCTTACCTGCGTTTACTGTATCAGCCAAGTGATCGGGTTAGTTTTTTGCGAATCGTCAATACTCCAAAGCGTGGAATCGGCGCAGTCAGTATGGCTAAGTTTTTGGAATGGAACGCGGCTTCGGGCCGAGATATAATCGGTGGTCTTTTGGCGGTTGAAGAGGCGGATAATTTGACGGCGCGAGCAAAACGACCTTTGCTAGAGTTGGGAAAAATCCTGGAGGAATTACAGCGGGAAATTGATGGTTCGCCAGCAGAGTTAATTGAAAAGATAATGAAACAAACTGGTTATGGAGATTTTATCAATGACGGCACGCCTCAGGCCGATGAACGGATGGAAAATACTGGTGTTCTCGTAGCGGAGGCGAAGGCTTATGTTGATGTGGCGACTTTCCTAGAAGAAATGGCGCTGATGTCTTCGGCGGATACTACAGCTGATCAGCAGGTGACTTTGATGACGCTACATGCTGCCAAAGGATTAGAATTTCCGGTGGTTTTCTTGGCGGGGCTGGAAGAGGGAATTTTGCCACACGCACGAGTGTTTGATAGTGGTAAGGCTGACGATATTGAGGAAGAGCGTCGGCTGTGTTATGTGGGGGTAACTAGGGCGCGAGAGGAATTGTTTGTTAGCTGTGCTAACTCCCGGACACAGTTTGGGCAGATTGGCTATAATGTGCCGTCGCGATTCTTGGATGAAATGGGGCTGTTAGCGGGTGGGGTCGATAAGCCAGCTCAACCGATGATAGAGCCTGAATTTTATGCGGAGGATATTGGATTAGAGGTGGGCGATCGTGTTCGCAGCCCAAGCTTCGGTTCAGGTGAAATTATTGATAGCGAAGGTCTTGGCGTGACGGTGAAATTTGACGACGGAAACATTAAGAAGTTGAATGTTGAATTCGCGCGCCTGGAGAAAATTTGATATAATAATATCTGCGCCGTGGCGCTTATGACGTATGAATTTAAGATTACAAGCAAGATATTATTCAACTAAAATTATGCTCACCGCTGGCGCTATATTGACGCTGGTTGGTGGTTTATTATTTGTCAATCAAGCTTTGGCTGACACGGCTAAACCAGTTGCTAAGGCTGGCGAAAGATTGGTTAATATATACGATAGAGGCGTCGAAAAGACAATTGTTACTAAAGCGCGGACAGTTCGTGAGGCTTTAAAATTGGCTAAGATTTCTATTGATGAACGGCAAGACGTCGTTGAGCCTGGCTTAGATTCGGAGATGGTGGCTGAGAAATATAACGTTAACATCTTCCGCGCTCGCCCAATAACAATTGTTGACGGTAATAAACGCTTAAAAATTACCACCGCCGAACAAACACCAGCTTTGATTGCGAAGGCGGCGGGAATTGAGGTTTTTACTGAGGATAAAACCACAATGGGTAAAGGTGATAACGTAGTGGTTGATGGCGCAGACACAGTCATGAAAGTAGAGCGGGCGTCTGTGGTGAATTTTGTTTTATATGGTAAGGAGTCTGTGGTTCGTACTCACGCAAAAACAGTCGATGAGTTATTGAATGATAAAAATATTACCTTACAGAAAGATGATACGCTATCTGTTGATCAGTCGGCAAGAATCGTGCCCGGAATGAAAATTGAATTGTGGCGCAATGGTAAGCAAACCGTGACCGTGGAGGAAGATGTGAAATTCCAGACTGAAAAAGTTCAGGATGCTAACCGAGATTTGGGCTATCGGGAAGTAAAACAGGCTGGTGAAAATGGCAAGAAAAATGTCACTTATGAAATTGAGATGAAAAATGGAGTAGAGGTCAGCCGTAAGGAGATCGCTAGCGTTATAACGAAGGAGTCTAAAAAACAGATTGAGATCGTAGGCGCCAAAAGCTCGAACACATTTTCTGGCAGTTTTTCTGAAGCGTTATCTCGACTAAGGAGTTGTGAGGGCAGTTATACTTCAAATACTGGAAATGGCTATTACGGTGCTTATCAGTTTAATAGAGGCACGTGGGCGTCGGTTGCCGACCCGAGCAAGTACGGTAATGCCACGCCGGCTGAACAAGATGAAGCCGCTTGGAAATTATACCAAAGGCGTGGTTGGAGCCCGTGGCCTACTTGCAAGATAAAGATGGGTTTGCAGGACATCTATAGATAATAATCTCGTAATTTGGTATAATCCCCTTAATGCACTCTGTGAGATGCTGATTGATTATGCGAGCAAAAGGTTTATTTTTTGGAAAAATTATTGGCTTTGCTATGTTGATTATGCTTGCAATGCCAATGTTGTCGTTTGCCGAAGGAAAAAGTCCTAGTAGACATTTGGTTCGTGTATATGATCGTGGCGAAGAAAAAACAATTGTGACAAATGCTTTAACGGTGCGTCAGGCTCTGCAGGCCGCTAAGATTTCTATTGATGAGAAAATGGACACCGTTGAACCAAATATTGATATGGAGCTCACAGGTTCAAAATACCAGGTTAACATCTTCCGCGCCCGCCCAATAACAATCGTTGACGGTAATAAACGCTTAAAAATTACCACTGCCGAACAAACACCAGCTTTGATTGCTAAGGCTGCAGGAATGACGCTTTATCGTGAAGATAAGACGCAGTTTACAAATTCTGAAAATCTTTTGGTGAATGGTGCGGGGTTGGTGATGAAGATTGAGCGAGCTAAACAGCGAACGGTGACGGAAGAAGCTGATATTGATTTTCAGATTGAACAGATAAAGGACGATTCTCAACCAATTGGCTTTAAGAGTGTGAGGCAGTTGGGTGAGAAGGGTGTGCGAAAGATAACGTATCAAGTTGAAGTTGATGGTGAGCGTGAGGTAGGACGTAGGGAAATGTCTAGTGAGATTATGCGGCAGCCAAAAAAGCAAGTTGAAATAATTGGCACCAAGCCTAAAAACCCACTGACTAAAAGCAAGGGCGCGCAGATATTTACCGATTCTAAAGGCGTGGCCCATCGTGAGACTTATTACGATTTGCCGATGAATGTGGTGATTAATGCTTGCGGCGGCGGTGGCTACACGGTGCGAGCAGACGGCGCTAAAGTAGACAAGGACGGCTATATTTTAGTGGCGGCAAATTATGGTAATTATCCGCGCTGTTCGGTGGTGGAAACCAGTATGGGTCCTGGCAAGGTGTATGATACCGGCGGCTTTGCCGTGCGTCATCCGCATGGTTTTGATTTGGCGACTGACTGGACGAATGGAGATGGTCGCTAGATGGCGGGTCCAAAGAAAGAGTTGGGGCAGCATTGGTTGCGCGACCCAGAAATATTGGCGGAAATTGCCGAGGCAGCGGAACTGAGTAACGATGATGTGGTTTTGGAAATTGGGCCAGGACTTGGCACGTTGACTAGTCGGTTGTTGTCACGAGCTGGGCGCGTGGTGGCGGTAGAATTTGACGCGGATTTGGCGCGCAAGTTGCCAGGACAATTTCCCGGCAAAAACCTGGAAGTGATCAATGAAGATATTTTACAGTTTGATCTGAATCAACTGCCGAAGGACTATAAAGTAGTCGCCAACGTGCCATACTACATCACCAGTAAAATTGTTGAAAAGTTGATGACGGCGGAAAATAAACCGAGCTTGGCGGTGCTGTTGGTGCAAAAAGAAGTCGCCCAGCGTATCGCGGCGGAGCCTGGTGAGATGAGTATTTTAGCGGTTAGCGCGCAGCTGTTTGCCGAGGCAGAACTCGATATTGAGGTGCCGCGGCAATTTTTCACGCCACCGCCAAAAGTTGATTCGCAAGTAGTGGTATTGAGGACTCGTGATGAACCGCTCGTTGCCGCTGAAGACCAAAAAGACTTTTTCCGCATTGTCAAAGCTGGTTTTTCTACTAAGCGTAAGAAACTGCGCTCCAGTTTGAGCGGTGGACTGGGTGTTAGTAAAGATAGCGCCGAACAGTTGCTGAAAAAGGCTAACATTTCGCCTGATGTCCGTGCTGAGGATTTGGCGATTAACGATTGGCAGCGACTACTGAGTGAATGGCGGGCGCGATGATTGCGGCAGATCAGCCCGTCTGCTTTCCGTCCGATCTGCTAGTTGCGGTTTCGTCGAAAGACGACGGCACTATGCTCAATCGTATTCGCGGTCGCCACGTAGCTGAGGTATTGGAGAATCGGCGGCGGTTTTGCGATCAAACTGGTGTTAAGTATGACGACGTTGTTTATCACGTGATTTCATACGACCAAGGACAAACGTTTGATACTATTGCCGAAGTTACTGAAGCTGACACGACCCGACATAACAACGAAGGTATTTTTGCTGACGCACTATATACCGAAATGGCTGGTGTGGGATTGTTCCTGCCAGTGGCGGACTGTATCGCCACCGTTATATATGATCCAAAACGCCGGGCACTTATGCTGGCGCATTTAGGTCGGCATTCGACGGTTGTGCAGTTAATGTCTCGGGCAGTTCAGCATTTTGTCGAGCGCGGTAGCCGGGCAAAAGATTTACAAATTTGGATGTCGCCAAGCATCACACAGAAAAATTATTGTATGGATTATTTTAATTACGCAGACGACATCAATTGGCAAAATTTCTGCCATCAAACGGCTGACGGAATTTATCTGGACATGCAAGGATTCAATCGTTCGCTGGCTATCCGGGCGGGCGTTCCTGATGATAACATTTTCATTTCGCCAATTGATACGGCGGACAATCCAAATTATTTTTCGCACTCATCGGGCGATATTGGCGGTAGGTTTGTTGTCGTTGCGTGTATGCGATATTGACCGTCGACAGTTGTTTGTAATAAAAAGCAACTCAGTATTTTAAGGCTGAGTTGCTTTTGTGATTAAAGGTTAATTAATCGGTTAGGTTTTCGTGCTTTAAATCCTTAACGGCGTTGGTGGCTTCTTCCTTGGTGAACTTCCACTGGTCGATAAGAGTTTTTTCCAAATTACTTCTGCTATATTTTGCGTTTTTCAGGATATCTATAGCTCGTAGTCGTGCTCGCTCAGTGTAATTGATATTGTATTCTTTTAATACTTCTCGGGTCTCAGACTCTTCGAACAGATTGTACCTTACTACATGGTCTACTATGGATTCTCTTGAGGAGATATCGTTATTGGTTATGAAATTAATTTCAATAAGGTTGCGCAGATTGATTTTAAAGTCATAGTTCAGGCGATTAACTCCTTCTTCTGCCTCTTCTTTAGTAAATTGATAATTGTAAGTCTTGTCTGTTAAATATTTTATGATGTACGATCTTGAATCTATGGATTTCTTGTTGAGGTGTAAGGTTCTATTGGCTACGTGCTGAGCATTTTTTACAAAATCTATCTTTACAGACTTAAATGCATTGTCAATCTCCTCTTTAGTAAACCCTCTAGTAGCGAGGAATTTTTCATAGTTATTTTTTGATGAGATACTGTAGGCGTGCTCTATATTCTTTAGAGTCTTTATAGCCTGATCTTTAAAGAATTTAGTAAAGTCGATTTCGTTACTTAGCGCCGCAAAAGCCTTATTAACCTCTTCTTCTGAGAACATATAGTAACTGTGGGTATTTTCGCTAACGTCATGGGAAGTGAGGCTGCGTGTTATTGAATATTTCGAGTGTCGAAATACCAATAGCGCGGGATTGTTAGGGCTATTCTGGTCGTCTACGATCTTTTTTATTGCCCTTTTTGCGTTATCTACAGCGTTGTATTCTGGGTAAATTGTCTCGAGTAGCTGAAGTGCTGTATTGTATTCATTTCTTTTTCCAAAGGTAAGATCTCCGGCTATGCTATATTTGGAGCGATTAATCTTATATAGGTTATTCAATGGGCTTTTAGCTTTCTCTGCTAATTCTCTTGAAAACCTTTTATCCCACTTTCCGTCGCCTCCAACTACGTAGTTGTCTGGTGTGACGGTATTCTTTAACATATCGCCATCTTTACCGACGTAGTAGTCGCCAACCCATTGATTGGATAGCATGTGACCTTTAGTGTCGAAGTAGTACCACTTGTCTCCAACCATCTTCCAGGTGTTTTCTATCATGTGACCGCTGGTATTAAAGTAGTACCAGTAGCCATTTATCCACTCCCACTTGCTATGGATGATATATCCGCCTCCGTCAAAGTAGTACCATTTACCGTTTATGTGCTTCCATTGACTTCTAGGCCAGCTACCGTCAGAATTTCTATACCACCATCCGGTTGAATTCTTCTGCCAGCTTCCTCCGTTGGCGCTTGCTGTTGCTGGTGTGTAGGCGCCAACTATAGCAACGCTAATAGCCGCCGCTATGATTAAGTTTTTAATAAGTTTATTCATTACTCCTCCTAAGTATTATTGCAATTACCATTATAACAAATATTGTTTAATATGGTCACCTGGTGGAGATACTCTGTTTAATTTGCTATAATTTACCTATGACTAAACAACACGCCTACATCACTACCGCTATTCCTTATGTCAACGGTTTGCCGCACATCGGGCACGCCATGGATTATATGTTGGCAGATGTATGGGCGCGATATCAGCGGCAAAATGGCCGCGAGGTGCGTTTTCAGACAGGTGTGGATGAGCATGGTAATAAAATTGCTGCCAAGGCTGCCAGTCAAAATCAAACACCACAAGCCTATGTCGATCAAATGCATGTCAATTTTCAGAATATGATCGCTGAGCTGAACATTTCGGCGACGGATTTTATCCGCACAACTGACCCACATCACGTTGGTGCGGTGCAGTATATTTGGCAGAAACTTGCTGCGGCCGGCTACATCTACAAAGGTACTTATGAGGGCTGGTATTGTCAGGGCTGCGAGGCGTTCGTCACTGACAAAGAAGCAGCTGAAAATAATGGTAGTTGTCCTGATCACCAGGCGCCATATCAGCGGCTGAGCGAGGAAAATTATTATTTTAAGACCAGTGCTTTTTCGGACAAAATTCGCCAGGCGATTGAGTCAAACAAGATGAAAATTGTACCTGAATTCCGCAAAAAAGAGTTTTTGGAATTGATGAAAGATGGCTTGAAAGACGTGTCAATTTCGCGTCCGCGAAAGAATTTGAGCTGGGGTGTGCCAGTGCCGGGCGATGATACGCAGGTGATGTATGTCTGGCTGGATGCACTGAGTAATTACATTACGGTCATTGGCTACCCTGACCGGCCAGAGGAGTGGCAGAGTTTTTGGCCAGCAAATGTGCAGGTGATCGGCAAGGACATTCTTCGTTTCCATGCTGGGATTTGGCCGGCGATGTTGATAGCACTGGATTTGCCGCTACCGAAAGTGTTGTTGGTACATGGATTTATCAACGTTGGTGGCGCCAAAATGAGTAAGAGCCTCGGTAATGGTGTCGGACCAGCTGATATCATCCCGCACTACGGTGTCGAGGCCTTCCGCTATTATTTCCTGCGCCACGTGCCAACTCAGGATGATGGCGACTTTACATGGGAGAAATTTGAGGCAGCGTATAACGGCGAGCTGGGTAATGACCTGGGTAATTTGGTGCAGCGCGTGGCCAAGATGGTGCAGTCGTACCAAGCCGGCGTCATCGGCGATGCGCCGCAAGCCGAACATGACATGGGTCCGTACCGCCAGGCGATGGAGGGTTTTATGTTTGATCAGGCTATGGATGAGATTTGGCGAATTATTCGCACATTGAACCAATATATTGAGCGTGTCCAGCCATGGCAAGTCGCAAAAAATCGTGACAAAGATCCAGAGGCAGAGGCGCATCTGGGCGAGATTTTAGCGCATGCTTGCGGTGCATTATTGCAAGTTTCTGATATGCTACGACCATTTATGCCGCAGACTGCTGAGAAAATTCATGAGATGTTTGCTAGTGGTGTCGTGCCGTCGGAATTGACGCCATTATTCCCGCGCAAATATCTTCATACGCCCGATCCGCGCGCACCAAAAGTAGAAGTCCAAGGAAAATAACCATGAATTCAGTAGCGGAGCATCACGCGGTGACAGATTTACGTTTGATTGATTCGCATTGTCACTTGCACGACACTGAATTTTTTGCGGACAATCGTGAGGAATTTTATAGTCAGTCAATCACCGCGGGCATCGGTATGATTTGTGTTGGTACTGACGAGCGTAGTAGCCAACAGGCGGTGGAATTTGCCGCTAACCACGATTATGTGTGGGCAGCAGTCGGCGTTCATCCGCATGACAGCAAGGACGGTTGGGGTGAGATAGAGCGGCTGGTAAAAGAAAAGGCAGAGGATTCACCAATTGTAGCGATTGGCGAAATTGGGCTTGATTATTATTACAATCACAGTCCGCGCGAGGTGCAAATTCAGGCGCTGGAGGCGCAGCTGCAGCTGGCGGTGGATTATGATTTGCCGGTAAGCTTTCACATTCGTGATGGTGCGCCTGATCAGCCGTCGGTGTGGGATGATTTTTGGCCGATTTTTGATAATTTTCATGGGCTGCGCGGCGTACTACATAGTTTTACTGATACACGCGCCAATCTGGAGAAGGGTTTTTCGCGGAATTTGTACGTAGGACTTAACGGAATTAGCACGTTTACGAAGGTGCAGGCGCAGCAGGAATTATTTGCCACAATTCCCCTAGATCGGCTATTGGTGGAAACTGACGCTCCATTCTTGACGCCAAAGCCATTTCGTGGTAAGATAAATAAGCCAGAATACGTGGAGTTGGTGGCAAAATATTGGGCGGAGAAGCGAAATATTGATTTCAATGTCCTAAGTGAAGTCACTGTCCGTAATACAAAACAGCTTTTTGGCATTTGAAAGTGGAGAAAATGAATATTACGCTGGAACGTGTTAAATGTGTTACAAAAACATCTGAAGTTGGAGCTCGCGAAGCAGTTAACGCTGTTTTTCCTGATTGTGCAAAAAATAAGATTAACACTGATTCTAATTTGAAATTTGGTAAGGTTGCGATGAATCAAGGACCTATTGAAAATAATGTCAATAAATCTTTTGCTGATTATAGAAATAAGCTTAATAAGCCCGACGCTGATCCTACTAAAATTCCATTGAAAATTGGTAATTTGTTGGCGGAGCTTCGAAAAGCTAAAACTAACGAGGTGTTATAAATGCCTCGTTTATTAAAAAAAGTACGAGGTTTGGTTTTTGCTGACGATAGCGACGCAGCATCATTATTAAAGTTTCGTAAAAAAGATCGGCCCTTAAAGAAATTCACTGAGCGTGAATTAATTCAGCTGGAAAGTGAAATTGGCGCGACGATTTTTGGTGAGAAGCCAGCGCATGTGACGCGTCGTGAGTTCTTTAACTTGGACAAAGATACCTGGATCTGGTATGAGGAAGTATCTGATGGTAAAGGCGGTCGGCAAGAGTTGACAACGCGTTATGAAATTCAGGCAAAAGGAATTTTGAAAATTCAGCCAAATTATCAATACACTTACCTAGAGGGCGCTGAACTTCAGAACTTTATCTTAGCGACTAAGGAATATTACGAGCGAGTTTCTCGGCAGCTCTATAAGAAAGACCCGCAAACCGGTCAGCCGCTCTGATATAATAAAAAAGTGAATAGAGATTATATTTATCTTGATCATGCCGCTGCTACGCCGATGGATCCGTTGGTGATTGAGGCTATGTTGCCATATTTTTCTGAGAAGTTTTTCAATCCGTCTAGTCCTTATGCTCCGGCGATATTCACTAAGCGTGAATACCAGCAAGCAAAATCACGATTAGCTCGCTGTCTTGGGGTGATGGCTGATGAACTGATAATGACGGCGGGCGCGACGGAGTCTATCAATTTGGCGTTTAATGCAGCTGGTGGTGTGAGCTTAATATCGGCTATTGAGCATGACGCGGTTATTAATTCCGCAAAGGCACGTTCGGAAGTTCGATTTATCCAGCCGATGAAAAATGGTCGCATTGATCCGCAGCTGGTGAAAAAAATGCTAACGCCAGATGTTAGTTTTATCAGTATTGCGCTGGTGAATCATGAGTTGGGTTATATTCAGCCAATTGAAGAAATCGCAGAAATCATAAAAACTGAGCGACTCAGGCGTCAGGATGCTGGCGAATCAACGCCATTGGTTTTTCATACCGATGCTTCACAGGCAGCAGCTTTAATTGACGTGAAGATTAAGCGCCTTGGTGTTGATCTGCTCACTCTTTCGGCCGCAAAAGTTTATGGTCCAAAGCAGGTTGGACTACTTTGGGTTCGTCCGGGCGTTATCTTATCTGCTAATATTTTAGGTGGTGGTCAGGAGTTGGGTTTGCGTAGCGGTACAGAGAATGTGGCTGGTGTAGTGGGATTCGCGACCGCTCTAGAGCTGGCGCAAAAACGACGTTCTGCGGAAATTAAGCGGTTACGAAAATTGCGAGAAGAATTGGTAAAAGATTTACGACAGGCTTTTCCAGAAATTGTCACATCTTCAGATATGAAAAAAAGTCTAGTAAGCTTTCTGAATATTTCATTTCCTGGGTTGGATGCTGAGCGGCTGATTTTCTTATTAGAGAGTCGCGGTGTGTTGGTGGCCACGGGAAGTGCTTGCGCAGCCAATTCTGGTACGCGCTCCCATGTGCTGTCGAGTATTGGCCTAAGCGAATCAGAAATTGGCGGCAGCTTAAGGCTAACTTTAGGAAAATTGAATAATGAAGATAATATTAAGTTGGCTAGCCAATTAATTATCGAGGCGGTACGTTTAGAGACTGAAAGGGTTAGTCGGTGATTCATAAGATAATCGGTTTGGTGATTTTTACGGCGATAGTTGTGTTTGGACTTAGTGTTTATTTATCGCCAAATGATTTAGAAAAGTGTGATGCTCCAGGTGATGGCGATTGCCGTATGGCCGATGCTATTATAGTGGTAAGCGGCGGTGATACAAATGCACGAACTGACGAGGCGATTAAATTATATAAGACAGACTGGGCGCCATTAATTATTGTTTCGGGTGCTGCAGCGGATAAGTCTGGTCCGTCAAATGCCAAGGCTATGTATCAGAGGGCGGTTAATAGCGGCGTCCCTAAGAGCGCTATTGTCATGGAAGAATCTTCTGAGACCACCAAACAAAATGCTACTGAGGTAAAAAAGATTATTGATTCGAGAAAAATTAAGGATGTTATTTTAGTGACGAGCGGTTATCATATGCGGCGTGCAAAACTTGAGTTTTCATCGCAATTTCAGGATGTAAAAATTCGAAGCCATCCAGTTGTTTATGATAAAAGCTGGAGTCCGTGGTGGTGGCTGACGCCATGGGGCTGGTGGCTGGCTTTAGGTGAATTAATGAGAATTGGGCTGTTTGCTCTGGGGCTGTCAAGGTGAGCAGGGTATTTGTTGGCATGTCGGGCGGCGTTGATTCGTCAGTGGCGGCAGCGCTATTGGTTGAACAAGGCCACGACGTAACTGGTGTGTATATGAAAAACTGGTCGGAAGATTTACCGGGTATGCACTGTCCGTGGGCGGAAGATGTGGCTGACGCCAAGCGCGTGGCGGTGGGGCTGGGAATTGATTTTCAGGTGTTTGATTTTCAAAAAGAGTACAAGCAAAATGTTGTTGACTATATGATCCGCGAATACCAAGCAGGTCGCACGCCAAACCCTGATGTCATGTGTAATCAAGAGGTTAAATTTAAGTTGTTTTTAGAGGCGGCGTTGGCAGCGGGTACGGAGTATATCGCGACGGGGCATTATGCCAGGACGAGCGAGGGGTGTTTGCTCCGGGCGCACGATGACAACAAAGACCAAACCTATTTCCTGTACCGGGTGACGTCCGAGGCGCTGGCAAAGACTATGTTCCCGCTGGGTGATTTTACTAAGGCTGAGGTACGCGAGATGGCTAAAGAGCGGGGCTTGTGGACGGCTAGCAAAAAGGAATCGATGGGGATTTGTTTTGTCGGGCAGGTGGGAATTCGCGAGTTTTTGTCAGAATATATTGAATCTAAGCCGGGTAATATTATTGATCAGCAAACAGGCGTGATCATTGGCAGGCACGACGGCGCAATATTTTACACATTGGGACAGCGGCATGGTTTAAATGTTGGTGGTGGTTTGCCGTATTATGTCATCGGTAAAGATATGGATAAAAACGAGGTTTATGTATCGCGCTCAATTGATAATGGTAATTTGTGGCGTAAAGAATTGACATTAACCGATATGCATTGGATTAACCGACCGCCTGAGAAAGATGAAACTGTGCAGGTTAGATTGCGTCACCGAGGAGCTCTGATTGACGCGAGAATTGACGGTGATATTGTCTATCTCTCCTCCCCTGAGCGTGCAATAGCGCCCGGGCAGTCTGCTGTAATATATGGTGGCCAGGAATGTTTGGGTGGTGGAATTGTGAAAACAGATTGACGTTATGTAAAAAATAGTGTAAACTGTTCTAAAGTAAGGAATAATAAAACGTAGAGTTAAAGGAAGAATTAATTTTATGCTAGCAATTCGTTTGCAACGTCTAGGTCGCAAAGGTTACCCAGTATATCGCTTGGCGGTACAAGAAGCGCATCGTCATCCATCAAGCGGTCGTGTAGTCGCTTACGTCGGTAGCTATAACCCACACACTAAAGAATCAAATATCCAGGCTGAACTAGCTCAGAAATATTTGGACAATGGCGCTCAGCCAACCCCACGTGTAGTTAAACTGCTTAAGGAAGCTGGTGTTAAGTTGCCAAAGTGGATTAAGGAAGTTGCAGCTGACAAACATAAGGCGATTCGCAACCCAGAAAAACTGCGTAAAAATCAGCCAAAAGAAGAAGCTCCAGCTGAAGTCGCTGCTGAATAATCATTTGAGCTATTTGAGATCGCCTCGTTTTGGGGCGATTTTATGTTATGGTATAATTAACAGATATGAAAGCTCAAGATATCCGACAAAAATACCTCGATTTTTATCAACGCAATGGACATGCTGTGATTAAGCGCGCCCCGTTAATTCTCACCAATGATCCAACTACTCTATTTACCGGTGCGGGTATGCAGCCGATGATTCCTTATCTGCTTGGTGAGCCACACTCTGAGGGGAAGCGAATTGCCGATTCGCAGTCGTGTTTACGGGCGCAGGATATTGATGACATTGGTGACAATCGTCATACGACGTTTTTTGAGATGCTCGGTAACTGGAGTTTGGGTGATTATTTCAAAAAAGAGCAGATTAATTGGATGTGGCAATTTTTGTCGGAAGAGGTTGGGCTAGATATGAACCGGGTTTATGTCACCTGTTACATCGGCGATGAACGCTATAATATCCCGAAAGACACTGAGGCGGCGGAGATTTGGGCGGAACTATACGAAAAAGCAGGCTTGAGTAGCAGTCAAGCTGATATTGGTTCGGAACAGGCCGGTTATGCGCGCGGTATTAAACCGGGCGAGCGGATTTTTTACTATGATGGCAGCAAGAACTGGTGGAGCCGCAACGGCGGGCCGGAGACTACACCAATTGGGGATCCGTGCGGGCCAGATAGCGAGATGTTTTATGAGTTCGATTTCATCGAGCATGATCCAAAATTTGGCGAACATTGCCATCCGAACTGCGACTGTGGGCGCTTTATGGAAATCGGCAATAATGTCTTTATGGCCTATAAAAAGGTGGCTGATGGTGTGTTTGAATCATTAGAAAAACCAAATATAGACCACGGTTCGGGCCTGGAGCGCATCGCGGCAGCATCTAATAACGACCCTGATGTTTTCAAGATTAGCCTATTGTGGCCAATTATTGAAAAATTGCAGGATTTGAGTGGCAAAAATTATGATTCGCATACCGAAAGCATGCGTGTGATTGCTGATCACCTCAGGGCTGCTACTTTTATGGCGGTTGATGGCTGTGTGCCGAGTAATAAGGAGCAGGGCTACGTAATGCGCCGATTGTTGCGCCGGGCGATTCGCTATAGTTTTGACCTGGGGATTGAGCAGAACTTTATGCAAGAAGTTGTGCCAGTGATTGCTAATTTATATGAAGCAGATTTTCCAGAGGTTAAGGAGAGTCGCGAGCAAATTATCGCTGTGTTGGTCAAGGAAGAAAAAGCCTTCCGTCAAACACTACGCAAAGGCCTGAGACAAATGCAGCATTATATTGATGATGGCCTGACTGGTGAGGAGCTATTTACTTTGTATGACACTTTTGGTTTTCCAGTGGAACTGAGCACTGAGGAGGCGCATAAGCAAGGCATCAAACTTTCCGATAATTGGCGTGCTGAATTTAATGCTAAGATGGCTGAGCAGCGCCAACGCTCCAAGACGGCCCGCAAGGGGCAATTTAGCGGTGGTCTCGAGGGTCACGACCCAATTCATCTTAAGTATCATACGGCAACACACTTATTGGGCGCGGCGCTTCGCAAAGTCCTCAATGCGCCGGATTTGCAGCAGCACGGTAGTAATATTACCGCTGATCGTCTGCGCTTTGATTTTAATCATGATAAATTGACTTTGGAAGAAAAACAGGCTGTTGAAGATCAGGTTAACGCTTGGATTGATGCTGATTTGCCTGTTAAGTTTGCCGTCTATCCAACTGAAGAAGCACTAAAAATGGGCGCTATTGGTGCATTTGGTGAGCGCTATGGTGAAGAAGTTAAGGTTTATTCAATTGGTGAAGATGACAATATTATTAGTTTTGAGGTTTGCGGCGGCCCGCACGTTGATCATACTGGAATTCTGAATGAAGATGGTAAGCGCTTTAAGATTACTAAAGAAGAGTCCAGCGCGGCCGGAATTCGTCGTATTAAAGCTGTTTTGCGATAGATAGTTTATCTGCCGCCATTGCTTCGACGTCTTCAATTATTTCTCTTTCAAGTTGGCATATATCTTTAGGCGTAATATTGTGCCTACGTCCACCTACTGGGTTGTAGAAATGGCATGATAACGCTCCTTTGCCTAGTGCACCTATTGTCACGTCTAATATCATACTAGTTTCAATGCCGTCGTGTTCATAAGGGGTGGATATACTATACCGCACTTTTACTGGCAATCTATTAAGTTCGACTATTTCGAGCTTGCTTTCAGTGCCACCGATTCTATACAGTCCATTATCAATTCTTACTTTTCCGTCGCCTGCAATATCATCCGTTACCTCATAAATCTCCGGGTTTTGATTATAGAATACAGAATCTGTGCGTACATTTTCTTTTGGAAATGAGGCTATGATGTCTGCTATAGATTGTACTAATTGTCCATTTGAAAATGTCTCATCGTTTGAGGCTAACCTTCTTATCGGGTCTGCATCGACGTCAAATGGGCAAATACTGCAGAACCAATTTGTAATATTTTTTCTTGATGTAATTCCGCTATCCCATTTATTGTCTGCGCCTAGTTTTGTCTCGACTATTCTGTCTTTTTGATGATACCGCAGGTAGGTCCCCAGAAGCGCTACGTCTCCTGCTAGTCTAATTTTAGCATCCAGGTGTCCCTCTCTGTACCTGCCGAAATCTAAGCCAATGACTTCTGTAGATGTCTCGCTTGGTTCGGCGTATCTTAGTAGATTTACCGCTGCACTAAATATAGCACTGCTTGTTTCGGGAGAGAGCGGCTGTTCATGAATAGTTTTTGGCAGAATATTATACATTGCTCTATTATAACATTAAAAATAAAATACGTCAATCTGTTGCCTCAAAATCACAAGCGTTATATAATAATTCGTATATGGCATTGAAAGATATGTTAAAGAAGTCTGATAAAGATAATCGCGAGCTATTGGTTAGTTTGGACATCGGTACTGAGGTGGTTAAGGCGTTAATTGCTGAAGTCAAAGACGACGAGCTGAAGATTATTGGCGTTGGTCGTAAGCAGCAGGAAATGGGCGATATGCATACTGGCGCAATTGCTGATATTGCCGGAGTGGTGGCCAACTGCGAGGACGCTTTATCTGAGGCGGAAGATCAGGCTGGAGTTCAGGGCAAGCGAGTTGTTATTGGTATTGCTGGTGAGCTAGTCAAAGGTGTAACTAATACTATCCGCTATCGTCGTCCGCAGCCAAATAAACCACTAGACGTCGCAGAAATGGAATTTATTATTGAGAAGGTGCAGGAGCGAGCTCAAGGTAAAGCTCAGGCGCAAATCGCTCTGGAGACTGGCAATGCCGATGTTGAAGTGAAGTTAGTTAATTCGGCGTTGGTGAGCATTCATATTGACGGCTATAAGGTTTCAAACCCAATTGGTTTTCAGGGTAGGGATGTGGCAGTGCAGATTTATACGGCATTTGCACCGATGGTTCATATTGGGGCTCTGGAAAAGGTGGCTGATGAACTAGCTCTGGACTTGGTGGCAGTGGCAGCTGAGCCGTTCGCGGTGAGCCGTAGCGTTCTGGGCTCAGATACCGATAGCAATTTTACAGCCATTTTGGCAGATATCGGCGGTGGTACGACTGACATCGCAGTGGTCAACGACGGCGGCGTTGAGGGAACGAAAATGTTTGGTATTGGTGGCCGGAGCTTCACGCGGACAATTGCGGCTGATTTGGACTTAAGTTTTAAGGATGCAGAAAAACTGAAGCTAAATATTGATCATGACAAGTTAAAGCCTACGGTAAAGAAAAAGGTTGACGCTGCAATTGATAAAACCCTGGAGGTCTGGCTGTCTGGTGTTGAGTTAGCTCTCGGGGATTTTGATAATGTTGATTATTTGCCAAATAGGATTTTATTATGTGGCGGCGGCTCTAGCCTAAAGAAGATTACCGAAGCTCTTAAGGAGCGACAATGGCCAGAGGACTTACCTTTTACTAAAAAGCCTGTCATCCAGTATATTAATCCAAGTGACGTAACAGGAATAGTCGATGAAACTGGCGATGCTAGCGACCATACATTTGTCACGGCTATGGGACTATTAAGGGTTGGCTATGATACAATTATCGGTAGCCAGGGCGGTAATAGTTTAGTTGAAAAAGTAAACAGGTTATTAAAGATTTAAGATGAACAAAGACGTTATTTATATCGATATAGAAGACGATATTACCACCATAATTGGTAAGATTAAAGCGTCAAAACAGCGGATAATTGCGCTGGTGCCGCCTAGGCGGACTGGTATTTTGCAGAGCGCGGTTAACATAAGATTGTTGTCACGGGCGGCAAAATCTGCCGATAAAACGATAGTAATTATTACAAATGATTCGGTTCTGGCTGGTTTGGCTGCCGCGGCAAAAATCCCCGTAGCAAAAACGCTCCAGAGTAAACCGGAAATTGCGGAAATTCCAGCCCTAAAAGTTGATGATGAAAGTGATGTTATTGATGGTGGTAAGTTGGCTGTCGGTGATATGGCTGAGGCTGCAAAAAAGTCATCAGATAATGACGCCGCAATAGACAGTACTATTGCCGCTGCAAACGAGAAGGAGTCTAAGGGCTTAACTTCTCTAAAAAACATGGTTAAAAAGCCAAAAGTCCCTAATTTTAGTGCGTTTCGTAAGAAGTTTTTGCTAATTGGTGGCGGAGTGCTTTTGTTTGGAGTGTTTTTAGTCTGGGCAATTTGGTTTGCGCCGCATGCTACGGTTATTATTTCTGCGAAAACTACCAGCATGACGGTGAGTGATACGGTTAGCTTAAGCGAAAATGCTGCTACGAACGCTAAATCCAATGTCATCAAGTCAATTAAGAAGGAAATAGCTAAGGAAGTCAGTGTTGAATTTTCTGCTACGGGCAAGAAGAACGTTGGCGAAAAGGCGACCGGAGTGGTGGTTTTTAAGAATGTTTCCCCAGATAGTGTTACTATTGCAGCTGGTACGGTTTTAAAGAATAGTGGGTTATCTTACACCTTAAATTCTTCTGTGACTGTTCCAGGCGGCTCTTATCAGCGTAATTGTCCAGGATATATTTGCCCGGGTTCTGCTTCTGGCGCAATTACCGCTAGTGAGGGCGGAGCTCAGTATAATGCTGCCACTGGCAGTATGAGTATTTCGGTTGATGATATTTCCGCGTCCTTGCGGTCTGCTACTAGCGGTGGTACTGATAAAACGGCAACGGTCGTAACGGCTAGTGACATAGAAGCGGCAAAAAACAAGCTTAGCGATAAGAAGATCGAAGGCCTGAAAGAGCAGCTGATTGCTTCATTTGGTAATTCTATGAAGACAATTACGGAAAGTTATGCTGAAAATCGCTCAGATCCTAGCTCAAGTGTAGCGGTCGACGGAGAGGCGACTGGCGCGGTGACTCTAAAATCCACAATCACTGCAAATATGCTAGCGGTTGATAAGAATGAATTGAAGAATTTTATAGAGTCGAAGCTAAAGGACGAGATTTCCGGTAAAAAAGCCCAGAGAATTTACGATAACGGTGTTGAGAAGGCGGCATTTTCTCAATTTGCTAACGCTCGAAACGCCCAAACTGTTCGCTTGACTGCCAATGGTAAAGTCGGCCCTGATATTAAAGAGGAAAGCGTCAAGGACCAGGCCAAAGGTAAGAGCTACGGTGAAGTACAGTCGGCCATTGAGTCGATTAACGGAGTTGAGGACGTTGATGTTAAGTTTTCGCCATTTTGGGTTAAATCGGTACCAAAAGACATCAATAAGATAAATGTTGAATTTAAGATAAAAGATGTCAAGTAAGAACTTTCTGGCTCTAGACGTCGGTGAGCGACGGATTGGTTTGGCGATGGCAGACTCGCAAGTGAAAATTGCAGTGCCGTTTGGTTGGCTGGAGAATAGCGAAAAAATTATCCAAGAAATAACAGAATTGGTATTGCGACATGATATTGATGTAATCGTAGTGGGATATCCGCGCAACCAGTCTGGTGAGCCAACTAAGCAGACGCAATTTGTGGAGGATTTTGTTAAGCAGTTTGCCGACATTGAGCTGGATACGGAAATTGTTTTTCAGGATGAATCGCTAACAAGCGTGCAGGCCGAACAAAGATTAGGAAATAAAATTAAGGATAAGGGTGAGATCGACGCAGAGGCTGCTAGTATAATTTTGCAGGATTTCTTGGAGGAAAAGTATGAAAATTCGTAAACGACGTGTCTGGCTATTGGTGCTATCAATTATTGTGGCAATTTTAGGCTTGAGTGCTTTGGGTGCAACTATCTGGTATAAACAAATGCTTTCGCCTTTTGATGTGTACGCCCAGCAAACTGTAAGGATTAATATTAAAGAAGGCATGGGTTCTAGTGATATTGCTAAAATTCTGGAGGACAAGAAGATTATCAAGAATTCATTAGCTTTTTCAATTTATACAAGACTCCATAATTCGGGGGGGAAATTTAAGGCCGGTGTTTATTCAGTAAAGCCATCTCAGTCTGTTAGTGAAATAGTTGGTCATTTAACAAGTGGTAAGTCCGATGAGGTTGCTATAACTTTTTATCCTGGTGCGTCTTTAGATAAAAAGATAAACAATTCTGATGGCAGAGAAGTCGAATCTGTATTATTGAAAGCCGGCTTCTCAAAAGAGCAGATAAAGAAGGCCTTTGCCGCTAAATATAGTAGCTCGGTTTTTGCTGGTAAACCAGATAATACCAGTCTTGAAGGTTATATTTATGGAGAAACGTTCTATATTTCTTTAGATGAAACTGTCGAGCAGGTCTTAAAGCGGTCGATAAATCAGTTTGAAAAAATAGTGAAAAAGTACAACCTTGAAGAGAAATTTAAGGATCGTGGACTAACGCTGTATCAGGGAATTACGCTGGCGTCAATTATTCAGCGGGAGTCGATTGGCTGTGGTTCTGGGGCTGAGACTTGCGAGGACCAGCGAAAGATTGCTAGTGTTTTTTATAATCGTCTGAAGGCGAATATGGAACTGGGCTCGGATGTCACCTATCAATATATTGCTGATAAAAATGGCTTAGAGCGTTCGCCAAGCCTAAAGTCGCCTTATAATACGCGCATCCAAAAAGGCTTGCCGCCTGGGCCTATTGCTACACCTAGCTTGAGCGCTCTAGATGCCGCAGCTAATCCAGCAAATTCTAACTACCTTTACTTCCTGAGTGGTGATGATGATGTGACGTATTTTGCGAAGACAAACGAAGAACACGAGGCTAATATTAAGGCTCATTGTCAGAAAAAATGTCAGATTTCTTGACAAAATCACATCTTATAAAATTTATTGACTTTATTGTCAATGTTGTGTAAAATGGAATGTAGATCGTTTGTCTAATTTATCAATAAGGGTAAATTATGGTAAATGACCTACCAAAATTGTCGCTACGGATATAGCAAAACTAATGTAGAATATAATAATCAATTAGGTCGACAACATATCCTGTTCTATTGCGAGAAGAAAGACAATTGGGTAGAAGTATCAGTGGTAACATTGATACAAGGAGCACGATTATTCGTAACCATTTTATAACTCTTCGGGGTAAGAAACGTAAGCTGCAATCGTTCGCGGTTTACGGCGGAATATTTTTGTTAACTATATCATTTTTGGTTTACGGCAACAGTAGTAATAATGCGGTTGCTGAAAAGCCGAAAACTTTAGCATCAGCTGAAGTATCTAATACGAGCACATCGACAGCATCTGGAGTTGTCAAAGCTAAAACCGTTTCAGTGGATAAGTTAGCGGCAGCTAGCGCTGTGACTAATTTGGCAGAGACGGCAGAGTTGCCTTCAGCTGGTGACTTGCGTGAATCAGAGACTTCATTGACGATTAAGAAAAACCTTTCTCAGAATGACTCTGAGGTTATCACAAAACCTGATATTGTGAAGCCTGACACATCTGCTGCGCGTGGCATTTCTTCATATGTGACTAAAGAGGGTGACAATATAGAGAAAATTGCAAAGAAGTTTAAGATTTCTCCACAGACGCTTCGTTGGGCAAATAATACTACCTCAGATGCTATTGAGCCTAATAAGACACTTATTGTTCCGCTGATTGATGGTGTTGTTTATACAGTTAAGGATGGTGATACGGCGCAATCTTTGGCTGATAAGTATAAGACTAGCGCTGAGAGGGTTGTTCTATATAACGATATTGATGACGGATCAAAATTAACTGCTGGTGCGCGTATTGTGATACCTGGAGGTGAGCTGCCGGAGGCTGAACGTCCAGGCTATGTAGCACCACGCGGTAGATTGTCACATGGTAATAGTAGGTACGGTTCTTATGGACATGGATCATCGTCTACTACTAGTGCTAGCCGAAGCTGGCTGACCGCATCTGTTGGCAACCGATATGCTGCTGGTAACTGTACTTGGTATGCTTACGAACGTCGCTTGCAGCTGGGTCGTCCAATTGGTAGTTTCTGGGGTAACGCTAACACCTGGCATACTAGTGCTCGTGCGGCTGGATTCTTAGTTAATAATACACCAGTGCCGGGTGCTATTATTCAGAACACTTGGGGCGGTTATGGTTACGGACATGTTGGTATCGTGGAGCGGGTAGATGGTCATAATATATATGTTTCAGATATGAACTATGCAGGTTACAATGTTATTTCTTCTCGTACCATACCGCTTGCTGAGGTTGGCCGCTATAGCTTCATACACTAAAATTTTAAGATGACACCAATACGACACCCCGTCGACTGATGGGGTGTTTTCTGGTATAATTAGATCATGTTTGTTGATATCGCAAAAGTTTTTGTTCGAGCTGGCAGGGGCGGCAATGGTGCGGTCAGTTTTCGACATGAGAAATATGTTGACAAGGGTGGTCCTGATGGCGGCGACGGTGGACGTGGCGGTGATGTGGTGTTTTTGGCGACCAAAGACCTGAATACGCTGCTGAACTTTCGCTATAAGCCAGAGCTGAAAGCGGAAAATGGTGAGGACGGCAGTAAGCGTAAAAAGCGTGGCAAGAGCGGATCGCCGCTGGTCGTAAAAGTGCCGATGGGTACATTGGTCAAGCGTGACGGCAAGGTGGTGGCGGATTTGACAGTGGACCAGCAGCAGGCAGTCGTTGCCCGCGGCGGTGACGGTGGTTTTGGTAACGCACATTTTACGTCCAGCACCCGCCAAGCACCAAAGATTGCTGAACTTGGTGAGGCGGGTGAAGAATTTGAGGCGGAGTTGGAATTGAAATTATTGGCCGACGTCGGCTTGGTTGGCTTTCCTAATGCTGGTAAATCGACCTTCTTGAGCGTGGTTTCTAACGCCCGACCAGAGATCGCTAATTACGAGTTCACGACGTTGACGCCAAATCTGGGCGTGGCGGATGTTGATGATGGCTCAATTTTGATCGCTGATATTCCAGGGTTGATTGAGGGCGCGTCGGAAGGCAAGGGCTTGGGTGACCAGTTCCTTCGTCACGTTGAGCGGACGGCCGTGTTACTGCACATGATTGACGCGTATAGTGATGATCCAGCGGAGAAATACCAGACTATTCGCCGTGAGCTGGAAAAATATTCCGAGGAATTGGCGACGCGTCCAGAGATCATCGCTTTGACGAAATGTGAAGGGTTGGACGATGAAATTATAGCTATGCAGTCGACGGCACTTCAGAATGTAGCCAATGGTTCGCCAGTGGTGGCGATTTCCTCACAAACACATACTGGCGTAACCGAACTGCTACGCCTACTGCGTCGTGAGGTTACGGACTATCGAGCACGTGAGGCAGAGATGGTTGAGGAAGAGGGCGATGAGTTGCCAGTCATTACTTTGGATGGGCAAGCAGCGTCTGACGCTTGGACGGTAGAGCGAGTTGTTGGTGCGGAGCCTGAAAATGTGGACGAGGAAGATGTGGTTAGTTTCATTATCCACGGGCCTAAAATTGAAAAGTTTGCTCGCCGCACTAACTTTGATCAATTTGAATCGGTCAATCGCCTGCGCGATATCATGCGAAAAATGGGTATCGCTCACGAGTTAATTCGTCAGGGTGCAGTGGGCGATACCTTGGTGCAGATTGGCGAATCGATGCCGTTTACGCTGGTTGAGCAATAGGTTTGCTATACTATAATCATGGCACAAACATTTTTCTTTTATGACCTGGAAACCAGCGGATTAAATCCGCGGCAAGACCGAATCATGCAGTTTGCCGGGCAGCGGACAGACATGAATCTCGAGCCGATTGGTGAGCCTTATAATCTGCTGGTGACGCTGAATGATGATACTTTGCCGAGTCCTGATGCGCTGATGGTGACGGGCATCACGCCGCAAAAAACGGTTGAGGAGGGCTACAGCGAGGCGCAGTTTGCCCGGATGCTCAGTGAGGAAATTTTCACGCCAGACACCATTGCGGTTGGTTTTAATAATATTCGGTTCGACGACGAGTTTATTCGTCATTTGTTGTGGCGTAATTTTCATGATCCGTACGAGTGGAGCTGGAAGGACGGCCGCTCGCGTTGGGACTTGCTGGATGCAGTTCGGTTGACCAGGGCACTCAGGCCAGAGGGGATCAAGTGGCCGCTTGATGACAAGGGCGAGCCAAGCAACCGTCTGGAACTGATCACCAGCGCCAACGGTATTGCGCACGAAAATGCTCATGACGCTTTGGCGGACGTGACAGCACTGATCGCTGTGACGAAATTGATCAAGCAAAAGCAGCCGCAATTGTATGATTATTTGCTGAAAATGCGCGATAAAAAAGTAGTCCAGCAACTGGTCAATGTGGACGACAAAAAACCGTTTGTCTATGCCAGCGGGCGCTACGATAAAGAATTTGCCAAAACTACGGTGGCATTTCCAATGACGACCAGTCGAAACGGCGGTGTGGTTGTCTATGATCTGCGCTATGATCCGACGCCGTTTGTTGAGCTGAGTACTGAAGAATTATCGAAGAAAATCTTTGCTTCGTGGGAAGAGCGCCAGGCCGAAGATTTCGTTAAATTGCCAGTCAAAGAGTTGCAGTACAATCGCTGTCCGGCGGTAGCGCCGCTGGGTGTGCTGGAACAAGGCGATGGCTGGCAGAAGATTTCGCTTGATCTAAAGACAGTGCAGAAACATCAAAATATTTTACTGAATCACCCGGACTTTGCCGAAAAATTACGGACTATTTTTGAAAACAAGCCAGCCTTCAAGAAATTGCCTGATCCAGAAGCGCAATTGTATGATGGCTTTTTGAACGACCGTGATCGTATCCGTGTCGAGGCGGTGCGTAATGCTGATGAGCGTGAGCTGGCCGATTTTCATCCAGAATTTCAGGACGAACGGTTAGCGCCGCTGTTGCTGCACTACAAGGCACGTAATTTTCCGCGCTCACTCAGTGAAGATGATTTGGCACAATGGGAAATCTGGCGGGCTCAGTATTTGCAGGCGCAACTGCCAGGGTTTATGGCGTCTCTGCAGCGGTTAGCGCCGACAGCAGCTGACAAACAACAGTTTATTTTGCAAGAATTGCAATTGTGGGCTGAGTCTGTTTTACCGGTTGTTGATTCTTAGTCTCTAGCTGTGATATTATGGTTATGCTATTTGAATTATATTAACTTAACAGGAGGGTGACTAATGTCGTCTAGAAAGAAACGTAAAATATATGGAGGCATATCAATTTTCTTTGCTGTGTCTGTAGTCTCTTTGGCTGCGATGTTTGCGCCTTTCGCTAAGGCAGAGGCTGCATATAGCTGGAAGGATATAACGATACCAGGCGGTAAGGTCAAAGAGTCACGTATTAGCTCTGATGGTTCGAAGTTGATTGTGCTGCAGGAGGGTGCCACTTTTAATGATCGGAAGCTTCTGGTTTCTACTGATGGCGGCGCAAACTGGAGCAGTAGCGCAGCGCCAGAAGGGGCAATTAACTTATTGACAAATACAGACGGCTCCAAGTTGGTAGTACAAGGCAAATATGGACAAAATAACATTTATGTATCCACTGATGGCGGTAGTAGCTGGACGACTCCAGCCGCACCAGTAGAAAGTGATGCAAGTCTACGCATGAGTCCTGACGGCTCTACTTTGACCAAGTGTGGGTACGGCGGACCTCTGTATGTCTCCAGGGATAATGGTCAGACTTGGGTGCAAAAGGGTGATGAATGTCCTAATGCTGTATTCAACGGCGGTAAGATGATGCTTACGACTTATGGTGACCTCAAGCAATCAACAGATTATGGTGCAACCTGGGAGATTGTCAAAGACGGAGCTCATTTTGGCGCAGCTTTTAGTGCTAATGGTGCTAGTATATTTGATGGCAAAAAGGTTTCGGTTGATGGGGGTACTAATTGGAGCTCAATCTCTCCGATACCAGGTCATGAGGTTTCGTCTAATGACGTCTCACGGATAGGTATTAGCAATGACGGTAAAAGATTATTTGTCACCCTTGAGCCAGATAGTTACTATCCGTCATGGGCACCGGTCGCTTCATCGGTAGACGGTGGTAAGACTTGGCAACAGTGGGGTAGTGAAAAATTTGAAGGTGGTTCTATCTCAATGACCGCTGATGGCTCTAAAATCTTTGCAACAGCAAATAATAACATCTATCGTTTAGGCACACTACAATTAACTCAGACTAAGACTTTTGACGTAAGTACAAAGTCTGCTCCAGCAAACACAGATAATGCAGTAGCTAAGTCTACTATTGCGGCTAAATCGCTTCGTTGCTATGACATTGTCGCCTCATCAGTTAAGTCTCTGTCTGCTGACGGTATTACACCTACCGAGGCGCGAATAAAGATTTTGGGAGGCTTATCGTTCAATATTAATTGTACCCAAGCGTCGGCCTCGTCAGATATTACAGTGTCTCTTGCAAGCCAATATGACGTTTCGAAGGTGCGAGTTTATAAAAAGGATTCAGCTACGGCTAATCTACAGGATATAACTAGCCAAGCTGTAATTAAAAATGAAACTATTGCCGGTAAGACAGTTACGACAGTGTCATATAAAGTGGTCGACGGTGCTAATAATGACGATGACCATACTGCAAACAGTGTCATTACTGACCCAGTTTATTTCGGCGTAGTGAATGATCCTGCATCTCCAGCTACTCCAGCGGGTGCAGCATCTAATCCAGCAGGCATCACTCCTAAGGGTGGTAAATCTGGAGGTCTTGCCAATACAGGAGCTTCTGTTTGGGCGATTGGTGGTTTAGCTATCGTAGTTATTGCCGGCGGAATAGTTTTAAAACGATATATTTAATTAATGACTAATTAAGTTAAAGACGGAGCGAGCTTTTGAGGTTCAATATTGGAGCCAGGCTCGCTCTTCTTTGTTTGGTAAAGAAGGTAAGTCGCCACTAGAGCAAGTTCGTTTTTTCGATCTGGCGTAAACTGACGAAATGTCCGATTTATGCGTCGTTGGGTGAGTTCGCTAGCGACATCAATAATTTTCCAAACTAGCGCCGATAACGACTTCCTAAGAATAATAGCTAGCGGTATGGTGGCCGCCCAGAAAATAACCATCGAAATTGCCGATAAGTGGATGTTGGTGAAGGGGATTTTGCCGATGAAAAAGAAGAAAAATAGTTGGTCAACCATAAAAGGTGCGATCAATATCGCTCCAGATATCACAATTAAGTAAATGCCCAACTTTCTCATAAATTTAACTGTAACAAATAAGATATTCACTTGCAATCATAAGCATAATATGTTTTAAATTAGATTTACATTAGCACTTAGGCTGGAAAAATTAGTTAAAAACCTATATAATATAGCGGTTATGGCAGAGGTGATTCGCGTCAAAGGCGCTCGTGAACATAATTTAAGGAACGTGGATATTGAGATTCCACGTGATAAATTAGTTGTGATTACGGGGCTGAGCGGATCAGGCAAATCCAGTCTAGCGTTTGATACGATTTATGCTGAAGGTCAGCGTCGCTATATGGAGAGCTTAAACTCGTACGCTCGTCAGTTTTTAGGGACGATGGATAAGCCTGATGTTGATTCAATTGAAGGTCTAAGTCCAGCTATTTCAATCGACCAGAAATCAACTAGCCGCAACCCGCGCTCCACAGTGGCGACGGTGACAGAAATTTATGATTATTTGCGACTGTTGTTTGCCAGAATTGGCGTACCGCATTGTCCAGTTTGTGGCAATGAAGTGACACGGCGCACGGCTGAGACGATTATTGATGAGATTTTACGGCAATTTGTTGATAAGCGAATTTTACTATTGGCACCAATTGTCAAAAATAAAAAGGGTGAGTTTGCGCATATTCCAGAGCAATATCAGCGGCTTGGTTATGCCAGAGTGCGCGTTGACGGCGTAGTGTATGCGCTAGATGAGTTTCCAGAATTGCAAAAAAGTTACAAGCATAATATTGAGTTGGTGGTTGATCGATTGGCTCTGAGTGGTGAAATGCGTTCACGCTTAAGTCAGAGTGTCGAGCAGTCGCTAGAACTTGGGCAAGGAGTCCTCGAGGTTTTAGAGGCTGATAGCGGTGATGTAAAAACATTTTCGCAACGATATGCTTGTGTTGACCATCCTGACGTTGATATTCCAGAGTTAGAGCCAAGGCTGTTTAGCTTTAACGCTCCACAGGGTGCTTGCCCGACATGTACTGGTTTGGGGTCAAGGCTGGAGATTGACCCGGAATTGGTTTTTAATAATAATTTGACAATTTCTGAGGGTGCGATTCGGCCGTATAATAGGATGAATTCTGATGCTTGGAATATGAAGCGGCTAGCGTCTGTGAGCGAGGCGCATGATTTTAGCTTGCGAGTACCGGTAGGCAAATTACCCGATGATGCTAAGCAGAAGATTTTATACGGTACTGGCGATCAGAAATATCGTGTAGAGTTGGGTGGTGGGCGACACTACGAAACGACGTATGAGGGGGTTATTCCTAATTTGGAACGGCGCTGGCGAGAAACTGATAGTGATTTTGTGCGGCGGGATATTGAGCGGTTTATGCGCGAGCGGGATTGTTATGCGTGTAGGGGTGCGCGCTTAAAGCCAGCAGTTTTGGCGGTCACGGTCCATGATTTGAATATTGTCGATGTGTGCGATTTGAGTGTCGATGACGCGTTGGATTTGTTTAATAAATTGAATCTAACTGAGCAAGAGATGGCCATTGCGCGGCTTATTTTAAAGGAGATTAAGTCGCGCTTGACGTTTATGAGTAATGTTGGCCTGAACTATTTGGAACTAAGTCGGGCAGCTAATACGTTAAGTGGTGGAGAGGCGCAGCGAATTAGGCTGGCGACGCAGATTGGGGCTGGGCTGCAGGGCGTGCTTTACGTGCTTGATGAGCCGTCAATTGGCTTGCATCAACGTGATAATGACAAATTGATTGACATGCTAAAACGTCTTCGTGATTTAGGTAATTCTGTGCTGGTAGTTGAGCATGATGAAGACACTATTCGGCAAAGTGATTTTCTGGTTGATATGGGACCGGGTGCTGGCGTGAATGGCGGTCGAGTAGTGGCAACGGGTGCACCTGATGTGGTGGCAAAGAACCAAGATAGCATTACTGGCCGCTATTTATCGGGTGTAGAAAAAATTGCCGTACCAAAAAAGCGGCGTAAGATTATGAAGGACAGGCAATTGGTTGTTCGGGGTGCTCGCGAAAATAATCTGAAGAATATCGATGTGGCGTTTCCGCTGGGGCTAATGACAGTGGTGTCAGGAGTTTCGGGTAGCGGTAAATCGACACTAGTTAACGATATTGTAGCTCGTGAGTTGGCGGCGCGACTTAATAGGTCAACTACGGCTCCTGGTCTACATAAAACAATTGATGGCGTTAACCTGCTGGATAAAGCTATTGTCATCGACCAGTCACCAATTGGCCGCACGCCGCGCTCTAATCCAGCAACCTACACTGGCATTTTTACGCCAATTCGTGAGCTATTTGCTAGCACGCCTGAGGCTAATGTTCGCGGCTATAAAGCTGGGCGGTTCAGTTTTAACGTCAAGGGCGGTCGCTGCGAAAATTGCCAGGGTGATGGTGTGATAAAAATTGAAATGCACTTTTTACCGGATGTTTATGTTCAGTGTGACGAATGTCATGGCAAACGCTATAACCGTGAGGCGTTGGAGATTAAATATAAAGATAAGACAATTGCTGACGTGTTAGATATGACCATTGACCAGGCTGCGAGCTTTTTTGACAGCGTGCCTAATATTGCCCGGAAATTACAGACGTTAGTGGAGGTTGGTCTGGGCTATATTAAGCTCGGTCAGCCGGCAACTACTTTTTCTGGTGGTGAGGCGCAGCGGATTAAACTAGCGACAGAGTTGTCTAAGCGATCCACTGGAAAAACTATGTATATTCTAGACGAGCCAACAACCGGGCTTCACTCGGCTGACGTTAAGCGATTGCTGGGGATTTTGCAGCAGCTGGTTGACGGCGGTAATAGTATGATTATTATTGAGCATAATCTGGATGTCATCAAGTCGGCTGACTGGGTGATTGATATGGGGCCTGAAGGTGGAATTGGTGGCGGTACGGTGGTGGCTAGCGGTACTCCTGAAGACATCACTAAAGCACCAGAGTCCTTTACCGGTAAGTATCTTAAGAAAATGCTTTAGATCTATTTCTTGCGTTTAGTTTTTGTGAGTAGTATCAGTAGTTGTTTGCGCAGTAGAGCGCGAGTGTTTGGCTGTTTCAGTGCGTGGATAAGCATTGGCAGGACTGACAAGAAGATGATGAGGATTGCGGCGACTTCGATGTTAACACCAGCTTTGGTGAGGAATTCGCCGGCATAAAAACCTAGATAGACAAATAGCGATGACCATAGAAAACCTCCCACAATATTAAAGGCTAGGAAAGTTTTATAATGCATTTTACTAGCACCGGCAACAATTGGCGCAAAAGTTCTCACAATTGGCACAAACCTAGCTAGGACGATGGTAACTGAGCCGTGCTTATCGTAGAATTTTTCAGTTTGCTCTAAATATTTTTTCTTGAAAAAGCGAGAGTTTTCTTTCTCGAATAATTTTCTCCCAACCTTATGACCAAAACTATAGCCAACACTGTCTCCTAACACTGCTGCAATAAAAATTAAAAGTGCAAAAATATGAATATCAATATGTAGAATATTTTGTTGCACCATGTAGCCGGAAGTAAAAAGTAAACTATCTCCCGGTAGTACAAATCCAATCAGCAGTCCAGACTCTGCGAAAACTACTAATAAAATTGCTATTACACCAAAGCTCGTAATCAAGTGAATGAAAGATTCCATACGTCAATTATAGCATAATTATAATGCGATAAATTTGCCTACTCTTCAATGAATCCGCCGGACTGCCGTGCCCACAGTTTTGCATAAACGCCACGTTTTTTGGCAAGCAGCTGCTCGTGTGAACCGTCTTCAACGATGTGCCCGTTTTCTAAGACAATTATACGATCCAGCTTGGCGATGGTTGATAAGCGGTGTGCGATGACAATTGAAGTTCGGCCCTTCATTAGAGTTTCCAGCGACTTTTGGATTAGTGCTTCTGATTCTGAGTCTAATGCTGAGGTCGCTTCATCAAGAACCAGGATTGGCGCATCTTTCAAAATCGCCCTGGCAATGGCGATACGTTGCCTCTGACCACCTGACAGTTTCACGCCGCGCTCACCAACCATTGTATCGAAACCATCTTGCAGCTTGATAATAAAATCATAGGCGCCAGCTTTTTTGGCGGCACGTTCAATTTCAGCATCAGTCGCGTCAGGCTGACCATAGGCGATATTCTCACGTACCGAACGGTGAAATAGTAGTGGCTCTTGCGGCACGTAGGCGATTTGTTCGCGCAGGCTTGCTTGGGTAACCTCGGCAATATCTTGCGAGTCGATGGTAATCTCGCCCGAGTCAATATCGGCAAATCGTAATAGTAATTTAGTCAGGGTAGTCTTGCCGGAGCCACTTGATCCAACTAGGCCAATTTTTTCACCCGGCTGAATATTGAGCGAGAAATCATGAAATAGTGTATCACCTTGACCCTCGTCGTGCGTAAAAGTGATATTGTCCATTACGATACCACCGCGCGTAACGTCAAGTTTCGCGTCACTTCGGTCAACCAGTGTTGTTGGTGTTTGAAGAATTTCTACCATTTCGTGGGCGTCGCCAATGATACGGTTATAGCTACGCATAATGCCGTTCATGTTCCATAGTTCGTGGGCGACACTACTGGTATAAGTGATGATAAGGTAGACTGCGGCTACTGAAACTAGGTTATGCTGAGCGGCATATACCGCAAAGATAATTGCTCCTATTTTAATCAACATATTGATGGTTGAGTAGACAGTGCTGACTTTTAGAAATCCATGCATTGTATCAAGGCTGGCGCTGCGCCATGAGCTAACAGTTTTTTTGAAACGCTGCTGTTCTGTCGCTTCAGCACCAGATGACTTTACGGCCAAAACATTTGAAAGCACATCCGCCAATTGCCCGCTTAATTTATTGCTAGCTTTAGCCTCCTTCTTGTTCAATCTAGCCATTGGCTTAGATCCGTAATAGACGACAACACTAAAGACAATCGAGAGAATTAGTAGGAATAATGCGTATTGCCAGAGCAGAGTAGATAGGACGATGATTGAGCCAATTAAGGAAATCGCTAGGGGCAAAATTGACCAAATAATGGTATCCCAAAAACGCTCGGTAGCGCCGCTTAATTTGTTGGTTTGACTGACTAGTGAACCACTGAATTTACTGGAGTGGAAAAACATAGTTTGATTAGTTAATTTGCTAAAACATCGTACGTATAAATCGCGCTGCATGGCTGTTTCAAATGTCCAGGCCAGGTATAAAACTAAACGCCAGCCGATGACGCTTGACCACAGTTGACTGACGCCGTATAGGCCAATTAACATCCATAAATTGTTAGAATCGTGTAGCTGGTTATGTTGGATGATGCTTAATAGTTGGGCAATAATCAACGGACCAACAAAAATAGTAACGGCAAGTGTGATGATTGCAAAAAATATCGTTAAGTTTCGACGGTGTTTATAAGGTGATGATGCTCGCCAAAATAAACTTAATATTTCTTTGTTATTTAATTTATTTTTCAAATTGGCTCCTTTCTATGAAGAGGCGTTTATGAGCTTGGTTATTTATTATCGGATACTTGGTCGCTAACGAATAATTACCCTTAAATAACCATGTTACAATAGCTCGTTGATTTGCTATAGAGTAATGAAAATTGATTTGATTAGAGGAACTCATTTGAGTTCATAGACTTGGGTTATTATATTGAATTAGCTATCTTAAGTCAATTGTTGTTGCAAAACACTTGTTTATTTATTGTAAATAATTTACAATAGTAACATGACGCAAGTAGTTAGGCGCTTAACAAAATACACGAACGACGTGCTGGTGATATTAAAAAATAAACATCATGCGACAAATTCGGATATTGCTCAGGTGCTGCGAGATACTTACTCTGATGTTAGTGATACGACAGTGCACCGCGTTACTCAACGTCTACATGGAGATGGGTTGATTGGCTTGGCTCCGCCGACAAAGCGAGGCTGTTTGCGTTATGATGCTTGCGTAGATCCACACGATCATTTTTTGTGCGATAATTGTGATAATTTGCGAGATATCATAATTGCAGAAGAAGTGAAAAAGCAAATTGCATGTGAAATGGACGATTGTTATTTTGATGGACCGTTAGTAATAATGGGGATGTGTAAAAAATGCCAGAAAAGGAGGAAATAATGGCGTTATATGAGATTACAACAAAACAAGAATTTGAAGAGAAAGTATTAAAAAACGACAAGCCAGTGCTGGTTGATTTTTGGGCGCCATGGTGTCCGCCGTGCCGAGCGATGGCGCCAATTTTACATCAAATTGCTGAAGAAACTGAGTTTGATGTCGTCAAAGTCGATACTGAAGCCAGCCAGGAAAATGCGCAGTTGGCTATGGACTATCGCGTTCAAGGTATTCCGAATATGAAGGTTTTTGTTGGCGGTGAAATTGTTGAGGAGATGGTTGGCATGAAACCGAAGCAAACGCTGATCGATGCTTTAGAAAAAGCCGCAAAGTAGAAATTAAGTTAAAAGGAGGATTTTTATGAAGGGTTTTAATGGAAATATTGAAGAATTGACAGTGCAGAATGATAATTTTCGCCAGGTGCTGTATACGGCGAAGCATTGTCAATTGGTATTGATGAGCCTGCCAGTTGGTGGTGAAATTGGTTCAGAGATTCATGAGGAGAATGATCAATTTTTCCGATTTGAGGCAGGCCAGGGCAAGGTTTTGATTGATGGCAATGAGTATGTTGTGTCTGATGGTAGCGCTATCATCGTGCCAGCAGGTGCTGAGCATAATGTGATAAATACTGGCGAAGAGCCGCTTAAGCTCTACACGATTTATAGCCCAGCACATCACAAAGATGGCATTGTTCGGGCGACACGCGAAGAGGCGGAAGCCAACGAAGAAGATTTTGATGGCGTAACCACAGAATAAGTTATCGTTAAAATAAAAAACTCTACCAAATTGGTGGATTTCATGGCTTATAAAGAATCAGTCATTAGTAAGATGTTCAGTGTATTTGGGCGAGCAATTTTTCGTGGAATTGCCTGCGTAATGTCACTGGTGTTTAAGCTTGGACCGAAAAAAGATCGCGTGCGGGTGATTATTTATCGTGATGATGGCGATATTTTACTAGTAAAGAGTCGCTTTAGTCGCCAAGAATGGGCCTTGCCGGGCGGCGGCGTGAATCGTAATGAGGGTTATGAACAGGCTGCTGCGAGAGAGATCCTGGGAGAGGTTGGAATAAAAATAGATAATTTGCGATATCTCGGAAAAGCTAATTCTCATGAATCGTATCTCGCCTTTCCAGTTCGGGTGTTTGCCGCATGTGCGTCAACTCAAGATATAAAGTGTAATTTTGAGATAATTGAGGTGCGGTGGATTAATGGAAAAAATATACCCAAAGAATATCGTAAATTGTGCAGTCCTAGAAGTTCAAGATTATGCATATAAGGTACTTCTGGCGCAGCGTCCTACTAAAAATAATATACTCGGGCGGAGTGGTTCGCAGAAGAATACTTGCATAAATATGATTTTTAGACTGTAATATATCTAGTGAACCAAGTGTTGCAAGCCAAACTCAAAACTCTACCGCGCACTCCTGGCGTTTATTTTCATAAGTCAGCCAGCGGTGAGATTATTTATGTGGGCAAGGCGGCTGTACTGAAAAACCGCGTGCGTCAGTATTTTCAGGATTCGCGCGGGCGGGACAATAAAACCATGGCGTTGGTAGCGGAAATCGCTGATACCGATTGGATTGAGACCGAGAGCGAAGTTGACGCCTTGTTTCTGGAAAGCGAGATGGTCAAGCGCTATATGCCGCGCTACAATGTGCTGCTGCGTGATGATAAATCGCAGATGTACGTGCGAATCGACATGAAAAGCGAGTGGCCGACCGTCAGTTTTACGCGTAACCCAGCTGATGATGGCGCGGAATATATTGGTCCGTTTTATAATGGCTTTGCCTTGAAAAAAGCCCTACGATATTTGCGGCGAGTATTTCCCTATTTGACCAGACAGCGGCGACCGGGGCAGTCGAAATTAGATGAAGATTTGGGCTTGAGCCCGCGGCTGAGTGATGGGACGGAGCTATACAAAGCTAATTTGCGTAAACTCATCAGCTATATCAAGGGCAATCGTAAAGCCATCGCTGCCGAGCTGGAACGCGACATGAAAACGGCGGCTGGGCTGCACGATTTTGAGCGGGCGGCCGACCTTCGCAATAAGCTACGCGCCATGCAGGAATTGCAGCGGCGGGTTTGTTTTGGCGACAAAGAGTTTTTGGATATCTCTAAGGACCAGGCGCTGGCTGATTTGGCGAAATTGTTGGGCCTAAAAGATATCCCGGTGCGCATCGAGGGCTATGATATTTCGCATATGAGTGGCCAGCAGGTTGTCGCCAGTATGGTGGTATTTACCAATGGCGTCAGCGACCGGGCGGAGTACCGCAAGTTCAAAGTCAGTGAGAAAAATGATGACACGGGCAATATCTATCAGACGATTTTTCGCCGGCTGAGCGAACGTCATCTAAAAAGCTGGGGTCGTCCCGATCTGCTGCTGATTGACGGTGGTAAAGGCCAGCTGGCGGCAGCCATCAGAGCGCGTGATGAGCGTGGCGTCGCCGTGCCGATCATCAGCATCGCCAAGCGTGAGGAAGAACTACTGGTGCATAAGACCGGTTCGCAGATTGATACGGCGTTCATTGAGCAAATACGGTCGCAGCTACGGACGGACATTATGGTTCACGAAGATGGTGACGTCTATGTGGTGAATTTACATCCAGACCAACGTAATGCTGGTTCGCATTCAAAAAACTTACGAGCTAGCATGGAGAGCACTCGGCACGAACGTCCGACGGCGGCCGAGAATACCCTTGCGGCAACTGACATCGTCAAATTATTCCAGCGCATTCGCGACGAGTCGCATCGTTTTGCCGTGAGCTATCACACCGCACTCAAACGCCAGCAGCAAACGAAAAATCAGCTGGAGGAAATTCCTGGAATCGGGCCAAAAACCCGTGCCAAATTGCTGAAAAAATTTGGTAGTATTAAGAAAATTTTTGAGGCAAGTGACGAAGACCTAGAGGTGGAAATTGGTAGGCAAAAAACGCAGCTTATAAAGCAGGCTTCAGAAAACATTAACATTAATCGACAATAAAGCACAAATTTTATATAATAAGACTAATGAAGAGACAATTTGCAACATTTTTACTGCGCTGGATTCTTAATTCAGTTGGCATTTGGGTGGCTGTGCGACTACTTGGTAATGGTAATTCTGGAGCGACCTCAGCTTGGACTTTTATGATGGCGGGATTGATATTCTCATTGGTTAATAGTACGTTAAAGCCTATTGTTACAATTTTTGCACTACCAGCAATTTTATTGACCCTAGGCTTATTTACTTTGGTGGTTAATGGATTGATGGTTTATGTCTCATTAGCTTTGGCGCCAGGAATTTCTATGACATTTGCACATTCAATTGTTGCCGGAATTATCCTGAGTCTGGTAAACTATATTATAGGTAGTGCGCTGGTTCTGCAGCGAGAAGAAAAGGAGCAATATGTCAATTGATACAATTTTACCGTATGTTACGCTTGGATCGGCTGTGCTGATGATTATTGCAATATTATTGCAGCAACGAGGTGCAAGTTTGGGTGCTGGTTTTGGTTCGTCGGGTGAACTATTTACCACCCGACGCGGTTTTGATAAAAACTTATTTGACGTAACCGTAGTTTTTGCGGTGATTTTTGTGTTGTCAATTTTGGCAAGTATGATTTTGCCGGGATTGCAAAAATAGGAGAATAAAATTGAGTTCAGACAAATCGTCATGGAACCGATTTGCGCGCCTAAAAGTCTCTCGTAAAGGCGTCAATAAGCGTTTGCGTAAAATCGAAAAGGGTAGCTTGCGACATGCACATAAATTTGTGATGTCTCGTTTAGATCGACTTGCAAATGTGAGACGCCGTGTGTCTATTTGGGTAGCTTTGGTTCTGGTGATGATTGGCGTTAGTGCTGTGCAGTGGCACATTTCGCGCAATTCTTTTACGACTATGACATACGCTTCTGGCGGTTCGTATTCTGAGGGTGTATTAGGTCCTCTGGAAAATCTAAACCCAATTTTTGCAAAAACTAGCGCCGAAAAATCTGCCACTAAACTGCTATTTTCCAGCCTGTATAGGTATGACTCGACTGGCAATATAAAAACCGACCTGGCAGACGGAGTAAAGGTTAATTATAAGGAAACGGAATATACAGTTAAGCTAAAGAAAAATCTGAAGTGGTCAGATGGATATGACCTGACGATTAACGACGTAATTTTTACGCTAAAGCTTTTAGCTAATCCAGAAGTGGGAGCTGAGATATCCGGTTGGCGCTCAATTAAATTTGAAAAAGTCTCCGAAGACTCAGTAAAATTTATTTTGCCCGCGTCTTATTCGCCATTTGTTCATGCGTTGACATTTCCAATTGTTCCAGAGCATGCGCTAAAAGATGTTAAACCGTCGAACTTACGAGAACATGATTTTAGCAAAGCGCCAATTTCTAGCGGCCCGTTTGCGTTTAGGCTACTACAGAATGTTACGAGTGATGGCAGTAAGAAGGTCCTATATCTACAGTCTAACGGTAATTATTATGGCGGTACGGCTAAACTTGATCGCTTCCAGCTATATGTTTATCCAACTCAAGATGACATTGTTAAAAGTCTCAGGACCAGAGAGATTACGGGTACGTCAGAATTGATTTATAACGATCAGCCGGCAGAAGTTAAGTCTATGTATGCGGCAGAGTCTCACTCCTTGAATAATGGTGTTTATGCGCTATTTAACAACAATAGTCAGTTCTTGCAGTCAAAGTCCGTTCGTCAAGCCCTAGCTCTTAGTGTCGATACTGGTAAGTTGCGCCAGTCCTTGTCGTCATCAATAGAGGAGTTGTCCGGGCCGATATTAAACAAGTTTCTAGGTAAAGCCTCTCAGCCGCTGGGCTATGACACAAAAAAGGCGAAGTCCTTGCTTGATGCTGAGGGTTGGAAGGTTGTCGACAACGCTCGTCAGAAAGAAAATGTCAAATTAAAACTAAACATGGTTGCTCTAAAAAATAATAACTACGAGAAGGCCGCTCAATATTTAGCTCAAGTATGGCGTAATGAACTAAATATAGAAGTAGATGTTAAGGTGATCGATCCAAATGACGCTTCTCAGAATATCCTTCAGACAATTTTGCAACCTCGTAATTTTGATGTGCTAATTTACGAGTTGTCGCTGGGTGGTGATCCAGATGTTTACGCCTATTGGCACTCGTCTCAAGCTACAAATAACGGATTGAATTTCTCTAATTATAATAATGCCGTGGCGGATGACGCCCTAGAAAGCGGTCGTTCAAAATTGTCCCTAAAGCAGCGGTCTGATCGTTATGAAAAGTTTGCTAATACTTGGAAGACGGACGCTCCAGCGATTGCTCTGTACCAGCCAAAGTTTGACTACATTCATATTCGTTCAGTTAGGGTACTTGATGAAAAAACAGAAGTTGTTAATCCTGTTGACAGGTATGTCGATGTTCAATATTGGGCAGCAGAGAAACAGTCCGTTTACAAAACACCGTAATTAGGTATAATGGTAATTGGCTATGCGGGCGTGGCGGAATTGGTAGACGCGCTAGCTTGAGGGGCTAGTGAGCATTGCGCTCATGGAAGTTCAAGTCTTCTCGCTCGCACCAAGCATACCGAACGGCGCGTTGGCGGAGCGGTTACGCAGAGGTCTGCAAAACCTTTTAGACGAGTTCGACTCTCGTACGTGCCTCCAGAAATCATCGATAGCTCTAATCTTAGGGCTATTTTTGTTCTAATAATTCTTTTAGCTCAGGGAATGTCGGCTGGAAGAAATGATTACGGTCTTCAAAAATATGCAACTTAGCTGTTGGCAAATCACGCTGAAATTTGGCAAGCTCAGTAAACGGCACGACCGGGTCATCTTTGCTGTGAAATAAATGAACTTCCTTTGCTGATTTTTCTAAACCAGCAGCACTTGTCACTCGAAAACTACCTAAATCTTCAACTGATTCGTCGTCATAGCATGGTGACACTAATACCAATCGTCGAACTGGCGAGCTAAGCGGTGATTCGTGTAAATATTTTGCCAAAAACATTGCACCCAGGCTATATCCAACTAATTGGACATCATCGCCAAGCAGGGGCAGTAGTTTTTCGAAGTATATTTTCCACTCAGCGTAGCTGGCGTTTTGCTTATTAGGGAAATCCGGCAACAAAACATCAGTGTCGACGATTTCCTGCGCCAGCCAGTCTCGCCATTTTTGCGACCAAAGTAGTCTTTCGTAGTGAAGTTGGCTGGACTTTAGGTGATTTAAGTAATTTTCGTAGCTATTAAAGCTTGAACCGCCGTGAATTATTACAATTTGCTTCATAAATATAGTATAATATAGGCAGTGTCAGGTGTGTAAATGTCTGGCTTGTAAATATATACGCGCGAGTGGCGGAATTGGTAGACGCGAGGGACTTAAAATCCCTTGACCAAAAGTCGTGCGGGTTCGATTCCCGCCTTGCGCACCAAAACTGTAAAGGAAAGTTTAATAGAAAGGGTAATAAGGTAAATGAGTGTATTAGCAATTGTGCTTATAGTTATTGCGGCTTTATTGGGTGTGATAATTATGTTCGTTATCGGTTCATATAATGGTCTGGTAACGCTGCGTAATCGTGTTGAAGAAGCGTGGAGTGATATCACTGTACAGCTGAAACGCCGAACTGACTTAATTCCAAATTTAGTCAATTCCGTCAAGGGTTATGCTACACATGAAAAAGAGGTATTTGAAAAAGTAACGGAAGCTCGTTCAGCAATAATGAATGCTCAAGGCGCGGCAGACACCGCTAAGGCTGAGAACATGATGGAAGGCGTTTTGAAGAGCTTGTTTGCAGTTGCTGAGGCTTATCCTGAGCTGAAAGCTAATCAAAACTTCTTGCAATTGCAACAGGAACTGGTTGACACTGAAGATAAAATTCAAGCCGCTCGTCGATTCTATAACGGCGGAGTACGCGATTTAAACACTAAGATCCAAACCTTTCCAGCAAATATTGTTGCGGGAATGTTCGGATTCCAGGCTAAGGAATTCTTCGATGTTGAAGATCGAGCAAGTGTTGAAAACCCAGTAGAAGTAAAGTTCTAATTTAAGCCAAAAATCAAAACCGCTCGCTGTCGAAAGTGGGCGGTTTTTGTTATAATTAAGATATGTATAACGCAGTTTCTCAAAATAAACGCAACACTGTATTGATTATGGCAGTTTTCGTGGCAATTATTGGCATTATTGGGGTATTTATCGGCATAGTGGCCGATAGCTATTCTCTGTCGCTTATAATTTTTATATGTGCGATTCTGTACGCTTGGCTACAATATTTTATCGCTGGCAAGTTGGCTATGGCAATGACGGGCGCGCAGGAGATTGAGAAAAATGATGCGCCTGAACTATGGCGAGTGGTGGAAAATTTGGCAATTACTTCTGGTATGCCGATGCCAAAAGTATATATTATTGACGATCCAGCACCAAACGCCTTTGCAACAGGTCGTGATCCAAAACATGCAATTGTTGGTGCGACTACTGGATTGTTGGAGATTATGGATAAGCGCGAACTGGAGGCGGTGATGGCGCACGAGATGAGTCATGTGCGTAATTACGATATTCGTGTCAGTATGATTGCTTTTGGTCTGGTGAGCGCAATTGGTTTGTTCGCAGATTTGGCATTAAGGATGATGTTTTATAGCGATGATAGAGACAGAGAGGTTAGTCCAATAGTTTACGCTCTTGGACTAGTAGTAGTTATCCTGGCTCCAATTTTGGCGACGATTACGCAATTAGCAGTTAGCCGGCAGAGAGAATACTTGGCTGACGCTTCTGGTGTATTGTTGACGCGCGATACTGAGGGTTTGGCAAGTGCTCTGGAGAAATTACGTCAATTTGGCCGTCCAATGCAAAAACAGAGTTCTTCAACCGCCAACTTATTTATGAATAACCCTCTTAAACCTGGCTTTTTCTCGAAATTATTTAGCACCCACCCACCACTAGAAGATCGAATTACTAGATTGAGAAATAATGCAACAAAGATGTAATCATGGCAGTGAAGTCTAATAAAAAACAGGTTGATAAGAAGCCTAAAAAACCAAGCAATAATCGTAAGTTTACAATTTGGCGTAGCGTTAAGCGTGATTTTAGCAAATTAAACCAGCAGCGCCGTAGTTTTTTAAATCGTCGGCCACACCGCAGTTTTAGATTAACCAGGCGGCGAGATTATCGGCGTAGTCTTAATGTTCCTGGATATTGGTCATTGACTAGTGAAGCCCACCGTTTTATCTGGCGCAATAAAAAGATCTTCTTGGCTTTGATTGCTACTATGTCAATTTTAACTCTAGTTTTATCTAATGTTATGTCGCAGGATACCTATCAGCAACTTAGAGACACGATGCAAAAGGCTGAAGATGGTGGTCTGGGTGGATTTTATTCTACTGTTGCGCTATTTTCTGGTGTGATGGTTAGTTATATTTCCGGAAGCGGTACAGAAGGTGGAAATTTGCAACAGGCGGCTGGTATTTTTTTGGGGCTACTAACTTGGTTATCTTCTGTTTGGTTGACTCGGGCTATTATGATTGGAGAAAAACCGAAAATGCGTGATGGTTTGTATAATGCCGGCACGCCGATAATTGCACTAATTGTCATTATTGGGATTTTTATATTTCAGATGGTGCCGGCGGCAATTGCAGTAATTATTTATAGCGCCCTGAACAATTCGGGTATATTAAATCAGACGCCAATTCTTATGGCGGCCGGCGGCGCGGCTATTCTGATCGTGTCTATGTCTGTTTATTGGGCAACCTCAACAGTTTTTGCGATGATTATAATAACTCTACCTGGCATGTATCCACTTCATGCCTTGCGCTTGTCTGGCGACATTGTAACTGGAAGAAGGGTTCGAATTTTGCTTAGATTTATTTGGGCTGTGGTGATGACCATATTATTGTGGGCGATTATTTTGATACCGACAATTTTATTCGATGGTGTGCTGAAGGGGTGGTTTAATGATATTAATTGGCTGCCAATTGTGCCGACAGTCGGTCTTATTCTAATGTACACTTCAATTATTCTGATGTCGGTTTACGTCTACATGTTCTATAGGAAGGTCGTCGAAAATGATAGCAAAAAAAGCAAGAGCCGATGAAATTAAATCGTTATTAAATCGGTATAGCTACGAATATTACACCTTAGATAAGCCGAGTGTAAGTGATGCTGTCTACGATAGCTTGATGGATGAGTTGAAGTCAATCGAAGCTGAATGTCCGGAGCTAATTACAATTGATAGCCCAACGCAACGTGTCGGCAATAAGTTGCTTGACGGCTTTCAGAAAGTAAAGCACGAGCGGCGGATGGTGAGCTTAAATGACGTTTTTAATAAGGGCGAAATCGAGGCCTGGATTGAGCGTACTGATAAACTGATGCCGGGACATAAGCATGAATTTTTTACCGATATCAAGATGGATGGCCTGGCGTGCGCGTTGATTTATATTGATGGCGTGTTGACGCAGGCGGTAACGCGCGGTGATAGCTTTGTCGGTGAAGATGTAACAAACAACGTGCGGACTATTAAAAACGTACCGTTGCGGTTGCATGAGGCGCCAGGCTTTGAACAATTTTTGCGCGGACGGACGGAAATTCGTGGCGAGATTGTGATGCTGAAGCGCGACTTTGCGGAGCTTAACGAAAAGCAAAAAGCCTTGGGGCAGCCAGAATTTGCTAATCCGCGTAATCTGGCGGCAGGGACAATCCGCCAGCTCGATCCTTCTTTGGTGGCGGCGCGACCGCTGCATTTTCGCGGCTATGATGTACTTCGCGATGACGACGCTGAAGTGCCGACCAACAGCTTTGCTTACGAGGCGCTGACTGCTTTAGGAATTACTCGTAATCACCAGGCGAGCACTTTCACTAACTTAGCTGATGTGATGAACTTTGTTAACGAATGGGACAATAAGCGTCATGATTTGCCATTTAATACTGACGGTTTGGTGATTAAAATCAATGATCGATCGTTGTATGAAAGTCTCGGGTTGGTTGGTAAAAATCCGCGCGGTGCCGTGGCCTACAAGTATGCCGCTGAGCAAGCCACGACCATCGTCCGCGATATTGTTATTTCCATCGGTCGAACCGGTCCGGCCACGCCAGTAGCGGTGTTTGACCCCGTGGTGGTTGCCGGTACGACGGTGCAGCACGCTAGTCTACACAACGCCGACGAAATTGCTAGGTTGGATGTGCGCCGCGGTGACACGGTGGTGATTTTCAAGGCGGGCGATATCATCCCGCAGGTTGAGAGTGTGTTAAAAGAATTGCGGCCAGCAGGCTCCAAGCCAATTGATTACTTGGCAGAACTGGCGCGCCAATATCCGGAGCTAGAGTTTGTGCGGCCAGCAGGCGAGGCGGTGTACCGCGTTAAAGGCTTGAGCGGCCCACTGATTTTGAAGCGGTCTCTGGCGCATTTTGCCTCCAAAGGCGCACTGGACATCGATACGCTGGGCGAGAAAAATGTCGAGGCGCTGGTCGAAGCTGGGCTGGTCAATGATTTGGCGGATATTTACCGGTTGACGAAAGATGATTTATTGGGGCTAGAGCGTTTCGCTGAGATTTCTGCGCAAAAGCTCATTGATGCCATTGCTGCTAAGAAACAGCCAGCCCTGGAGCGATTCTTGTTTGGACTCGGTATTCGCCATGTCGGCGCCCAGACAGCGATTGACCTCACAAACCACTTTGAAAGTGTTGAGAAGCTAAGTCAAGCGACTATTGATGAGCTACGCGAAGTGGACGGCGTGGGTGAAATCGTCGCCGAGTCAATCGTGGCGTGGTTCGCTGATGAAGATAATGTGAAGCTGCTCGAAAAATTTTCTGACTTGGGTGTGACGCCGCAGTTTAGCCAAAAATCCGACCGACTGGCTGGTCAAAGTTTTGCCATCACTGGCACTCTGCAATCGATGGGCCGTGATGCCGCCGTCGAAAAAATCCGCAATCTCGGGGGCACCTTCCAAACCGCTGTTGCAAAAGATACGACATATTTGGTAGCTGGCGGTAAAATTGGTGCCAGCAAACTGAAAAAAGCCAAACAATACGGCACTAAAATTATTGATGAGCAAGAACTTCTACAAATTATAAAAGAATAGGGGGTGGTGATGGTCCGATTTTACTTACAAAAACTAGTGCGCGATAGAGTGGTGTCAAATTGTTTGGATGACCCAGAAGTGTTACATACGGAATACCGTGAATTGGACAGTCGGGAATTTCGCCGTGAGCTAGTGCATAAAGTTCATGAGGAGGCAGATGAGATTCCGCTGGGTGATAAACAGCGTGATGAATCACTCAAAGAGCTGGCTGATTTGCAAGAAGTTGTTGATACACTACACCAAGATTTTGGCTTTTCTACAGAGCAAGTCCAAGAGGAAATGGCGCGCAAAAAGCAGAAAAAGGGCGGCTTTGATAATCGGCACTATATTGAATATAACGACCTGGTCGATGGCAGTAAATGGGTAGAAATTTTCCGTGCCCAGCCAGATAAATATCGTGAAGAAAAAGCAGATAGTGAAGAACAGGAGTTCGGTGATTAGTTCACTGACGAGGTAAAACGATATGCAAGTTCACGTCGCCATCCCACACTATAACGCGCCTCAGGCTTTGAGGAGTCTTTTGGCGCAGCTGACAGAACAGGATTTTGATAGCATCACGGTGCTTGATGATCATTCCACCGACCAGCAAAAACTGCAAGATCTCGCCCGTGAATTTCCGGTAGTCAATTTTATCTTTGGTGAGAAAAATATTGGCGCAGGAGCCAATCGTAATCGTTTTTTGGATATGCATAAAACTGGCGTGGTATGGTTCATCGATTGTGACATGCGCGTTGAGACAGAGAATGTTGCCGATATGTTGCGCCAAAAGTTTGCTGGCGAAAATCATATCATGCTTGGCAGTACTATTCTCTACAACAACGGTCAGCCGATGGCCTGGAATTATGGCCATGAAATGCACCCGCAGCATGACCGGCAGTTTACACAGGTAGTCCAAGCAGATCATCGCCAAACATTACAGCAACGCGGCTGGGACTATCCATGGATTTGGGGCGAGCGAGTTACGGTGGATCGTCAAGTTGACTGGGTGGCTGAGGGGAGCTTCGCGCTGCTGATTGATGATTTTGCAAAGGTTGGTGGATATGACGCAGAGTTTCGCTATCACGAAGGGCAGGATTTAGCGCATCGACTGCGTGAGGCGGGTGTGAAGATTATGGCGACTGGAGATATCGTCTGTACACATCTGGACATTGACGTTCGCGGTAAGGCTCGCCACCGGGAGATTGAGCAGTCTGCCAAGCTGTTCTACCAGAAGTACCACATCAAGACCGACCAAGACTAGTGTATAATGCACCATATGGATAAATTCAGAACACCGAAGCTCTACTGTTTTTCACCGCCAGTGATGTTGGCAACCTTAGCTATTGAGATTATTTTAGCGATTCATACAGTGTGGCGTTACAAACTAACTCCCGTGACGAGGATCGTCGTGGCGCTACTCGTTTGTCTAGCACTGTTTCAATGGGCTGAATATAACGTTTGTGAAGGCACGGTGCTGTTTGATAGCGTGGGCTGGGCAAAGCTTGGCTACGTGGCGATCACCATGTTGCCACCTCTGGGTATTCATCTGGTCTATCAGATCTCTGCCGACAAACGACGCTGGATCCCAGTGCTGGGATACGTCCTAGCAGCTGTATTCATCGGTTACTTTTTGCTGGCCGTAAATGGCGTTAGTGCTGGCGTCTGTCTGGGAAACTATGTTATTTTTGAAAATCAGCCAGGCATCAGTGAGTGGTATGGGTTGTACTACTACGGCTTGTTGTTCATGGCGATTGCCTACGCCTATACTCGTGGTAAAAATGCCAAAAAGTATATTCGTCGCTCGCTGTGGTCATTGATTATTGGCTATGTATTGTTCATTGTACCAACGACGTTTGTCAATATCATTGATCCATCAACTATCACTGGCATCCCGTCGATTATGTGCGGTTTTGCGGTACTGATGGCAGTAGCTCTTGCCGGAAAAGTCTTGCCAGAATACACAAAGCAAAAATAGTGCTTGTGTTTTTGTGACAATTGGTGCATAATCACAAGTGAGCTGGTACGCATAGGGGCATCTCCTATGCTTGCCAATTGAAAGACAAACACATTTTCAAAATGCCCCGGGTGGGCGCGTAGCAGCTCTTCTATGATGCTTATGGTATGATATAGTTATGGTTACGGTTTCAAAAAAGAGGGAAGAAAAACTAGCAGAATTAGTGCGGGAGTTTTTTGCTGCTCATCCAGAAGTTAGATTGGTGGCAGTAACAGGCAGTGCTGGGAAGGCTAGTGCAAAAATTGCTATTGGTACAGTTTTATCTCGGCAATTTGATATCCAACTCCGTACTGATGAGCCAAAAACAAAAGCCGACGTTTTACTACAGATGATGGGTGTTAGGATGCCGGAAAAAGGCTTATTCAAATGGTGGAAGGTAATAAGGGCGGTAAAGAAAAGAATTAAGGCTGAGAAGCCGGATATTCAGATCATTGTCCAGGAATTTAACCCGAAAGAGCCTGGTTATAATTTATGGTTTAAAAATTATATAATGCCTGATATTGCGGTTGTGACGTCTGCGACAAATGGTCGTATGCAGGTTGAACACTCTTTGGAAGAGGTGGCGAATGAGATGATTTCTTTGGCTAACTATTCGCGTATGGCAATGATTAATCGTGATGATATTGATGGGCGTTTTGCGAGCTTTCTGACAAATCCTAACATTACTACTTACGGCAGCGATCCGGTGGCAGAGTATAATTTTGATGATCGTAATTTTTCTTTGACGGATGGCCATCATGGTTTTATTATGTCACCAGAAAATCCAGACGGTCTAGAAGTTGACGTTAAGCTGATTGGCGAACACAACGTCCGTCCAGCAGTAGTCGCGGCAGCTGTCGGCTATGCTTTAGGTGAGTCTGAGGAGAATATCAAAAAGGGCGTGGAATCTTTGCGGCCGCTGCCAGGTCGGATGAATTTACTGAAGGGGGCCGATAACACGTGGCTGATTGATGATAGCTATAGTTCAACGCCACTGACGGCATTGGCGGCTCTCCAATCTCTTTACCGAATAGAGACGCCACAGCGAATTGCTGTGCTTGGTAATATGAACGGTTTGAAAGGGATTTTTGAGCAAGTTCATGCTGAACTCGGCGCGAATTGTAACCCGGATTTATTGGACTGGGTCGTTACGGTGGGTGATAAAGCTAATCAATATTTGGCGCCAGCCGCTCGCCAAAAAGGCTGTCAGGTAAAAGAGTGTAAAAACGCTATCGAGGCCGGATCGTTTGTGCGGGATAAATTGAGGTCAGAGGGAATTGCATTGTTTAAGGGATCGAGCGGCGGCGTATGGCTAGAGGAGTCGATAAAGATCAATCTTCACAGTACTGAGGATGATAAATATCTGGTCCGCCAAACTCCGGAATGGATTGCCAGAAAGAATCAATTTTTCTCACAATTTAAGGACTAAATGTGCTATATTGATATTAAATAAGTATAAGGGGGGGATATGGATCAGAATAACCAGCCTGCACCGCAGCCGCCATACGGCAATATGGTCGCACCACAGTCAAAGAAGAAAAAGACAGGATTAATTGTCGGTATCACGTTAGGTGTGCTGGCGATTGTCGCAATAATTGCTGCTTTATTGACTTATTTCTTGTGGTGGCAAAACCCAGAAAAAATGGTTACCGACGCTGTGTCCAACGCGATTGTGTCAAAGAAGGCTGTTGTTAATGGGAAAATCGTGGCTAATATGAAAGATTCAGTAAAGCTAGAGCTTAACGTGAAAGCTAACTCTGCTTCTGATAAAGTAAAATCCAATATTGACGCAAAGCTAACCATTAAAGACATTGATAAAAGTTTTTCGTTCAAGGGCGACGTTGTTGTTGATGGCGATGGTACGGTATATGTAAAAATTGACAATCTAAAAGACTCGTTCTCTGACATTTTTGAACTTATGATGGAGGAGAAATCTGCAAAGTCTGGTTTTGCATTATCAAAAGACCAGAGGAAAGAATATCGCGATGAAATGTTGAGTCAACTTGAGCCTGTATTAGATAACTTTAATGGTAAATGGATGAAGATTTCTTCTGATGATCTTAAAAACGATGACTACAAGTGCTATACTGAAGCATTAAAGAAAATGCGAAGAGATGAAGGTATTCGCAAGGAGATTGCTCAGCTCTACCGGAAGAATAACTTTTTGGACATTAAAGACACGAAGTTGAGCGATCGTAACGGTGGTCGTGGTTTTGAAATAAAGGGTAATCACGATAAGTTTAGTAAGTTTGCCGAACAACTAAAAGACTCGTCAGTTGGTAAAGATATGAGCAAATGTAAAAAGATCGATAATGAGACTGGCGAATCGTCTGATGGCGATGCTTCGTTAAAGTTGTGGGCTAGTGGATTCTCGCATGAATTAAGGGCGATTGAGTTTAAGGGTAGGGCTAACGATACTACCATTGAAGCTTCTTTAGATGTTGATATGAATAAAGCTAGTGAAGTGGAAATTCCATCGGATGCTGCTAATATGAAAGAACTTTTGGACAGCCTATCTCTGCTATAATATTGGTCGTTTGTCATGGATAAGTATAATCCCGTTCGTAATGAGCGGGATTTTTGCTATAATTACAGATATGAAACGCTACAATCCGACGGAAATTGAGAAAAAATGGCAAGATAAGTGGGAAGCTGATGGCACCTACGTCGCTGATCTTAGTGATACAACGCGCCCAAAATACTATAGTCTTAGTATGCTGCCTGGTATCACCGGGGCTGGCATTCACATCGGTCACGGTCGGACGTTTCAGTTTGCCGACATCAAAGCGCGCCTGAAGCGTCAGCAAGGCTACAATGTGTACCATCCAATTGGTTGGGACAGTTTTGGTCTCCCCGTGGAAAATTATGCCATCAAGGTCGGTAAAACGCCGCGGGTGGCTCACGACGAAGCCAAAGCGCATTTCATCGCCCAGCTGAAGCGTCTCGGATTTAGTTATGATTGGTCAAAGGAAATTTCTACTGCTGACCCAGAGTACTACAAATGGACCCAGTGGATTTTTACCCAGCTATACAAGCACGATTTGGCATACCAAAAGGAACAGCCGCAGTGGTGGTGCGATACCGACAATACGGTACTAGCCAATGAGCAAGTTGAGGGCGGTAAATGTTGGCGCTGCGGTAACCCCGTCACCAAGCGCAACCTCAAACAGTGGTTTTTCCGCATCACCGCCTATGCTGATGAGATTCTAGAGGCGACTGACGACTTGTACTGGACGGAAATGGTCAAGACCATGCAGAAAAACTGGATTGGCCGGTCGGTTGGCGCGGAGGTTGATTTTGTAGTCAACGGACAGGATGCTATCATTACCGTATTCACCACGCGCCCCGACACCTTGTTTGGCTCCAGTTATGTCGCCTTGGCGCCAGAACATCCACTGGTTTCTCAGTTGGTCAATGCCGACACGTGCGCCAAGGTTGAAGCATACGTTCAAGCGGCTCAGCAGAAGTCTGACGTTGAGCGCCAGGAAAACAAAGATAAATCCGGCGTCTTTACTGGCAGCTATGCCATCAACCCAGTCAATGGCCAAAAGCTACCAATCTGGGTGGCGGACTATGTACTGAGTGGCTATGGTACGGGTGCGGTCATGGCGGTACCAGCGCATGATGAACGTGATTTTGCCTTTGCTGAGAAATTCGATCTGCCGATTGTTCAGGTGGTTGACAAACCAGAGGATTCGGCAGACATCGGTTGCTATACAGGCGAAGGTGAGTTGATCAATTCTGGGCAATTCGACGGTACGCGCAGCGAGGACGCCCGCGAGCAGATCGTAGCCTGGCTGGAACAGCAGGGTTCTGGTCGAGGTAAAACTACTTACAAAATGCGCGATTGGTTGATTTCTCGTCAGCGGTACTGGGGTGCGCCAATTCCGATGGTTCATGTTGATGGTTTTGAACCAATTGCTGTGGCGGACGAGTGTCTGCCGGTGATCCTGCCAGAGGTCGAGAACTTCAAGCCGACGGGCGGTAATACGTCGGTCCTAGCGCAAGTTGATGATTGGGTGCGCGTGTGGGTTGACGTCGAGACGGGTAAAACCGTGCCGATTACTGAGTCGAAGCCAGTAGGTGACAATTGGCGTGAAGGCCGCCGCGAAACTGACACGTTGGATGGCTATGCTTGTTCCAGCTGGTATTTCCTGCGCTATCTTGATCCGCACAATGACGCTCAGGCGTGGGATCCTGAGAGAATTGATCATTGGATGCCGGTCGATTACTACAACGGTGCCGACCACGCGGTTGCGCACCTGCTGTACAGTCGTTTCTGGATGCGATTTTTCTATAAACTGGGCTTGGTGCCGACACCGGAGCCGTTCAAGAGGATGATGTATAACGCCTACATCATGGCACCGGACGGTCAAAAGATGAGTAAATCCAAGGGTAATGTCATCGATCCGATGGAAATTATGGACAGTGGTTACGGTGCCGATGCGCTGCGCGTGTACGAGATGTTCATCGCGCCTTACGATATGGATGCGCCGTGGGATCCGCGTGGGGTGCCAGGGACGTATCGGTTCTTAAATCGAGTATGGAATGTGGTGCAGGAATTTGTAGCGGCGCCTGAATCTACTTCTGAAGATGACCAAGAACTGCTTCGTCTGACGCACTCAACCATCAAAAAAGTCACTCGTGACATTGAGGACGAGAAATTCAATACAGCCGTGGCGGCAATGATGGAAATGGTCAACGGTCTGTACAAGTTCAAAGAGTCGCACAGTATGCAAGCATCAGGAACATGGCGATTCACTCTGGAGAGTTTACTACAAATCTTAGCGCCATTCGCACCGCACATCACTGAAGAATTGTGGCGGGAATTGGGCCACACTGATACCATTCATGTCAATCACTGGCCAAAATGGGATGAAAAATATTTAAAGAGTGATACGATGACCATCATTGTCCAAGTTAACGGCAAACTTCGATCAAAGCTTAAATTACCAGTAGATACCGACCGGCAGGGCGTTGAAGCAGTAGCTCTAGCTGACGAAAACGTCCAAAAGTTTACAAACAATAAACCACCTAAAAAGATGGTTTATGTTCCAGGCAAGCTGGTGAATATCGTGGTCTAGAAAACAGCCTATTTCGATCCGTCTTCTATTCCTGTTATGGCTACACTTGGCTTTCCGTCACCGTTTATGTCACCTATGGCAATGTTAACTATAGCTCCCGGCTGGATCTCTGTATTGCCCGTCTCATCTTTGTAGATCTCTTTCATACTAATGCTAGTTTCATGTATGGAGCTTCTTGCCTCATTAGTGTCTATCTTATTTTCAGGATTTTCCTCGTTGTATTCTTCCATGGCTGTTTCGGCCACCGAAGTCGGGTTTTCTCCCTCTTCAAGTGTGACAGTGCGAATTTCTGTATCTTCTGGTAGCTCCGTGATGACTCCATTACTATAATCCTCTACAACTTGAGCTACTTGGTGAGCAGGGCTTGGTCCTTTTTCTGGTGATTTAGGGCTATAGAACAATCCCAGGGTGTTCGCAGCTCCAGCTAATCCTAACGTGGCTAATGCTACTGCACCAATTTTAACTACAGATTTTGGTATTTCTATTACAGGTCTGTCGTCCTCGTTACTTTGTGGTGTAAACTGTTCTTTACTCATGTTTTATATATTAACATAACCAATACAAAAAGTCAATACACTTGTATAATTTTTAGATAAAACCTTGAGATTACCTAATAAAAAAGGTATAATGGTACGTAAGTTTTATGACAACCTAAAAGAGGAGAATAAATTATGGCACAGCCTAAAAAACAGAGCAGTCCACGTAAAACTGGACTTCGTCGCAGTCATTTGGTATTAAAATTGGCACGTCGCGTTAATGGAACTTCACCAGTGAAAGTGAAGACGACTAAGCGTGAAACTGGTAAAACAACAAAATAATAATTACGAACAGGACGCTTAGTAATGGCATCAAACCGTCATTTAGGACGAATTGTCGCGTTGCAGACACTGTATGAATATGAGTTTCGTGCAGAGGTGGGCGATGCTGGTATTGACTACAAAAGTATCTTACAGCGTAATTTAGCGGAGTATAAATCATCCGTTGATGACGTTGAATTTGTTGATAATCTAGTTAGTGGCGTACTGGCGAATCAGATGGAATTGGACGAAAAGCTAAAACCTTTAGCTCCAGAGTGGCCAATTGACCAGCTATCTAGGGTTGATAGAACAGTTCTAAGAATTGGTTTGTATGAATTGCTCTACTGTGCAGATACGGTTCCGCCAAAAGTGGTGATTAATGAGGCGGTAGAACTAGCAAAAGCGTTCGGTTCGGATAACTCGGGTAAGTTTGTGAATGGCGTGCTAGGCACGGCGCTCCGTACTCTCGTGGAGGAATCCGACAGTGAGAACAAGCAACTTTGATAAGATAAAAAAATATTTTGGCGGTAGTAAGAAACCGCTGATTCAGGAAATTGTACGTGAGCCAACCGCTGGTGGTGTTATTTTTCGTCGTAATAAAAAGGGTGAGGCAGAATTTTTGCTATATCAAGATGCTCGCGACCGCTGGACAATTCCCAAAGGTCATATTGAGCCGGGTGAAACGGCTCAGGTGACAGCACGTAGGGAAATCGGCGAGGAGACTGGACTGAAGAAAATTGAACTGCACGGCTGGCTGGGCAAGGTGAATTTTCGTTATCGTCGAATCGATAAATTGGTATTGATGACAACGCAAGTTTATCTAGTTAAGGCGTTGGATCCTAATGAGAGACTCCAAAAGGAAGAGTGGATGAATGGTCTTAAATGGTTTAGTTTTCATGAGGCGCTGGATGAAGTTGAATATGAAGATATTGGCAAGCTGATTCTTTTGGCGATGAAGCGAATTAGACAGGAGAACTTGTAGATGAGTGGAATGAACACGACTCCGTATCAGGAATTTGCGCGCGAAAAATTAGGTTTTGAATTTACAAATTTGGATTTGCTGATTACAGCTTTGACTCACCGTAGCTATGTGAATGAGCATCGAAAATCCGTTCATCATCACAATGAGCGCTTGGAATTCTTAGGTGATGCGGTTTTGGAATTGGCGGTGACAGAATATTTGTTTACGCATTTTTCTGAGCCAGAGGGAATTTTGACTGCTTGGCGGGCAGCTTTGGTGCGAACGGAAAGTATTGGTGATGCTGGTGATAAGTTGGGTTATGGTCCGCTGATTCGTATGTCAAAGGGCGAGAAGAATGGCTCGGAGCGAGCACATTTACAGATTTTAGCTAATGCATTTGAGGCGGTAATCGGCGCTATTTATTTGGAGCGTGGCTTTGACGATGCTCGCGATTTTATTCACAAGCATATAATTGTTAAGTTGGATGGAATTTTGGAGTCGGGCAGTTGGCGTGATCCGAAGTCGTATTTGCAGGAGATTTCTCAGCGAGTTGACAATCAAACGCCGGTATATAAAGTCCTGAGCGAAGAAGGTCCAGATCACGATAAGGTCTTTACTCTTGGGGTTTTTGTTGGCGATAATATGATGGGGCGAGGCATTGGTCCATCTAAGCAAGTTGCTCAACAGCAAGCTGCTCGTGCTGCAATTGCCAAATATAAAGAATCTGGCGAGAAATAATTAAAGTTTGCACGGCGTAAACCGCTCGTGTATAATGAAAATACAGTTTAATTCCAGGAGGAGGGGCAGAATGTCAACAATAGATCAGCAGTTTGTAGAATATACTGTAAAGGCGTTGGTTGGACATCCAGAAGACGTCGTAGTAGACCGAACGATTGATGAAAAGGGCGTTTTACTAACATTGACAGTTAATCCAGCAGATTTGGGTCGAGTTATTGGTAAGCGCGGCAGTACGGCACAGAGTTTGCGTACACTTCTGCGAGCTTTGGGCGCAAAGAATGACGCTCGATATAACTTGAAGATCGTTAATAATGATGGTTTTTCTGGTGAGCGTGAGAGTAATAGCTATAACGATCATGCTTCTGTGGATAACTCAACAGATGAAACTGTGGAAAATGGATCATCTTACGCAGAAAACACCAGAAAAGAGCTTGCAGAACTCGACGATCTTGATATATAATTAGAACCAGTTCAAGCACAGACATTATGCGAGAACAGCTCTATGCGAGACAATGGGTAACCATTGAGAGCCTTATTTGTGCTAAAAAACCGTCCTTACTGGGGCGGTTTTTTGGTGGGGAATATGACTGTTTTATTGCCATCGCGCTGCAGTTTCGCCAAGTTTTCTTTCTGTCGATTTTGATTCTGTTGATTCCGTCTCTGTGCTTTTTGGCTCATCTTCCTCCAGTGCTTTCGAGTATTCTTCCATTGATTTTAGGAATTCTGAGATTCTGGTCAGTTTGTCTTTATCTTCTTCCATCTCCTCTATCCAGTTAATCATTTCTAAGATTTCATCTCGTTTATCATCTTCCAGTAGTTCTAAATAGAGAGTTAATAGCTCCGAATAGATACCTAATAATTTCGAATCACTGAGATGAATACAGCTCGCGGCTGTTTCTTGCAAGCGTTTATAAAAATCACTACTCCTAAGTGAATTTTTTTCTTGATCGTTCAGAGGGCGTCCGTGGATAGCTTCTTCTGCTTTGATCATATATTCAGCGATAGGATTTTCTTCATTGCGCTCATGTATGAGTACAATAGTCCATAGGTGTTCTATGCGTTTCTTTCTAAGATGTTTTATCGATTCTGTATAATATTTCTCGACTTCCTCGTCTGATTTATCATAAAGATTCTGTCCGAAGTCCCAAAGGCATATAATACGCATTTTCTCTACGTCATTAGTGTCGTATTCAGGACCAATCGGCTGGGATATAATACTTCCCAATGCTCTTCCTGTTGACACTTCAAGAGCTTTTCCGGTCTCTGGATCATGTGTTACTGTATAACCAAGTGAATTTATTGATTTTAGGACTGTAGCTCCTTGCCTTCTTAATTCACGGAGTCTCGCTTGCCGTCTTTCTTCCGGTTTACACCTTGGGTTGTTGTAACCATAATCCATCATTACTTTACTTCCTTATAAGTTTCTCCAGTATTAGATTGTATAATATATTGGCATAATAAATTAAATAGGTCAAGCAATAAACATCAAATGTATATTATGTATGAACAGTTATGTTAACCATTGAGAGCCTTATTTGTGCTAAAAAACCGTCCTTACTGGGACGGTTTTTTGGTGGGGAATAATTTCTGTAAAAAGACATGAAAATAGCCCGCCGAGAGGCTCGAGCCTATCAAGGCGAGCTATTTTCGGCGGGCGTTAAGCCCTAGTTGCGGGAGCGAATGCTCCACGCAGGATGCACGTTGTCCCAGAGTTCGTGGGAGCTATTTTCGATCCTCTGAGGAAGGTGTCTCTGACACTCCTCGGTGTCATAAATCCTCCGCAGACAGACCTCAGGGGAGGCGTGCTTAAGAAAGACGTTCGTAAGCTCGCTTCCGACAACTTCATTGAGGAAGTCGTACAGATAAATTTCGGGATGACCTTCCCAAGAGATCTCCCCAAATTGCTGGTCGAGCTGGACAGACTCTTTGTCTCTCTTGTCGAAATCACACCATCCGGTGCCGTCGTAGACGGTGATGGTACAGTTATCGTACAGAGAATTAAGAGTCACTCCATAGCCATCGTCCGCCCACCAAATAGCGCTGACCTCGGACCCGAGGAGGACCTCAAATGCCGCTTCCTCCGACTGCTCGCTGGAGGCGTTTGGCTCCATAGAGACTAAGGCGGTGATAGTGATGGATACATGCCCGTCGGGTGCTTCTTTCACAGTAGAGTAAGACAACAACCCGCATTCCGCGAGCGTCATCTCCCACGATTCAGCGTCCTTGTGCATGATGCTTTCCTTCCTGTATGAGGGCTACCTTCACTCGGTCGAGTAAAGGCTGATATATATATCATACCTGGACAAAAAAGTCAACACTTGCTACACTGTAACAGATGAGAAAGTTTCAAGTAATTACGCTTTTCCCAGAAATGACAACGGGAGTTTTTAATAATTCCATGATGTGGAAGGCCCAGAAAGACGGTATCGTAGAGCTTACGACGGTGAATCTGCGGGAGTTTGGTTTGGGGTCGCGGCGTCAGGTGGACGATACGCCGTATGGCGGCGGTGATGGCATGCTGCTGATGGTTGAGCCGTTATGGAAGGCGGTGGAATTTGCGAAATCTCAAGATGAAACAGCGAAGGTGGTATTAATGAGCCCGCGAGGGCAACGCTGGAGGCAGACTAAAGCCCAAGAAGAAGCCGATGATGACAGGGGTGTGATATTTATTTGCGGGCGATACGAGGGTGTTGATGAGCGAATTTTAGAACTAGTTGATGAACAATGGAGTATTGGCGATTTTGTGCTGACGGGCGGAGAGCTGGCGGCAATGATGATGATTGATTCTATTGTTAGGTTGATTCCTGGAGTTTTGGGCGGCGAAAAGTCGGCGGAAATTGAGAGTTTTTCAGACGGCGAGACTCTGGAATTTCCGCAGTATACTCGGCCTGAGGAATTTAAGGGGCTTCGAGTACCTGATGTGCTGTTAAGTGGCCATCATGGAAATATCGCCAGGTGGCGTGCCGAGCAGTCGCAAATGTTGACAAAGAAAAATACCCCATAGAGACGGGGTATTTTAAGTTGTGGTGGATGTCGTAGAGCGAAAGATACGATTTTGTGGTGTTTATTTTTGTAACGTTCGCTAATTTAACTGTATGATGTTTTATTAAAAAGAGCAAGTGTTTTCGTAAAAATTACAACAAGCTTGAGCTTTTCTGGAACGCAGGCTATACTAAAGTTATGTCGGAAAAAACGATAAAAATTGCAAAACTAATCACGGGTGTATTGGTTATCTTGTTGTTATTGTGTCAATTGTTCACATTTGAGAAGTTTCCAACAGAATTGGACGCTATTTTCAAAAATTATAACACCAGTGTCGCAGTGGCGATATTACTGGTCTTGTTTGAGCTATGGTCAATACCGTATTTGCTCGGCATGAAATTACCCACCAAAATACTCTTTGTTAGCAGATTGGCGGTGAAAGTTAGCTTAGCTGGTCTGATTTTCTTAGAGAGCTGGACTGTCCTGAATGGTGGGCAATCAATCTTGTTTGGTGCGACATTTTAATCTGCAGGAAGGGGCAATACTTATACTTTCGGTGATGCCCACATTCTTGATAAAGTCTCGATCGTGTGAAACGAGTAGCGTACCGCCTCGGTATTGTTTAAGGGCTGCCTCTAGTGCCTCAATAGTAGCAATGTCGAGATTGTTGGTCGGCTCATCAAGAATAAGTAGGCCTGCGTCATTTGCTGTCATCCCCGCAAGCAGTACTTTCGCACGCTCACCACCGCTTAGTTCTGACCCTGGCGTTGTTTGCAATGTATCCTTCTTAATGTTGAACCTGATTAGTAGATTTATAGCATCATGTAGCTCGAGTGAAGGAGCTAAGTAGCGTAGATTATCAAGTGCAGAAGCACTCGGAAGTGGCAGTGTTTGATTTTGATCAATATAAATCAACCCTGCATCTTTGTTGGTGTGAATACTACCGGAAGAGACCGGTGCCATATTCATAATTCCTCGTATAATTGAAGTCTTACCTGCACCATTTTCGCCCGTAAGTAATACTTTGTCGCCCGAACGAATATTTAGAGAAATCGGTCCAATTTTTTGGCCATTACCATAGTCCATCTCTAAGTTTGTGACAGAAAGCAGATTGAGCTTTTTTGTAGACTGCTCTTTGAAGAGGAAGCTCAATGATATATCTTCCTCTGGTCTTTCCGGTTCATCAAGTTGTCCGATACGTGTACTTATGCTGTTTGCTGTACCCGCAAGTCCACTAGCGGCTTTTTCTTTTCGAAAATGAGCGGAAAGTTTGTCATTGTCCGAACTCGAACGATTAGATCCAGCTGAATTTGCTTTGACTCTTGCAGATTTCGCACTACGTTCTAGCCGTTTCTTTCTCGTATTGCTCATAGCGATCAAAGGTGGCTTGCCTTGCCCTCTCCCTAGCTTCGACATATTCGTCATATCCGAGGCTGTATTGTCGTATACCCTGATCTCCGCCCATAATCTCAATGATACGACTTGTTACGTTTCTGAGGAAACGACGATCGTGCGATACTATCAGGAAGGCTGCATTAGAGCCTTTGATAAATTTTTCTAATACAACGACGCCTTTTTCGTCAAGATTATTGGTTGGCTCATCGAGTAGGACGATATCGTAATGCGAAGCAAACACTGCTGCAAGCGCAATTCGCGTTCGCTGACCGCCAGAAAAGTTACCGATTTCCTTATCAACGTCAATCGAGGCTATACCGGCGCGCCTTAGTGTCTTTTCTAAATTCGCACCAAACAATACGACCTCAAACTTGTCATAGCGCTCGAGTGCATCAGCATAGAGTAAAAGTGTGTGTTCGCTCGAGTCATGTTCAAGCTTGACGTACTGCCCGTCAAACTGTTCGCGTGCACCCTTGACTCTTGTAACTTCTTCAATAAATCCATATACACTATGGTCTAGCCATTCGCGCAAATCTTGCGGTAACATACCAATCTCTTCTTTAGTCCTTACAATCTCACCAGAAGTAGGAACGAGGTCACCATCGATAAGTTTTAAAAGTGTTGTTTTGCCAGCGCCGTTTGGTCCTACGATGCCAATTTTTTCACCGCTATTAATGGTGAACGATACGTCATGAAGAATTTCTTTTCCGTCAATTTCATAAGAGACATGGTTGAGGCTAATCATGTAAACATATTATAACTTATTTTTCAACTCTTAACAGCAGTTCCATCCAGGGTTGCGTGTAGCGCGGCGACTCTATTACCTAGGTAAAGCCCTAAAATTTCTACTAATTGAGTAGTAGATGGACAGCCAGAAAGAGTTTTTACAATTAAAAAAGAAAAATATAGCGCGAAAATTTCATGGCTGGGATGGAGGGATTCGAACCCCCGAATGCCGGGACCAGAACCCGGTGCCTTACCACTTGGCGACATCCCAACGGCAAAAATAATTGTACTATAGAAAAATGATTTCTGCAAGCGTTTACGAGCGTCCGCCAACGCGATATACTGATGATATGGACTTGCAATGGATTGTTAAATTGATCGCCGATGGATTGGTTGTGCCGATTGTGTTGATCGGGGCTTATGCGTTACTAAAACTGGTGCCTAATGATAAAAAATATCAGGTTTACGCTCGGGTGCTGATGGCGGGGCTAACGGCGTATGTGGCAGCAAAAATTATCGGAGTGATTTATCAGCCGGACCAAATGCGGCCGTTTGAGGTTTTAGGAGTGGCGGCGGGGGCGTCGTTTTTGAATAATCCAGGCTTTCCGTCTGACCACGCGTTATTTACAATGGCAATTACGCTGGCGGTGTGGTTTGGCGCTAAGGATCGGCGACTGGCGGTTATTTGTCTGGCGATGACAATTCTGGTATGTGTGGGGCGGGTGATTGCTTTGGTGCATACACCGCTTGACGTTATTGGCGGATTGTTGATTGCCTGTGTGGGTATTATCTGGTATGTACCGATGAAGCACGCAGAAAAGTCGGATATTTAAGCATATACATTTGTAATATTGACAAGTTTACGTTACAATTTATTTATGAAATTGTTGTCGGCTATTTTTCGGGAAGAAACTTCGGAATATACATATTCATTTCCAAAGATGAGTTTTCTAAGAATTCTAGTGGCTCTGGTTGTGAGTGGTGCAGTTATCTGGCTGCTAGCGCTTGCTTTTGATAAATTTATGATTACGCCTGTATTTTGCTCGAATGCAGATAATATTTCTATTTGCGCAAATAGCACGAGTATTGCCTCTTATATATCTTTGATTCTAGTTGGGGTGATGCTGGTGCCGCTACTGGCGGTATTTGGTATAAAGCGACCACTTCTGGTGGTTCTCGCGGCCACCGCATCCTTATGGGGAGTTACGTTATGGGCAAATGGTCCTTGGGCTCTGTCGTTGATTTGGGTGATTGTAGCAACAGTGCTGGTGTATCTGTCATTGATTTGGCTGAACCGGATTCGTGGCAATTGGGCAGCGATACTTTTCGTGACGTTGTTTGCAATTTTGGCGCGAGTTGTCTTGTCTCTGTAATCCCTGTACACTAAGAGTATGGAAGCCATTATCATTATTCTCTTAGTTATTATCGTTATGGGGTTGGGTGCGACGCTGTTTGTGCTGCAATCAAAGCTCGGCGAACTAAAGCAGCAGTCATCGGTCGAGCTCATCAAAACCGATGTGGTGGAGTTGGGGCGGACCATCGCCAAGCTGAATGAATCAGTCAGTGATAAACTTGAGCGCAGCAACGCTCAGGTGCAAACCTCGGTGCAAAAGCAGTTGTCAGAAAGCGCTAAGTTGGTGGCGGACGTGACACAGCGGTTGGCAAAGTTGGATGAAACAAATAAGCGGGTGGTTGACGTGGCGACTGACCTGAAAACTCTGCAGAACGTCCTGCAAAACCCGAAGCAGCGCGGCGTGTTCGGCGAGTTTTACTTAGAAAGCGTGCTGGACAATGTTCTGCCCGCCAAGCAGTTTCAGATGCAATATCGCTTCAAGGACGGCGAGATTGTTGATGCGGTAATTTTTTTAGACAAGGGGCAGATTTTGCCGGTGGATAGTAAATTTAGCTTGGAAAATTATAACCGTATGATCAATGCCGAGACCAAAGTTGAGCGTGAGCTGTGGCTAAACAAGGTGAAGGCTGACCTGAAGGGGCGCATTGACGAAACCAGCAAATATATCCGCCCGCGTGAGCATACTATGGACTTTGCCTTCATGTTCATCCCGAGTGAGTCGCTGTATTATGATCTACTCATCAATAATGTCGGTGCGGGCGGTTCGAGCCGCGATTTGATCGAATATGCCTTTCGTGACAAGCGCGTGATCATCGTCAGTCCGACCAGCTTTTTGGCGTATTTGCAGACGGTGCTGCAGGGTCTGAGGAGTCTACAGATTGAAGAGCAGGCCAAGGACATCCAGGTACGTGTCGGCCAGCTGGGCGTGCATGTCAAAAAGTTTGACGAGCTAATGACCAAGATGGGCAAGAGTCTCAGCACGACTGTCGGGCATTATAATAATTCGTATAAAGAGCTGGGCAAGATTGATAAAGACGTGGTGCGGATCGCTGGCGGTAATCACCAAACGCAGCCAGAACTAATCGATCGACCAACACAGGAAGACTAAACGCTATCTAATATAAAAATCCTCCGTTTGAAGCGGAGGATTTTTCGGATTTAGGGTGACTTACTCTTCGTCTTTATTGCGGTAATTTACCAGTAAGAACAAGTTGCCTCCCAGTGCTGCGCCGATTAGTGTAGCTGCAATAACCTCTAGGCTAAAGCGAGAGTAGCTTTTCTCGCCTTCAGCTGGCAATACCCCGCTGCTGCGTAGTTGGGAGTCGGTTTTTTCTGTGCTTGCTAGAGCGACTGCTGGGTTCAAAGTAGCTCCTGAAACATAAATTTCTCGTGGGTAGGTGCGACCACCCTTTTCAGATTGAGCGGCGTTTTGCTCTTTCTGGATTTTTGCGATAGCGGCACCTTTAACGTACGAGTATAGAGATCCAGATGCAACTAGGCCGATCATCAACGCTAAGCCGATCCCAAAAGCTTGTCCGGCAACCTTGATTTCTTTGCGCTGGAGAACTGCAGCAATACCAAATACGAATACTGCAGTACCAATTAATTCTATGGCAAAGATATTCCATGAAAATGCGGTAAATTGATCAAAGCTAAGCGCAAAGCCGCCATTTGTCAATGATCCAATTAGTACAATAGCTGCCATTGCACCAAGGAACTGGGCGCCCCAGTAAAATGGTACCAAAATGGTTTTTAGCTTGCGCATTGACCACAAACCGAAAGTAACGGCTGGGTTGACGTGTGCGCCAGAAATACCACCAATAGCAGTGACGATGAGCATGAGCGCAAAGCCAACGTACATTGATGATAGGATGTCTGATGCGAATATTGCGGCTAGCGTCAAAATGAACGTGCCGACGATTTCTGCAATGACGATATTGATTAAGTTGCTTGGTAATTTAGAATCTAATTTGGCGCGCTGACTTTTGGGCGCAACAGATTCAGCAACGACACGCTTGACGGTCGTTTTGGTTTCGGTTTTAGCGGCAGTTTTCTTTGCCGTAGCTTTAACCGGGGCTTTCTTTGAAGTTTTCTTCGTAGCCATATTCCCTCCTTAAAGTAGTATTACGACTATTATAGCATAATTTGCTATACTGTAGTTATGGGATTATTTGTGAATCAGAACGATCAGCGCAGTGAGTTGCAGGAGCGAATCGCGGCGGAACTACGTGAAAAGGCAAAGGTGTCGGGTCTCCAGGAAAAGGCTAGTCTTGACGGCGTGGAAGACGTGAGATATCTAGAAAATACGAAGCAGACGACGACGTTGGCGCCGGCGTGGATTGTAATTGCTATTATGGCGGCGGTAGTTATCGGGATGTTTTTAATGCAGGGGCGATGATATGGAAAAGTTGGATGAAGTTCGAACAATATTATTATCACGAGTAGATGAGCTGGCTGAACCTCGCAGTGTCCTGCGCAGTGCGGAGCTGCGGGAACTATATGGCGTTATCGCGACGTTGCCTAGTGAAGAGCGCGGGGCGTTTGGTAAAAAGGTTAATGAATTGAAACAGGAGTTGGAGCGGGCGATTACGGCTCGCGAGGATGAGCTGTCAAAAGTTGACTTGCCGCCAATTGACGTGACGGCACCGATGGATGTCAATGCTCCGCGCCCTGAATTACTGCCGAGTGAGCGCGGTACGATTCATCCATTGATGCGTGAAATTGACCGCATTTCTGACATTTTCAATCGCATGGGCTTTGTGACGGAAGAGTCGCGCGAGATTGATGATCAATTCCACATGTTTGAAAGCTTGAATTTTCCAAAAGGCCACCCGGCGCGCGATGATTATGATACGTTCATGACCGAGGAGACTGACGCTAACGGCGACCGCTTAATCGCGCCGGCGCACACCTCAACCATGCAAAACCGTGTGTTGAAAAAATATCATGGTAATTTGGCGAAGGGCGAGGCAATCGCCGCCATCGTGCCCGACCGGGTGTTCCGTAACGAAGATCTGGACGCGCGCCACGAGCACACGTTCTATCAAGTTGAGGGCGTATATGTCGCCAAGGGAGTTAATGTCGGTAATCTGATCGCCACCTTGCAGGAGTTTTTGCAGGAATATTACGGCAAGAAATTGGATGTGCGCGTCAATCCATTTTACTTCCCGTTCACTGAGCCGAGCTTTGAGTTCGCGCTGAGCTGTCCGTTTTGTGAAGGCAAAAATCCGGACTGTAAAGTTTGTTCGGGCGAGGGCTGGATAGAACTACTGGGCTGCGGCATGATACATCCGAATGTGCTGGAGGCTGCCGACATCGATCCGAATAAGTATACTGGCTTTGCCTTTGGCTGCGGCATTGACCGGCTGGTAATGATGAAATACGGCATCGAGGACGTGCGGCATTTTGAGAGCGGTAAGTTGGATTTTTTGGAGCAGTTTTAAGGAGCTATTGCGCACACGATAATAGTAGTATCTCAAAAACTTGTGATAAAAGAAGCAGTTCTGTATGCCGATAGAGAAATTGTTACAGCGAGAGAGATCGCTAAAAAAGATAGGAGGAGGTAAATGGATACACAACAATTTGACGCACTTATTATTGGTTTTGGCAAAGCTGGCAAGACATTGGCGGTAGCGCTGGCAAATGCGGGCAAAAAGGTAGCGCTGGTGGAGCGGTCGCCAAAGATGTATGGCGGCACCTGTATTAATATTGCTTGTATTCCTACTAAGGTGCTAGTCAATGCAGCCGAACATCATCAAAGTTTTGATGAGGCGATGGCACATAAGACAACGGTAGTGACGCGGTTGAATGAGAAGAACTATCACATGCTCGCAGATCGTGAAACGGTGAGCGTAATTGAAGGTGAGGCATCGTTTGTAGATGATCGTACTGTGAAGATTGTGGCGGGTGACGACGAGCTAGTAGTGAGTGCACCGCAGATTTTTATTAACACCGGTGCGGAATCAATTATCCCAGATATTCCAGGTGTTGATAAGCCGTTTGTATATACCAGTACTGAATTGCTGGATAAAATGACGCAGCCAAAACAGCTAGCTATCATTGGTGGCGGTTATATTGGGTTAGAATTTGCCTCAACTTATGCCAAACTTGGTACAAAAGTAACAGTATTTGAGAGGGGCGATGCTCTGCTTGCACGTGAAGATCCAGCAATCGCTCGGGCTACTACTGAAGCATTGCAGGCACAGGGTATCGAGATTGTGTTTAGTGTGGATGTGACAGCGATTGAGGGTGAGTCTACTGCAACGATTCGCACAGTAAATCATGATGATTACGCTGGTTATGATGCGGTTTTGATGGCTACGGGCCGTCGCCCGGCGACGATGAGCTTGAATTTACCAGCTGCTGGTGTAGCGACGGATAAGCGCGGGGCAATTGTGGTTGATGAAACACTTCGCACTAGTCGGTCGCATATTTGGGCAATGGGCGATGTAACGGGCGGGCCACAATTTACCTATGCGTCGCTGGATGATTTTCGGATTGTGAGAAGCCAGTTGCTGGGTGACGGTCTGTACACTCGCGCCAAACAAAAAACCTTGCCGTACGCGGTCTTTATGCAAACGCCGCTAGGTCGGGTGGGTATGACAGAGGCTGAGGCGCGTGCGACGGGGCGCGAAATTATCGTAAAAGAGCTGCCTGCTATGGCGATTCCACGCCTGCATGTTGATAATGCTACAACAGGCTTGCTGCGTGCGGTGATTGATGCAAACACTGGACAAATTTTGGGTGCTAGTTTATTGTGTCGTAACTCACCAGAAGTCATTAATATTATAAAAACTGTAATGGATAATGGCCTGCCGTATACTGTACTGCGTGACCAAATATTCACTCATCCAACGGTGAGTGAGGCATTGAACGATTTATTTGCATAAAGGAGGAGTATGAATCACACAATTTTCGACGACATCGTATCAGGCAATATGAAATCTTGGAAAGTTTGGGAGGACGAGAAGTTTTTGGCGTTTTTGACGCCGTTTCCGAACACGCCAGGCTTTACTGTGGTGATACCGAAACATAATCCAGGCGATTATGTTTTTTCTTTGGATGATAAATTGTACTCTGAAATGATGCTGGCGGTGAAAAAGGTTGCTAATATTTTGGAGCAGGCCTTTGATACACCGCGAGTGGCGTTGATTTTTGAAGGCACAGGCGTGGCGCATGTGCATGCCAAGTTGGTGCCGCTGCATGGCGATTTGGCGAAGGGAATTGGCTCGGCAGTATCGCACGAGCAGGCATTTTATGCGGAATATCCGGGTTGGCTAACGACTGTTGATGGTCCAAAAATGGATGACGCTCAATTGGACGAGATTCAGGCGCGGATTTTGGCAGCGCAGGAAGAAAACTAACAATCTGTTGATTGGAATGAGGAGGTCTCATGGCAGTACGTGGTAAAGCGCTGATGATAACAATAGTTGGTGTCGTGGCGGTACTGGCTGCAATGTCTGTTGCTTGGGTCTTTCTGTGTCCAAGTCGTAGTGCTAATCTGCAAAAAGCTCACATTCAGCGGCGTGATTATGACCAATCAGTAAAGGATATTCAAAAGGTCATTGCTGATGATGCGGCTAATGGCGAGGTGCGTCCAGAATCTCGCCCAATTCTGAAAACTCACGGCAAGAAAACTGCGCGGGCGGTGATGATTCTTCATGGCGTCAGCGGTGAGCCGTCGGCGATGGCAGAGTTGGCGGATTGGTTCTATCAGACGGGATACAATGTCTACGTGCCGCGAGCACCGCACCATGGCCTGAAAGATGGCAAGCAGCACGGCAAAGTTCGCGCCAGTGAATTGGTGAAGTTTATGAGTGATAGTGCTGGGCTGGTCAGCGGGCTGGGCGATGAGCTGGGTGTGATTGGTCATTCGGGCGGTGGCACGTTGGCGACGTGGCTAGCACAATATGGTGATGGATTGTTCTCGCGAGTGCTGCTGCTCTCACCGTACTACGAGCCGGACGCTTCTCAGGTGCCAAAGTGGCAAGTGGCACTACTGTGCAATCTTTACGGTAGGCATTTGCTGCCAGACCAGTTCTTTGACGGCGCGTTGTCGTACCGGGCATTAGCAAATTATGTCATCGTCAAGCAAAATTATCGCAGTGATTTGAAGGCGGTAGGGTTGAAGCACGTTGGTTTGATCATCGGTAACGAGGACCGTCTGATTGACAGCGCCATGGCGCGTGATATTGCAGAAAAGATGGCCAAAAACAGTGGTGCCACGTTTACAAATGAGACGACGCCAGCACACATGGGAGTTGGACATGAATTGATATGGCCAGGGGATAAGGCTGTGAAGCAATACAAAAAAGAATTGTACGACATGTACGTACGGGTGTACGAGCGGTGAACATCCTCCTTGTTGAAGACGAACCGGCAGTTCGCACTGGCACCGAGCAGTTCCTCCGCCAGCGCGGTTTTACGGTGGTGACAGCGACCAGTGGCGAGGAAGCACTGGAGAAATCTACTGGGGCAGATGTGATTATTCTCGACATTATGCTACCAGGGATGAGTGGTATCGAGACGCTGCACCAAATTCGCCAGACCAGCGACGTGCCGGTACTGATGCTGACGGCATTGCATGATGAGCCGACGCAAGTTGCGAGTTTTGACGAGCTGGCGGATGATTATATGAGTAAGCCGTTTTCGCTGGTGATTTTGGAGAAGCGAATTAGGGCCTTGCTTCGCCGCCAACAGTCTGTCAAAAAGACCTTGTGGCAGCGCGGTCTGGCCTCGGTGGATTTCGCGGCGTATCAGGGATTTTATGATGATGCTGACGCACATCTCAAGCCCAAGGAAGTGCAGCTGCTCAAGCTACTCGTCGATAACCCAAACATGGTCTGGAGTCGGCAGGCTATCATTGACAAGTTGTGGTGTGATGACGAGGTGCCGTTCGACCGGGTGATTGACGTTTACATCAAAAACTTGCGCAAAAAATTGCACCTGGACTGCATCATCACGGTGAAGGGAGTGGGTTATCGCTATGAAGCGGCTTAAGTTATTTCCCAAAACATTTTTGGTGTCAATCGGCCTGTTTGCGGCGTTGATCATCCTGGTGCATGCGCTGGTCTACACCTTGATGCCGCAATTTTATTTGCAGCAAAAAGAGCACGAGGCGGCGGACAATCTCACGGCGCTCGTGGCTGAACTACGCGGTAAATCGACTGAGGAAATGCGCCGTCTCAGCCAGGAGTTTGCTCAGATGAAAAATGTTAATATCACGCTGACAATTGACGGACGTAATCAGTATTTTCAAGGTTTTCAGTCGATCAACATCGTGACCGATAGTGGTAAATCGGTTGACACCAGTGTGGTGAAAATTGCTGACGGGCAGACTGTCGATCCGCGCTCGGTGATTTTGCGGCAGGGGAGTGTGGCGAACAACCAAGGCCAAACGATTACGGTCAAGCTACTCGCCGACGTGGTGCCTGTCACTCAGGCCAAGCTCGCTACCTTGCACGTATTGCCATATACCATGCTCGGTTCGCTGCTGGTGGCACTGCTGTTTTCTTACGTTTATAGCCGTTTTGTGACGCGGCCGATTCGCCAGATGGCGGCGGTGACCACGACCATGCAGCGGCTGGAAAAGAACGCGCATTACCCAGTGAATAGTCATGACGAGATTGGCGTGCTGGGGCGAAATATTAATGAGCTCTATCAAAATCTATGGCAAACAATTCGTTCGCTGGAGTATGAAAATAAGCGGATCACGCAGCTGGAGAAAGAAAAAATCGCCTTCCTCCGCGCGGCCTCGCACGAGTTGAAAACGCCGTTAGCGGCCCTCAGGATTATGCTGGAAAACATGCAACTCAACATCGGCGAGTATAAAAATCGCGATCAGTACCTGGCGGAATCAGTGGCACAGGTTGACCGCTTGGCGGCGATGGTGAATGATGTTTTGCGTTCTGGCAGTGTCGCCGAGCAGGCTTTGCGTCAGGAAAAGCGGCTGGGGATTGACAAGCTGGTCACTGAGGTAGTTGACGATTATGTGTTGCTGGCAAAAACGTGCGGCATGACTTTCGAGGTTAATACAGAACCAACGACCATTCGTGCCAACCGCGACATGATGCGCCACGTCATCTCGAACCTGGTATCAAACGCGGTGCGCCACGGCGACGCGGGGAGCGTGATAAAAATTACATGCGACCAGCATGAGCTGGCCATCGAAAACGCTTGCAAACCGCTCACCAAACAGCAACTTCAGCACATCTTTGATCCGTTTTATCGGAGCAATGGTGCGAAGCAACATGCCGACAGCAGTGGTATCGGCCTCTACATCGTGAAAATGCTACTCGACGCCAAGGGTCTGGACTATGATTTCACACTGCATGGGCGGGGCATGCGGTTTGTGGTGAGGTTTAATTAATGGCGACAATGGATTGGCGGTTATAATGAGGTATAGATTATCGGGGTTTGCTTTATGTTAGTAGTTTGGAAAAGAAAATATGGCTTGCCCCACGAATCTTATTAAAGAAAACAAGAAAGTGAAGTAAGATATAAAATGAGGGGATAAAATGGAAAAAATAAAATGTGATTTAGTTAATTGCTACGGGATTCAAAAGTTGGAAAGTGAATTTACTTTCTCTGACACTAGTGTAATTGCCATTTATGCGAAAAATGGCTTAATGAAAACATCATTTGCTAAGACTTTCAAAAAGATACAAGATAAAAAGCAAAAAGAAATTAGAGATGAGATTTTTGATATCCCAGGAGAAGCAAAAATAACCATCGATGGAAAAGATATTTCAGAAGAAGATGTTTTCGTGATAAAAAGCTTTGAGGCCTCTTATCAGTCAGGTAATCTTGCCGATCTATTGGTAGATGAATCTATAAAGGAAAAGATATCAGATGTTATCAAGCTAAAAAGCGACTTATTGAAAGATTTAGAAAAAGCTTCTGGTCTTAAAATTAAAAAAGTTATACAAGGCGTGAATGTACGTGAGCTAGAGCCAAAGATCGTAAAAGATTTTGATCTGGATGGCAGTATCTTACTGGGGTTGGAACTTATACAGGGACGTATAGGAATTGATTTTTCGGAAATTAAATATTCGGATATTTTTGATAATACTACACTGGGATATATTAAGAAAAAAGGGTTTCAAGAAAATATTGAAGAATTCTGTAAAACTAGTAATGAGATTTATGAACGACATGGTTTTTTAAAGAAGGGTATTTTTAGTCTGTCTGAACTTAAAAATGTCGAGAAATCACTGAAAGATAATGGATTTTTCGTAAACGATAATCTTGTAAAACTTTTTGGCGAGGAAGAAATACGTACAACTGAAGATTTTAGTGATGTAGTAAAGGGAATTGAACAAGAGATTAAGCAAAGCAAGGCCTTTACTGATATAGAGAAAGATTTGAAAACAGCTAAAGGTGGTGTACTAAGAAGAGTTATAGAGAATAACCCTGATGTAGTGCAGTATCTAAAGGAGTCTAAGCTTAAAGATCTACGTAGGCAATTATGGCTATCTTATATGAAAGATAATACCACGTTTAGCAACCTTAAAGATAAGTGGAATAGTCTTCGGCATGAGATTGGTGGCATAGATCCAGAAAAGACACGCTGGGGAGAAGCGCTAAGAATTTTTGAAGAACGATTTACGGTGCCGTATAAAATGAAAATTGCCAACGGAACAAGTGCTATTATGGGTGAGAATATTCCACAGGTAGAGTTTGTATTTACTAGAGATGGTCGGCAGCAAACTATCAGTAGAGGAGAGCTTGAAATCAAGGACACTCTAAGCCAAGGAGAGAAGAGATCCTTATATCTGCTAAATATTATTTTTGATATTGAGAAAATGAAGAAAGATTTAGCAGGAACAGACAAAGAAGTTTTACTAGTAGTTGATGATATTGCTGATTCTTTTGACTATAAAAATAAGTATGCAATTGTTGAATATTTATATGAAATGGCAAATTGCAAAAATTTTAAGCTCATTATCTTGTCGCATAATTTTGATTTCTATAGAACGATTACTAGTCGACTTGGCTTACCTAGATACGCTCATTTGCACGCAGAGCTGAACAATGGCGAGGTTATATTGAGAAAAGAATTTTATCAGAGAAATCCAATTGACCACTGGAAGGACAATATGACGCTCGCTCATGTAATTGCGCTTATTCCCGCAGTGCGCAATCTAATTGAATATACTAAAGGGAAAGACGATGCAGATTACGGTGAGTTAACTAAATTGTTACATAATAAAGAAGAAACATCTGACATAACATTTCAGTCACTTAAAGACATCTACGAGAGACACTTAGGTAGGAGTGATTTTATAAATATCAATACAGACACTCCAATAGTCGACGCAATTTACACAGAAGCTGAAACAATAACCATCGAAAAATCCTTACTTGAATATAAAATCATTCTGGCTATTGCAATTAGACATAGAGCGGAAGAATATATGAAGCGTAAGTTAAAAGAATATAGCGGTCAAATATCTTGGGGTCGTGAAGGGTCAGAAAGCGGCTCTTCACAAGAATTTCTTGATCAATTGGAGGCTCAGAAAAATCAAACGAGGAGCCTCTCTGATGCATTTAAACAGACTAAGTGCAGTAACGATACTGTGAAAGTGATTGATGAGGTAAATATTATGACCCCAGAAAATATACACCTTAATGCTTTTATGTATGAACCTCTTGTTGATATGGATATCAATGAATTGATTAATTTATATCGGAGAGTTAAAAAAATCTCTTCATAGCCTCTATATTAAGATGATGATAACCGTTTTCTAGAGTTAGTAGAATTACCCAGAGTTAGACAGATCTCCATTTCACATTCCCTTCACACACCCCTGCTACACTGGCATAGAACCAAGAAAGGAGATCTATGTCATTTATACAACGTGCCTGGTTATATATCACCAGGAAAAAACTCAAAACGCTGATTTTGCTGGCGATTTTGCTGTGTATGTCGACGATTATGCTGAGTGGATTTGCCATCAAGCATTCGACCGACGCGGCGGCGCAGTCGCTGGATAAAACGCTCAAGGCCGGCTTCACACTGGGCAATAATCCGCGCACCAATCCGGGAACGGCCCGCGGCTCGGGAACGGTGTCGAACAAGGATATCGACGCGGTGAAGAATCTGGAGGGCGTGACAGACTATGTCAAGCGCCAGAACGCTACGGTCGATTTTATCAATACCAAACTGGTGCCACTACCGAGTGGTGGCAGCGGTTATGATGCCGAGAAAGACAAGCAGTTTGGCAACGCCGCTACCATCATCGGTGTCAATAAATCTGAGTCCGAGAAAAAGTTCCGTGCTGAGTCGCTCAAGCTCATCGCTGGTCGGCACATCACCGAGAACGATTCGCACAAGATTTTGGTGCACGAAGACTTTGCCAAGGCCAACAATCTGAAGCTGGGCAGTAAAATTAAGCTGAAGGCCAACCAATACGACACCGACAATGAACATCCATCCAAGGACGAGGTCGAGGTAGAAATCGTCGGTATATTTAACGGTAAAAACCCAAAGCAGGCGACGTACCAGGTGGAGCTGTTCGAGAATTTGTTCCTGACTGACCTCACGACGACTCGCCAGTTGAATGCGTACACTGAACAAAATGAGATTTACCAGGACGCTACGTTCTTTACCAAGGGCACCAAACAGTTAGATGAGGTGATGGCGCGGGCAAATAAACTGTCGGTCAATTGGCAAAAGTATCAATTGAATAAGAATAGCCAGGAGCTGGCTGGCGTGACTGGTGCAGTGAACGGCGTGTACGGCTTGATCGACGGTATGTTGTGGGCAACGGCGCTGGTCAGCGTCGCGGTGATCGGCATGGTGCTGTACTTGTGGATGAACGAGCGCAAGCGCGAAGCGGGCGTGCTCTTGGCGACGGGCGTGCCGCAGTCAAAGATTGTGTTGCAATACATCGCTGAGCTGGTGATGATCGCGGTGTTGAGCTTCGGTGCATCGTACTTTACCGCAGGGCTGATTGCGCAACAAATGGGCGATCACGTGGTGTCGCAGGCGGCGCAGAATGCCACACGTCAGGCTAGTAGTTCGCTGAACGGTGCGTCGCTCGGTGCTGATGCTGACTCGGTGACGTCATCGCGCACGCTGGATAAGGTGACGGTTGGCGTACAACCGACGGATCTGTTGGCGGTGTGGAGTGCTGGGCTAGCGGTGATTATCATCGCGGTGCTCCTGGCCTCTCGACCGATTACCCAGTCAACGCCAAAAGAATTACTAACTGAAGTGGACTAGGGGCGAATGATGACGATTATCAAACGAGCCTGGACGGCTGTGACGCGCAAACGGCGTCGCAGCCTGACCATCGCCCTGATCATGACGCTGATTTTCACGCTGCTGATCGGTACGCTGACAGTGCAACAAACGATGGCGCAGCTGAAGCAATCAGTCGAGCGAAACATCCGCGCCGGCTTTAGTATCGCCAGCAAGCAGCCATCGGGCGAGGTGCCGATGGACATCGCGCAGCGGGTGCAGCTCCTGGACAAGGTCAAAGCGCATAATTTCCAATCAGAAACTACCGCGGGACTGCCAGGCAAACAATTGATCGACACGGCAGGCAGCGGCGTGCAGCTGGACGCTAATGTGGCTGGCGAAGCAAAAGTTACGGGAGCGACACAGAGCAATTTGCTCGGCGAATTCACCGGTCGATTTTACCAACTAGAGCAGGGTAAGCATCTGGGGGCGAACGATCAAAACGCGGCGCTGGTTCACAAAACGTTTGCTGAGAAAAATGACATCAAGCCAGGCGACAAGCTGGACATTACCAAAGACGGCCGGCGGGTGACGGTGACTGTCATGGGCATCTTCAGCGGCAAAGGCGAAAAGCCAGCGGTCTTGCAGTCCGACATGGCGGAGAATCATCTCATCACCAACTTGGCTGCAGCGCAGCTGCTAACGGGGAGCAAGCAACTGACACGAGCAACATATTTTGCCGAACATCCGCATCAGTTGAAGTCGTTAACGGACCGTACCAAAAGCCTACCAAACATCGATTGGAAAAAATTCAGTCTGACTGACAATGGGGCGGCATTCGCTGGGGTTCTCCAAAACATCGCTGGCATTCAAAACATCTTGACGATTGCCACCATCGGCGCAGCCGCGGCAGGGTTGGCGGTGCTGTCGCTGGTGCTGGTGTTCTGGGTGCGCGGCCGCTTGCATGAAATTGGCATCTTGCTGTCTATCGGCACATCGAAGCGGCAGATCATCGGGCAGTTCTTGGCGGAACTCGCTATCATCGCCGCAGTTAGTTCGGTGTTCGCGCTCGGTGTCGGTTCGGTCGCCTCGTCACAGATTTCTACCGCCCTCACAGCGCAAACCGACCAAAGCCAGCGCATAGAAAAAACCGTGGTGCAAGCCGCGCCAATAGCGACCTACTTGCAAGCTTTCGCCTTCGGCTACGTGGTCGTTCTGTTGTCAGCCATCGCTGCTACCGCGCCAATCATGCGCCAATCACCAAAGCAAATTTTAGCAAAATTAAGTTAGGAGTTATCATGTCATTACTTACGTTACGCGATATTATTTATTCATACGCCGACGGTACGAGCAATGTGCTCAACGGCATCAATTATCAATTTGAAAAAGGCAAATTCTACGCCATCGTCGGTAGTTCTGGTGCTGGTAAATCGACACTGCTGGGGCTGCTGGCGGGGCTGGACACACCGACCGGCGGGCAGATTTTGTTCGACGATGAAGACATCGCCGAGCAGGGTTATTCGCATCATCGCAAGCACAATATCTCGCTGGTGTTTCAGAATTATAATCTGATCGATTATCTGACGCCGCTGGAAAACTTGAAATTGGTTAATTCCAAGGCCACCAACGAAACGTTGCACTCCATGGGCTTGGACGACGATCACATTCACCGCAACGTCATGAAACTTTCCGGCGGCCAGCAACAGCGTGTGGCGATCGGTCGAGCGCTGGTATCCTCCGCACCGATTATCTTGGCAGACGAGCCGACTGGCAACCTGGACGAAACCACCGCTGCCGACATCATCGACATCCTGCGTCAGGCCGCCCACGAAAACGACAAGTGCGTCATCGTCGTCACTCACAGTAAACAGCTGGCTAAGCAAGCGGACGTGGTGCTGACATTGAAGGATAAGAAGCTGAAGGTGTGATGCTGCTATAATATCGGCATGACTACACATAGACTTAAGCTTCACTCTGAGCCATTTGCTGCCATTGTTTCCGGTCAGAAAACTATCGAGTCGCGGCTATATGACGAGAAGCGTCAGAAGATTCAGCTTGGCGATCAGATTATGTTTATTAACCGCACGAACCCCGAGCAAACCATGACTGCGACGGTGGTTGGGTTGCTGCGTTACGCGACGTTTCATGATCTGTTTTCTCATAATGACCTGCTTAAGTTTGGCGGTGAAAGTGTTGAATGGCTGGAAAATCAGATTAACGAGTTCTATTCTGCAGCAGACCAGGAACGATACGGAGTTTTAGGGATCGAGTTTGATCATGAAAGCTAGCGGCAATATGCATGATGATATTGTAATGAAGTTGGCGGAGCTCGCTGAGGGTAACGAGACGTATGCCGCCTTTAATAAGCGTATCGTCAATACCGATATGCCTGTCGTTGGTGTGCGGGTGCCGGATTTGCGGCGGCTGGCGAGGGAGCTGGTGCCTGATATGAGTGCAGCGGATATTCGCAATTTGCTAGCAGAGAAGAACCAATCTTTCGACTACGTGCTGCTGTGTGGATTGCTGATTACGCACGCTCGGCTCGATGATCAGACGGCGATTGATTTGACCAAGCAATATTTACCACGCGTTGATTCATGGGCACACATTGATGTGTTTGTCGATAAAAAGCGGCGGTTTGCTGGTGAGTCGTGGTGGGATTTTGCGCTGAAATATTTGCAAAGCGAAGCTGAATTGACGGTACGCTACGGTGTGGTTTCTTTGATGACTAATTTTTTGGATGAATTGCATGTTGATCAAGTTTTTGCCGCACTGCGAAATATCACCCACGACGGCTACTATGTCAAAATGGCGTTGGCTTGGCTGTACGCTACGGCGGCGGTGCAGTTTTTTGAGCTGACGCTGGCTGAACTAGAAAACGGACATATTGACACTTGGACGCGTAAAAAAGCTTATCAAAAAATGCGCTAATCACGGCGATTTACGCCCGAACAGCAGGATATCATTGCCAAATATAAAGCAAAAGAATATTTCCAATAATTACCGACCTGCGGCTTGGCTTTACAAAAGTCGAATAGTTATAGATAAGATGGTATACTAGTAACTAGTATGAAAGTCAGCCTAAATCTTATCAAACAATTGATTAATTTTGAATTGCCGCCAGTGGACGAGTTGGTGGCGCGGGTCAATCAGCAGCTTGGTGGCGTCGAAGAAGTGATCGACCTGAAAGCCAAATATGGTGGTGCACGAATCGTTCGGGTGGTTGAATGTGTCAAGCATCCTGACGCTGATCGGCTGAGTGTGACCAAGATCGATGATGGCGGTGCGGTCGCCGATGTGCCGCGTGATGACAATGGTCTAGTGCAGGTGGTCTGCGGCGCGCCGAATGTGCATGCGGATATGTGGGCGATTTGGCTACCGCCAAAAAGCACGGTGCCGGCGAGTTTTGATAACGACGAGCCGTTTGTACTGGATGCGCGGCCGCTGCGTGGTGTGCTCAGCCAGGGCATGTTGGCGGCGGCTGATGAGTTGGCGATTGGTACGGATCACGAGGGAATTATTGAGATTCATGAACGCGACGTGCCGGCGGGCGTTGAGCTAACGGCGGGTGCTGGTTTCGCGGAAACGTTTGGGCTGGACGATTACGTACTGGACATTGAAAATAAAATGTTTACGCACCGTCCGGATTGTTTCGGGCAGCTCGGCGTGGCACGCGAGATTGCTGGGATTTTTCATCAGCAGTTTGTCAGTCCTGAGTGGTATAAATCAGAGCAACAATTTACTGGTGCTGAGGGTTTGGAGCTAACAGTAACGAACGACGTGCCAGAATTAGTGCCGCGCTTCATGGCGGTAGCGATTAAAGATATCGAGGTCAAGCCCAGTCCGCTGTGGCTGCAATGCCAGCTGGTGGTAATGGGCGGCAAGCCGATCAACAACATCGTTGACGCCACAAATTACATCATGCTGATGACGGCGCAACCGACGCACGCCTATGATTATAACAAATTGCGCGGGTCTACACTCGGGGCGCGGATGGCTCGTGATGGCGAGAAAGTCAGTTTGCTCAATGGCAAAGAATATGAGTTGACGAGTGACGACATCGTCATAGCTGATGGCGAGGGCGTGATCGGCCTGGCGGGAATTATGGGCGGTACCGACACCGAGGTTTCGGGTGAGACCAAAAACATCGTCCTCGAATGTGCTAATTTTGACATGTATGCGCTGCGCCGCACGGCTATGCGACACGGTATTTTTACCGACGCACTCACGCGATTTAATAAGGGTCAGTCGCCGCTGCAAAATGCTGCCGTGTTGAAGCAGCTGATGAGTATGGTTGGCGGCGTGCAGGCGAGTGAAGTGTTTGACAAGCGCAACGATCGCCTGATGGTCGTGCAGCACGATTCGCGAGTTACATTTGGCTCTGCCGGCAAGGAAACCATTTCGATTTTCGATTGGGGCGCAGTGACTGGCGTTTTAGTGTTGGAAAGTACCTTTGTGAATGAACGTTTGGGCACAGAATTTTCGCCGCAGGAAATCTGCCGTATTCTGAAGAATGTTGAAATTAAGGCACATGAGGAACCCGAGCCAAATACACCTTATCAATTTGAAGTAATCGCGCCATTCTGGCGTACCGATCTTGAGCTACCAGAGGATATTGTCGAAGAAGTCGGCCGTCTGTATGGCTTTGATAAACTACCGCGTCAATTGCCGCGTCGCAGCATCAAATCAACACCGAAAAACCTGCGTCGCGAACTAAAAAACGCCGTTCGCCAAAGTCTGTCACGTGCTGGTGTCAATGAAGTCTTGACCTACAGTTTCATTCACGAACGCATCCTGAAAAACGCCGAGCAGGACGTTGCTCAGGCGTATAAATTATCAAACGCCCTCAGCCCTGATTTGCAATATTACCGCTTGACGGTGTTACCAAGTTTGCTCGACAAAGTTCACGCCAACATCAAGGCTGGCCATGATGAATTTGCCTTGTTTGAAATGGGCAAGGGGCATATCAAAATGCATGGCTTGGATGAAGATGGCCTGCCAGAAGCCAGCCAGTTCACCGACATCGTTTACGCCGCCAAAAAGCCAGGCACGGGCGCGCCATTTTACAAAATTCGTCGCTTGGTTGAACAGTTGGCGCATGATCTTGGTACCGAGTTGGTATTTAAGCCGATTGAACAGGAACGTAATTTCCCAGTCACGGCACCGTTTGACCAGTCGCGCAGTGCGCTAGTCGAGACAACCGACGGGCGGTTTATCGGTATGGTTGGTGAGCTGAAGCAGTCTGTCATCAAGAGTTTCAAGTTGCCAGCGTACGTAGCGGCGGCGAGCCTGGATACAGCTGGATTAGAGGCCGTTTATGTCAAGCGAGGTAGTCATTACCAACCGCTCAGTCGTTACCCATCGACCAGCCGTGACATTTCGCTCAAAGTGCCAGCTCAGGTCAATTATGCGTCGGTGCATGACCGTGTTAAGAATGTTATAGATAGCCACCAAGAGCTGCATATTGTCATTACGCCAATTTCAATTTACCAGCCAGAGGACGATAATTCGACGAAAACTATTACTTTCAATATAAAGTTTACCAGCCTAGAGCGTACGCTGACCGACAAAGACATCACGCCGATAATCGAGGAGATTGTTGCTGCGGCGGCCGAACTCGGTGCGGTGCAAGCTTAGTATCGAGTGATTGTTGTACTTGACCAAAATTGATATAATTGGAGAAGTAAATAAAGGAGGATTATGGCAACAAGTAAAAGCCAAAGGATAGGCATTTGGGTGATTGCCGGCATGATGTTTTTAGGAACTGTTGGCGGATTTATCGCCATGATGGTGCAGCCGGGCAATGATGCTAAAGATCAAGCGGCATTGAAGAAGGCTCAGGATGAGTACACTAAAGCCAACGATGAGCATAAGAAAAAAGTAGAAGCTCAGGCTGCCGAACTGAGCCAAAAATACTACAGTAAATTTTCTGAGTTCAGTTCGCGAGTCGGTGCGTTTGAGGCTGGTAGTGTTAAAGAACTCGGCAAAGAAGATTTGTTGGAGGGTGACGGAGCAGAAGTCAAAGATGATACTAAATTGGCGGTTTATTATATTGGCTGGAACCCTAAGGGGGAGATTTTTGATCAATCAATTGCTGATGGAAAGTTAAAAGCACCGCTTAATATGAATGGTCCAGCGAAAACTGCCGTGATTCAAGGCTGGAAAGAGGGGCTGATTGGTATGAAGATTGGCGGTGTACGCGAATTGACAATTCCAGCGGATAAGGCGTACGGAAATCAGGCTCAGGGCGATAAGATTCCTGCTAATTCGCCGCTGAAATTTGTGGTAATGGCTATCGAAAAGCCAGCAGATATTCCACAGCCAGAAATGCCAGGAATTATCAAGCAGTATTATAGGTCAAGGGGGTTAAATGTCTAAAGAAGTTATCATCGTTGGTGCCGGTCCAAGCGCGCTCACGGCTGCAATTTATCTATCGCGCGAAGATGTGCCGACGACACTGTACGAGCGCGGCGTGGTCGGTGGCATGGCGGCCATCACTGACCAAATTGACAACTACCCAGGATTTGCTGAGGGTGTAACTGGCATGAAGCTGGCATCAGAGTTGCAGCAGCAGGCTGAGCGGTTCGGTGCGGATATCGAGTATGGCGACGTTACGGAACTCAAGCAAGTTGACGGCGAGTTGGAATTGACGATCGATGGCCAGCCGGTGCGAGCCAAATCGGTGCTCCTAGCTACTGGTTCAAATCACCGCAAGTTGGGCGTGTCGGGCGAAGATGAATTGTACGGCCGCGGCGTGCATTACTGTGCGACGTGCGACGGAGCGTTTTACCGCGACAAGAGCTTGATCGTCGTTGGCGGCGGCAACTCGGCAGTCCAGGAAGCGATCTTTTTGACTCGCTATGCTAGCCACATTGATCTGCTGGTGCGCAGCGAATTACGCGCCAGCGATGTCCTGCAAAAAGAGCTGCAAAAGTATGTCGATGAGGGCAAGATTACCGTCCATATCGGTGCGACAACCGATGAAATTATCGTCAAAGATGACAAGTTCTACGGCGTCAAATCAACCCAAAACGGTGAGCAAAAAGAGTTTACCGCAGACGGTCTGTTCGTCTTTATCGGCCTCATCCCGAACACGCAGTTCTTGGCTGACTCAGATGTTGAACTAGATCTCGGCGGGCACATCGTCACTGACGAACATTTGCACACTAACATCCCAGGCGTCTTTGCCTCGGGCGACGTGCGTTCGGGTGCAACCATGCAAATTGCTTCGGCAGTCGGCGAGGGCGCAGTGGCGGCAATGCAAATTCGTGAATATTTACAAGAAAAAGCCAGAGAGGAGTAAACTATGGCAGACTTTAACCAAATTTTGACACCTGGTGACGTAGAAAACGGCATCGTGAATGTTGTCGTTGAGATCCCGCAAGGCTCAAACCATAAGATTGAATGGAACCGTGAGCTGGCAGTCATGCAGCTGGACCGCGTTGAGCCAGCAATTTTCGCCAAGCCAACCAACTACGGTTTCATCCCGCAGACATTGGACGAGGACGGCGACGAATTGGATGCTTTAATCATCACCGACCAGCCACTGACAACAGGTATTTTTATGGAAGCAAAGGTCATTGGTGTTTTGGAGTTTGTTGATGATGATGAGGTTGATGACAAGGTGATCGTAGTGCCAGCTGATGACCGCAATACTGGTGATGCTATCAATTCGTTGGAAGACTTGCCGCCGCAGCTCCTCAAGCAAATTGAGCATCATTTCAACCACTACAAAGATATGAAGAAGCCAGGTTCGACAGTTGTCAAGGGCTTTGGTGATGTTGAACGCGCCAAGCAAATCATCCGCGATTCGATCACTCGCTGGAACGAGCAAGCGTAAGAGTATCGACGCAACAAAACAATATCACACCTCACTCAGAGTACTCTTTACAGGTGACCTACGGTCAGCCTGTGGCGTTCGGCTGACGGGGCTTTCGCGCCCGTCACGGCCCCTGAGATGAGGGTGATATTGTTTTTTATATTCCGCCTACAAGATTGTACCGTTGATTATCGATGCCGAAACAGTGACGAGACGCCGCCGGTCAATTGTTGCAAGATGCCACCACTACGCGACAATTGCAAACGCAGCTTGTCTTTAGCGTGAGGCGTTATGATCAGTTCGCGCCAATCCGGCTTCGGGTGGGCGGATTTATTGGTCAACACTTCTATGGTGTCGCCGTGCCGCAAATGATAGGTAAATGGCTTCATGACGCCATTGATTTTGAAACCACTGGCGTGTGCCGCGATGTCGGAGTGAATGCGGTAGGCATAATCTAGCGGGAAGGCACCGCGCGGCAAATCGTAAATATCGCCTTTCGGAGAATACACGAAAATGCGGTCTGAGAACAATTTCATGCGGAACTTATTAGAATCAAATCGTTTGCCTTCGCCAGCCAATGCTGCCGCTTCCTGAAGCTCACGAATCCATGACAAATCTGCTGGCATAGCACCCATACGACCTTTTTTGTACGCATCGGTTAACTTCTGCTCATTGTAGTGGAAGCTGGCCGCCAAACCACGCTCAGCGTATTCGTGCATTTCTTTGGTGCGAATTTGAAATTCAACAATTTGCCCACTCGGCGTTTGCACGGTGGTGTGTAGACTTTGGTAGCCATTTGGCTTGGGATTGGCGACATAATCTTTGATTCGCTCGTACATCGGCTGATACATATCGTGTAGAATTCCTAATACCAAATAGCCTGTCGACAAATCATCGACAATGACTCGCAGGGCGATCAAATCATAAATCTTATCAATATCGCCGACCTTATCGAGCTTTTTAAACAGGCTGTAGACGCTTTTTACGCGGCCGTCCATCTGGAAAACCAGCTTTTCTTCCTTTAGTCGCGCCTCAACTTCACGGCGAACACGATCCAGTTTTCGCTGCGATTTTTTCAATCGGCTGTCCATCAAACTCTTGGTGCGGTGAAAATCTTTTGGCATCAAATATTTGAAGCTCAATTCTTCCAGCTGCACGCGTACCCGCCCCATATTCAATCGGTCCGCCAGCGGTGCAAACACCTCGATCGTCTCGCGAGCAATTTTCTTCTGTTTCTCCGGCGACATAAACTGCAGCGTCCGCATATTGTGCAAGCGATCTGCTAGTTTAATGATAATCACCCGCACGTCTTCACCGACTGCGATCATCAATTTAGTTAAATTGTCCTTGGTGTGTGGCAAATAGCTGTCCAGACTACGCATGCCAGCACGTGCCTGCGAAACCTTAGTCACGCCATCCACCAAAAACGCCACGTCGCGTCCAAATAAACTCTCCAGTTCATCCAGCGTCGCGTCGGTGTCCTCGACCGTGTCATGTAGCACACCCGCCACCACCGTGTCGATGTCCATGCCCCACTCAATCAAAATCTCGGCCACTGCCAGGGGGTGATTGATATATGGCTCACCGCTTTTGCGTTTTTGTCCAGCGTGTTTTTCTGTCGCATAGTCAACCGCGCTTGCCAAGACCAACACTGGCACTTCGTCGTACTTTTGCTCGGCTACTGATAGCAGTTCTTCGCGCGTCATATATTTATTATACAACTTTGTAGTATAATTAAGAAAAGCTAAAGCGAAATATCTAACGGGGAGGGCATATGTCAGTAACAAGAATAGCAATTAATGGTTTTGGAAGGATTGGGCGTAACGCTTTTAAGATTGCTCGCGAGCGGAGTGATTTAGAGATTGTGGCGATTAATGATTTGACGGACACGAAGACTCTGGCGTACCTGCTCAAGCATGACAGCAATTATGGTGAGTATAGTCGGCAGGTTGATTTTACGGAAAATGAGCTGATTATTGAAGGTCAATCCGTTAAAGTCCTAGCAGAGAAAGATCCAGCAAACTTGCCGTGGGGCGATATGAATATTGACGTGGTGATTGAATCTACCGGATTCTTCACTGATAAAGACGGCGCAGGTAAGCACTTGACTGCCGGTGCCAAGCGCGTGGTTATCAGCGGTCCAACCAAGTCTGACGGCGTTGATACGATTGTGCTAGGTACTAATGATAGTAAAATCAAGGACGCAACGCCAATTGTATCTAACGCCAGCTGTACCACCAACAGTCTGGGCGCGGTGATGGCGGTTCTGGACGCAGAGTTTGGCGTGGAAAAATCAATGTTGACGACAGTGCATAGCTACACCGCTAGCCAAAGATTGCAAGACGCGCCATCCAAGGATTTACGTGAAGGTCGTAATGCTGCTGAGAATATGGTGCCAACAACAACGGGTGCAGCCATTGCTGTGACGAAAACCCTGCCGCAGTTGACTGGTAGATTCGATGGTCTCAGTGTTCGTGTCCCAACGCCAGTGGTGTCGCTCAGTGATGTGACGGTACTGCTCCGACGCGATGTAACGGTTGAGCAGGTAAATGAAGCCTTCAAAAAAGCCGCGCAAAGTAACTTTTACCAGGGTATTCTGGGCGTTTCTGAGGAACCTTTAGTTAGCCGCGACTTCATCGGCAATTCGCACTCTGGGGTTGTTGACTTGCCGCTGACGAAGGTTGTTGGTGGTAATTTGATCAAAGTCATGGTTTGGTATGACAATGAATGGGGTTATTCGAACCGGCTGGTTGAACTGGTGGCGGATGTCGGACATTATCTCAACCAGAGCGAATAGTTTGCTCCAGAATCCAGAAAAGGAATAACCCCGCACTGTGATAGTGCGGGGACGTCGGTATTTCCGGCGGTTTTACAGAATATTTATCTTAGCGCGCCTTCTGCTGGCGCGAGACACTTTAGCTCCGGATTTCGACCGACACAATGTCGGTCGGCCTGACCAAGAAACATCCCGTCTTCTGTTTCGAGTTCCACGACAGATTTGTCTGTGGCTTCTCCTAGCATTCTAGACAGATTTTCTACTAGATCCCTAGTGTCCTTGAAGCCGTATGTGATTTTCGTGGCGAATGACTGGCCATTGCTGAGAGTGAACTTTACCTTCATCTCTTCACTTCCTTTCAGGAAGATACTCAAAGCTAAAGGGCGACTTCCGCCCTAAGACAAAACTTTGAACAAAAGTTAATCTATTTATATCATACCAGTTATAAAATGTCAATACTTTTTGTCAAATAGGCATGCTTCACCCCTGGAGTAATCTCCGACTTTCTCTTGCAAAAATCACCGAAAACGCTTATACTAAAATCATGAAAATCTACCTCGGATCTGACCACCGCGGCTTTATGTTGAAGGAAAAAGTTTTTGCGTATTTGGTTAAAAATGGCTATGACGTACAAGATGTTGGTGGCGTAGAATTAAACCCTGACGATGATTTTCCGCAATTCGCTCAGGCGGCAGTATTGAAAATTATTGGCGATGATAGTAAAGATCCGCGAGCTATCTTAATCTGTGGCGGCGGTCAAGGAATGTGTATGGCGGCCAACCGATTCAAAGGAATTCGTGCCAGCGTGATTTGGGATGCTTTCGAGGCAAAGATGACGCGTCATGATAATGACTCGAATGTATTGTGTTTGCCGGCGCGAATTTTGGAAGACGATGAATCAGCTTGGAAGGGTATTGTAGAAACGTGGTTGAATACTCCGTACGCCAATGCTCCACGCTTTAATCGGCGCAATGCGCAGTTGGATGAATTGTCATGAGCGCTGTAATTGCCCCGGCTATTTTGGCAGAAAACGCTGCTCAGTATAAAGAGCAAGTTGATAGGATAACTGGTTTTGTTGAGCGGGTACATATTGATATTTCTGATGGTGAATTTGCGCCGACGTTGACGGTCGGTATTCAGGAATTATGGGCACCCGAGGGTTGGACTATCGATATTCATGCTATGGTCAACAATCTGGAGGAATATATACCGAAGTTGATTGCCCTAAGACCACATATGATTATAGTCCACGCGGAAGCCACGGGCGATGTAAAAATGGCGCTTATGCAGATTCGTCAGGCTGGTATCATGGCTGGCCTAGCGTTATTAAAGCCAACGGTGCCGCGGACTGTCGAAGAATTTATAAAACTCGCTGACCATGTGATGATTTTTAGTGGCGAGTTGGGTAGATTTGGCGGGACTGCCAGTTTGATGCAGTTGGAAAAAATTCGACTCATTAAAGCCATTAATCCTAACGTGGAAATTGGTTGGGATGGCGGCGTTTTAGTGGATAATGCATATAGCCTGGTGCAGGGTGGTGTTAATGTCTTAAATGCTGGCGGCGTTATTCAAAAATCATCAGATCCACACGCAATTTTTTCCAAACTCCAGCAGGAAATTAACAAGACGAGTGTGCTTTAATGTCTGACGATCAACTAAACGAATTGAGAGAAATATCCCAAACCTTGCGTCAGTCGATTATTCATGAATTAGTGACAGCTGGCTCTGGACATGCGGCTGGATGTCTGGGTTTTGCGGATGTCATGGCGGTTCTTTATTTTTACGCCATGCGTCTAGATCCTGAAAATCCTGATTGGCAAGATCGAGATATTTTTGTGATGAGTAACGGCCATTATGCGCCGCTTCTGTACGCCACTTTGGCGGAGCGAGGGTTTTTTGATAAAAAAGAATTAGTTAATTTAAGGAAATTTGGCTCTAAACTTCAGGGTCATCCAGAACGTGGTAGCCTGCCTGGTATTGAAACGACGAGCGGTCCTTTGGGTTGCGGCTTAAGTCAAGCGGCCGGTATGGCTTATTCATTGAAATATTTAGGTGGTAATCCCCAGCGGTTCGTTTATTGTAGTTTGGGCGATGGCGAGCTTAATGAGGGTAATATTTGGGAGGCGGCGATGTTTGCCGCGAAATATGAGTTGTCAAATATAATTGCGATTATTGATAGGAATAATATTCAGATTGGTGGCGATACGGAAAAAGTTATGCCGCTAGGAAATTTGGCGGACAAGTGGCGGAGTTTTGGCTGGTTTACGCAGGAAGTCGACGGACATGATTACGAGGCAATTGTAAAAGCGATTGACGTGGCAAAAACTTCCCATCAGCCGAATGTGATCATTGCACATACAATTCCTGGATTTGGTGTTGATTTTATGGAATATGATTACCAGTGGCACGGAAGAGCCCCGAATGCCGAGGAGGCCAGGCGTGCGCTTATTCAGCTAGGTGAAAAAGGAGATGTCAAGTGAGTTTTCTGAGAGAAGATTGGCGGCAATCAGAGACTGCAGCTATTCGCATTGGTTTTGGCGAAGGATTAACAGACGTCGCTAAGAAGAATAATCTAGTGGTGGCGCTGAGTGCGGATTTGATGGAAAGCGTCGGCTTTGGTGAATTTGCTAAGGAAATTGGTAGTCCTAGGGCGATTGAAGTTGGTGTGGCGGAGCAGAATTTGGTGACAGTGGCGTCTGGGTTAGCTGCCATGGGTAATATTCCATTTGCAGCCAGTTACGCGGCGTTTAGTCCGGGGCGGAATTGGGAACAGATTCGGACGACTATTTGTTTGAATAATCAGCCAGTCAAGTTGGTTGGCTCGCATGCTGGGTTGAACGTTGGCGCGGACGGTGCGACGCATCAGATGTTGGAAGATATTGCTTTGATGCGCAGTTTGCCAAACATGGTGGTGTTGGCGCCAGGCGATGCTAATGAAGCCAGGCTGATGGCGGGCGCAATGGCTGGCGATAAGCGCCCGAATTACGTGAGATTGCCTCGGGAAAAAACGCCGTTGTTCTTAAATCAATCTACTTTTGAGATCGGAAAAAGTTATGTACTGAGGCGAGGTAAAGATGTCGCGCTATTGGGAACGGGCGTGATGACATATCAACTGTTATTAGCGGCAGAAAAATTGGCGAAAGAATATGATATTCAGGCGGAGGTCATTCATTTCCCGACAATTAAACCATTGGATGAAGAGGCCGTACTTAACGCGGCTCAAAAATGTCAAGCTGTTATTACGGCGGAAGAGGGGCAGATTACTGGCGGATTTGGTTCGAGCGTGGCGGAAGTTCTTAGTGAGAATTTGCCGGTGAAGATGAAGCGAATTGGTGTCAATGACACGTTTGGAGAGTCGGGCAAAATGTCTGAATTATGGAAAAAGCATGGCTTGGACGTTGATTCAATTACTCACAGTGTTGTTGATTTTCTCCAGTGAAAAACCCGCCAGGAGCTACTACCAAGATCTAATTAAAGACCTCAAAGCAGTAGTCCTGACGGGTGTGCGTCACTTGCGTTCGCGGCAACAGTTGCAGTCGCACTCGGGGTAGTACCCTTCGTGGTGGTTGTGACGTTTCATCCCGTAGATAAGTACGGGAGTTGCTATGCTTACAAACGCGAACGTTAGTCCTGCGATCGGCCCGTAGGCCTCAGACAGCCCGCCGACAATCGCCCACCATGCTATGCATGCTGCTAGGACAAATACGATAAACCCGTTAAATGCGAGTTTGGCTATCTTCACGACAGGGCTCATCGCCCCTCCTTTCGGTGAGCACTCAAGGTTAAAGGGCTCTTTTGCCCTTAGACAGGCCTTGAGCAAAAGCTGACATGTAATATACCGTATATTCCATTAAAAATCAATATATGCTATTTTGGAAATATTCAAAGTATCTTGGCACAGCGCTCGCTAACTGATATAATTAGCATAAGTATTTTAGGGGGGCAGTATGGGACTATCGATTTCAGAGATTCGGCAAAACACGACGCGAGCGCGTCATTTGATGCAGCGGACACGGGCGCAGCATTTTGCGGTCGGGGCGTTTAATATTGACAACCAAGAAACGCTAATAGCCGTGGCACGTGCGGCGCAAAAACTCCAGTCTCCGGTGTTGGTCGAGGTGTCAGACGCCGAAGTGAAAGCCATGGGCTTGGAGAACGTCCGTGACTTGGTGGATAACTACAAGGCTGAATATGACATCGAGATGTATTTGAACTTGGATCACGGTCCGACAGTCGAGGGCTGTAAACGAGCCATTGACGCGGGGTATGAGTTTGTGCACATCGACATTTCCCAGGCAAATCACGATGCTTCCGACGAGGAAATCATCGCTAAAACCCGCGAGGTCGTCGAGTACGCCAAGTTTACTGGCGCCTTGGTAGAGTCCGAGCCACACTATTTTGGTGGCAGCTCTAATGTTCATACCGAAGCCATTGACTATGAAGAAATCAAGAAAACTTTTTCCACGCCAGACGGTGCGCGGGCATTTGTCGAGGCGACGGGGATTGATACCTTTGCGGCGGCAGTGGGTAACCTGCACGGTAAATATCCAGTACCGAAAGTGTTAGATTTGGAATTATTAGCACGCATTCGCCAGGCGCTGTACTGCCAGATTTCGCTTCATGGTGGGTCAGGTACGCCGCTGCACTACTTTGAAGATGCGGCAAAAATTGGCGTTTCCAAAATCAACATCAACTCCGATATGCGCTACGCTTTCCGCACCACACTGGAAAAAACCTTGCGTGAAAATCCACATGAATATGCCATCGTTAAGCTGATGCCTCCAGTCTACGCGGCTGTCCAAGAAGTTGTAGAGTCAAAGATTAAGGCGTTTAATTCCGCAGGAAAGGCGGTGGTGTAATGGCAAAAATTATTACCGTCGGTGCCGCTATCCAGGACGTTTTTTTGAGTCAATCGGACGCATTAACGCCAGTGTGTGAAAGTCCAGAGCATTGTTTTGCGCGACTGGATTTGGGTGCAAAGGCCGACGTTAATCAAATCCACTTTGCGACCGGTGGTGGCGCTACAAATGCAGCGGTAACTTTCGCCAGGCAGGGTCATTATGTTAGCTTTATGGGAGCGATCGGTCATGATCCAGCTGGTCAGGCTGTTTTGGCTGATTTGGATAAGGAAAATATTGATACGCATTTAGTACGATATTCCCCAAAGTACAGCACGGGATACTCTGTCTTGCTCCTGGCTTCAAATGGCGAAAGGACAATTCTAACATACCGCGGAGCCTCAACTCATTATCACGAGGCGGACTTTGATTTATCTGATGAAGATGCAGACTGGTTGTATGTTTCGACGCTGGCCGGTAATATGCCGATGCTTCATAAATTATTTCACCAGGCCAAACGTCGCGATATGAAAATTTGTTTTAATCCTGGCAAGAAAGAATTGGCACAAAAGGATAAATTGCTGGGACTTTTGTCTGATGTTGACGTCTTGACGCTTAATAAAGAGGAAATGCAACAATTGGTGTCCGGCGACGATTTGGAGACTTTGGTGCGCCGTGGATTAAATTTGGTACCAGTTGTTCTAGTGACGGACGGCGTAAATGGTTCCATGGCAAGTGACGGAAAGACTATTGTGCGAGCCTTAATGTACGACGACAGCCCTTCAATTGACAGAACGGGCGCTGGTGATGCCTTTGCGTCTGGTTTTTTGAGTGAATGGGCGAGGAGCGGTAATTTGAAAAATTCTGTAATAATGGGTAGTGCAAATGCTAGCTCGGTTGTCATGAAAATTGGGGCGAAAGCTGGTATTTTATATTCTGGTACACCACTTCATACTATGCCAATTCAAGAAAGGGAACTATAATGGCGCAAAATCTAGGAAAATTATTAGGAGATGACGCTAAGAAACGTCGTGCCTTGACTGAGCTTAGGCAGATGACTAGGGATGACAGTGATGTGCGATTGATTGCGGAAATACTGGCTAGGGCGCACTCGATTATTCGTTCTTTGGGACTTGACCCGACAAATGCAACAGCTGAGGAAATTTATCAGTCGCTCATGGCTATTGCACCAAAAATAGATAAGTGGGCGCCATTTAAAGCTTCTGAGTGGGTGCTTCTGGATGTTGACGGTCAAGTGATATCGTTTAACCCGATTGACGTTGTGAATAATTATCATTATCAATTGCCTCTGGGTAGGCAACAGACGACTCACGGTAAGCGGGGCTTGGGATTTGAAATTACCCGTCGCTATAAAAACCACCCGCACACGCATAATCCTGCGGTTGAGCGAGTGGTTTGTCAGGGCGGAATCTGCTGGATTGAGCCAAAATCTAAGAAATAGACTAACGGTCGCAGCAAGTTTGCTGACTCTTAATAAGATCAACTACCTCTGTGATGTCTTCGGTGATTGTATAAATTTTCTCATCGCCATCAGAAATGAGCTTATTCGGAAGTATGCTTTCATGGACAAATTCATCCCACTTGTGCCAGAATTTTTTATCGAACAGAACAATTGGCACGGGAGTCATTTTTTTAGTTTGAGTTAATGTAATAATCTCGCAGATTTCATCCATCGTCCCAAAGCCGCCCGGAAAACAGACGTAAGCATCCGCCAGCAGAGTCATAACAATTTTACGCGGCGCAAAGTGAGTAAAGGCGAAAGAGTCGGTGGTGTATTTGTTGAGCGATTGTTCGTGTGGTAGGCGGATATTAAAGCCAATTGATTGTCCGCCAGCTTCTATGGCGCCGCGGTTTGCTGCTTCCATGATTCCGCCGCCGCCACCGGTAATAATTGTGTAGCCATCTTTTGCCAATTGAAAGGCCAATTCTTTGGCTTTCTGGTAATATCCGTTATCTTCGCTTATTCTGGCTGAGCCAAAAAAGGTTACTGTTTTATGATATTTTTGGAGAATTTCATAGCCGGCATGGATTTCTTCATCGACATTGCCCAGACGAAACATGGCTGCTTGGAGCTGCAGTTCGCGCGGAATACAAACATTTTTCGGAGTCATTATTATCCTTTTTATTCTAATTTTTAACTTTATTACTATATCATAAAATGGTTGTGGCTGCAATGAATTGACAGTAGGCAGGTGGCAGTATAAAATCAAAACCACAATTTAAATGGAGGGTTAAATATGGATAATAAACCAACGGCTAATAAATGGTTGATTGCGACGGTGATTGTTATGGGGTTAGTTATTATTGGTCTGGTAACTTGGATTATTGTAGGAGCACTGAATAAGGATAAGGGTACTGACTCTTCTGTAAAAACTAGCGAGACAAAGAAAGATTCGTCTAGACTATCAGATAAAACCAGAGAAGAAGGTACGAAGCCGTCGGACGACACAAAGAAAAAATATAAAGATTTTCGCACTGGGAGAGACGGTACTGGCACTAAGCTAACTTCAGTAAGTGATGTTGACAAATTGGATATCGACGATTCTCTAAAGAAGTTCTTGAAATCTAAAGTTGGTCAGCCAATTCCAGAGCGTGAAGGCTACACATATGAGCCAGTCATTGACCGCGCATACGGAAAATATGCGGCAGTTTATGGTCTGGCAAATGCCTATACGATAATTGGACCAAAAAATGGCACGGGTGAAATTGGCATAGTCGCTGGCACACAACAGAGTTATATGCCATGCTCAGATCTAAAAGCTGCGCTAGTTCCGAGTCGGCTGGTCGATGGCAAGTGTGAAGTTTCTGGCACGCCTCAGACTTACGAGCAAGACTAGTTTTTATAAATATAGTAGAATAGAGAGGTGAATAAATTTCGCCTCTCTTCTTCCTACCAGCCGACTGGCGACCAGCCGACGGCGATTGCTCAATTGGTGACAGGGCTGGAGCGGGGCGAGCGCGAGCAAACTTTGCTGGGCGTGACGGGTTCTGGTAAGACGTTTACTATGGCGAATATTATTGCCCGACGGAACGTGCCGACGCTGGTACTAGCGCATAATAAGACTTTGGCGGCGCAGCTGTTTTCTGAGTTTAAGGAATTTTTTCCGGATAATGAGGTGCATTATTTTGTCAGCTATTTTGATTATTACCAGCCGGAAGCTTATATCGCCAGTAGTGATACGTACATTGAGAAAGATTCGAAGATTAATGATGAGATTGATCGACTGCGACATGCTGCCACCTCGGCACTGCTAACGCGGCGCGATGTGATTATCGTGGCGAGTGTCAGCTGTATTTACGGCATCGGTTCGCCGGAAACGTATGCTGATATGGCGATTCAATTGACGGTCGGCGAGCGGCGGGTTCAGGACAAGTTCATCCGCCTGCTAACTGATATTCAATATAAGCGAAACGATGTTGATTTTGCACGCGGTACGTTTCGGGTGCGCGGCGACGTGGTAGATATTTTCCCGGCCGGGCAGGATACGGCGGTGCGGGTGGAATTTTTTGGCGATGAGGTCGAGAGACTAACGCGAATTGATCCGCTAACGGGCGAGATTTTGGATCAGCCAGCTAGCCTGACGATTTTTCCGTCCAGCCACTATTCAACGCCGCGCGAACGAATTGAAAAAGCCATCATCGGCATCGAAAAGGAGTTTGACGAGCGGCTGAAATGGTTTGAATCGCACGATAAGTTACTCGAGGCGCAGCGCCTAGCTCAGCGCACCAAATACGACCTGGAGATGCTGAAAGAAACTGGCTTTGTCAAAGGCATTGAGAACTATTCGCGCTATTTGACCGACCGCGAGCCGGGCGAGCAGCCAGCGACGTTGATTGATTATTTTCCGGACGATTGGCTGCTGCTAGTCGATGAGTCGCACATGACCTTGCCGCAAGTGCGCGGTATGTATAACGGCGACCGGGCGCGCAAGGAAGTGTTGGTGGAGCATGGTTTTCGTTTGCCGAGTGCGCTGGATAACCGTCCGCTGAGGTTTGATGAATTTGATCAGCATATTCACCAGGCGATTTATGTTTCCGCTACGCCAGGTGACTATGAAATTGCTCATTCGCCAAAGCCGGCTGAACAGTTGATTCGGCCGACGGGGCTGCTTGATCCGCCGATTGAGGTGTGGCCAACTGAGGGGCAGGTTGATGATTTAATGGAGGAGATTCGCCAGACCATCGCCAACGGCCACCGCGTATTGGTAACCACCTTGACCAAGCGTATGGCTGAGGACTTAAGCGCCTACTTGACCGACAATGGCGTGAAAACGGCGTATCTACACAGTGAGATTGACACATTAGAGCGCGGTGATATTCTCAAAGATTTGCGGCTGGGAACGTATGACGTGTTAGTTGGTATCAATTTGCTACGCGAGGGGTTGGACCTACCAGAAGTCAGTCTGGTGGCGATTATGGATGCTGATAAAGAGGGCTTCCTTCGTAGTGAGCAGGCGCTGATTCAGACGATTGGCCGGGCGGCGCGACATGTCGATGGGCGGGTACTGATGTATGGTGATACCGTAACTGACAGTATGCGCCGAGCAATTGATGAGACTAATCGTCGGCGTGCTATTCAGCAGCAATACAACGAAGAGCACGGCATCACACCGCAAACCATCCAGAAGAAGATTGACGATGGTCTGCGTTCCATCATTCCGCAAAAAGAATCGGACAAAAAGCCAAAGCTTGATTTGAAGAAAATTCCAAAGGACGAATATCCGACGCTGATCAAGGAGCTGACTGGTCAAATGGAACTGCATAGTGCTAACTTGGAGTTTGAAAAAGCGGCGGAGCTGCGTGATTTGATTGCAGAAATTCGCCAGACCATGTAGAATAGAATTATTATTAGATTAGGAGGTAATATGGCAACAAAACAACAACCACAGCCATCAGCCGTTGCGCAACCAGAAATGCCGGTGCAGCAGCCAGTAGGCTATCCAGCATACCCACAGCAATACGTGTATGCTGACCCAAATAAAGGTAAGGCAAAACTTCTTACGTTAGAATACGCTTTGGCAATGGCTTCGACAGTCGTTTCAGCATTCTTATTGATTAACGTAATTACAAGTGTAGTTGGTCTTTGGTCGGATACGACTTCAGGTGCAATAAGGACCGTCGGTGGATTCTTGGCTCCAACAATGGTGACGGCAGGAACTGGAATTGTCGCAGCGTCAGTGTTTACAGTTGTCTTAGCTATTCTAGCTTGTGTTCTATTTTCTCGCGTATCAAAGGCGGTGTCAGATCGTGAGGGTTATACAAACCGCACGGCTTACAAATTGGTGACTTATGGCGGATTGGCTGCTTTAATTATTCCAGCTGTTGATTTGATTGCACGCTTGGTGAGTATCCTTATTAGCTCATTGTTATTTATCGGTGCAGCCGGTGGAGAAGTTTACAAGAGCCTGTATCTGAGTGAGTTCTTGCCTTATGCGCTGGCTCTTGCAGTAGTGGTTGCGACTAGCTACTTTATTTATCAGATCATTCAGGGCCGAAACAAATCAAAGATTATGTCTTTGGTACTCATTGCAGTTTCTGTTGTAGTCTTGCTGACTGGCGCTATCACTATCGCCGTTAAAGTTCATGATAAGGGCGGTTCTTCTACTGGCAGATCAACACGGCAGGGGCAGGATATCCCATCTGACTACGAGTCTCAGCTTAAAAAATATCGCGAATCTTTAAAATTAAAGCAATATAACTAAGTTATAATGATAAAAGTCGCTCACTTTGATGGGCGACTTTTTTTAGTGGTATAATATTGATATGACAAATATTTCTACCAGTGATATTCAGCACTTGGCGAGTTTAAGTAGTCTGGCATTGGCCGATGATGAAGTTGATGGACTACGCCAGGATTTGGAAAATATAATTGGCTATATTGAGCAGCTGGGCGAGCTCGATACGTCTGGTGTGGAGTCAACTTATCAAGTGACGGGTCTAGAAAATGTCTGGCGTGAAGATGAGGTTCAGTCAGGGATTTCTCGAGACGAGTTACTTGAGCTGGCGCCTGAAAAACAGAACAATCAAGTGAAAGTGCCGCAGGTATTGTAATGAGTCGGATTAGTGATTTTACCGGAAAGAGTGCAGTCGAAAATGTCAAAGAGGCGTTGCGACGAGCGCGCGAGATTGAAGAATATCATGCACTACTCAGTTTAACGGAAGAGCGGGCGTTGGAGCGAGCCGAGCTGGTGGATAAGGGCGAAGTTTCTGGGCGGCTGTCCGGCGTGCCATTTGTTGTGAAAGACAATTTTTTGGCCTTTGGGGCGCCGACAACTGCTGCCGCAAAAATGCTCGAGAATTTTAACGCGCCACTGCAAGCCACAGCCGTTGAGAAGTTGGAGGCTGAAGGCGCAATCTGCATCGGCAAGGCCAACTTGGACGCCTTTGCCCATGGCGGTTCGACAGAAAACTCGGCCTTTGGTCCGACCAAAAACGCTGCGGACAAAACTCGCGTAGCTGGCGGTTCATCGGGTGGTTCGGCGGTAGTGACAGCGCTTGATGTGGTGCCGTTTGCGCTGGGTACAGACACTGGCGGTTCGATTCGTCAGCCTGCCAGCTTTAACGGCGTAGTCGGTGTTAAGTCAACTTACGGTGCAGTCAGTCGCTACGGCGTAGTAGCTATGGCCTCGAGCACCGACACTATTGGTTGTTTCGCGAGGAATGCTGATGACGCTAATTTGGTGATGGAAATCATGGCGGGCCGTGACGACAAGGATATGACCACGCTACCGGACTTTTGGCAGAGTCAGCCAGGCTTTACTAAGAAGAAGATTGGTTTGGTGAAGCAGTGTATGACTGATAGCGTGGACGCGGCAGTTCGCCAAACAACGCTTGATTATGCTGGGAAATTGAAGCGGCTGGGTTATGATGTTGAAGAAGTGGACCTCAGCATGATGCAGCATTCGCTGGCCATGTATTACATCATTGTACCAGCGGAGATATCGTCAAACTTGGCGCGCTATGATGGCGTGCGTTATGGCCACCGGGCGGCTGAAGTGAAAACGCTGGCGGAATTGTATGGTCGCAGCCGCAACGAAGGTTTTACGATGGAGAATAAACGGCGAATTATGATCGGTAGTTTTGTGTTGTCGAGCGGTTTCTTTGACGCTTACTATATGCAGGCACAAAAAGCGCGCACGCTGCTTATCAATGAGTTCAAACAGTTGTTTGCTGAGTACGACGCACTGTTGATGCCAGTTGCACCAACACCGGCGTTCAAACTTGGCGAAAATACCAATGATCCAATCAAGATGTACCTAGCGGATATCATGACGGTGCCAGCCAGCCTGGCGGGGCTGCCGGCAATTTCCGTGCCAGCTGGAAGTAACGATGAAGGCTTGCCAATTGGCGTGCAGCTGATTGGTGACCGCCAGTCAGACAGCAACTTGCTGAAGTTGGCGTCAGAAGTGGAGGCTGCCTGATGGATGGATTGTTGATTGCGCTGGTGGTAGCGGCGCTGGTGATTGGTGCTTTGTTGATTATTTTTATCCAATTAACATCACGCGGACATCAAAAACTCGACAGGGAAATGTACCGAAAAGTTTGGCGGGCAATTCAGCGCGGCGCTAAGGCGGGTAACGCGGATAGCCTGCAAATGGCAATTGTCAAAGCCGACAAACTACTAGACAAAGCCATGCGTGAATCTGGCGTGGCGGGTACGACGATGGGCGACAGACTGAAAGCTCGCAAGGGTGATTGGACGGATGAAAATGGCTTGTGGGCGGCACACAAATTGCGCAATCAAATTGCCCACGAAACCAACGTGAAACTAACCGCGCAGAGTTTTCGACGAGCCATGACAAGCTTTGAACAAGCACTAAAAGATTTGGGAGCGTTATGATGAGTGTATATGATGAATATGAAATGACTATTGGTATCGAATGCCACGTCCAGCTGGCGACCAAGACCAAATTGTTCAGCCCGGCTGACAACGACGCCCGCGACGCCGAGCCAAACGAAAAAACGCACCAAATCGACTTCGGTCTGCCAGGAATGCTACCAGTGCTCAACAAGCACGCTGTCGAACTGGCGGTGCGCGCCGGTAAAGCGTTGAATGCGCCGATTGCTCGCGTTAGCCGATTTGATCGCAAACATTATTTCTATCCTGACCTGCCAAAGGGCTATCAGACCTCACAGATGTACCAGCCGATCATTTTGGCTGGCTATGTCGATGCGCCGCTGGAGGATGGCTCGCTCAAACGAGTACGGATTCATCACGCGCACATGGAGGAAGACGCTGGCAAGTTGACTCATCACGATGGGTACTCGTTGGTCGACCTCAACCGTGCTGGTACGCCGCTGATCGAAATTGTTTCTGAGCCGGATATTCATTCTGCCGAGGAGGCCAAAGCCTACGCTTCGGAGCTGCACAAATTAATGGTTTATGCTGGCGTGACGCACGGTGATTTGTATCATGGTAACATGCGCTTTGACGTTAATATTTCGGTGGCTAAGAAAGGCGCGACTGAGCTCGGTAAGCGCGCGGAAGTCAAAAATCTCAATTCGTTTCGCAGCGTCGAGCGTGCCGCTGAATACGAATTCAAACGTCAAGTTGACCTGCTGGAAAGTGGTGAGTCGGTGGTGCAGGAGACCCGCGGCTGGAGTGATGATAAACAAATTACCACTTCGCAGCGTTCAAAAGAGGACGCCCAGGATTATCGCTACATGCCTGATGCTGACATTCCGCCAGTGGTGCTGAGCGATGAGGAAATTGCGCGAATTCAGGCTGAAGTACCGATGTTGCCGGGTGAATATCGTGAAAAATGGAGCGGACTAGGCTTGGATAAATCAGTGGTTAATTCGCTGCTATCGAACCAAAATTACGCCCGTATCATGCTGGAAGTTCAAGAGAAATCAGGTGACGCGTCTGCTAAGCGAGTGGCACACTGGTTTGCTAGTGCTTTGACCGCTGGCGATAATGACACCAATAATGACAGTACGTCAGTTGATGCTAGTGCGCCGCGCGTATCAGTTGAGGATTTGGTGGAGCTGGCGGAGATGACCGAGAAGGCGGAGATTTCCAGTACCAATGCCAAGGAATTGTTTAATGAATTATTGGCGGGTGCCATACATCCGCGCAAGCTTGCCGAAGAAAAGAACTTGCTGCAGGTATCTGACGAAGGCGCCATTGCCGCCATCGTCGACGAAGTACTCAGCGACCCAGCCTCGGGAGCTTCCATTGCTGACATTAAAGCCGGTAAAGATAAGGCCATTGGTTACCTAGTTGGTCAAGTCATGAAGCGTTCTAAAGGTCAGGCTAATCCGAGCCTGGCGCAGAAATTGATTCGCGAAAAATTATAGGATTTAATTCTTCAGGAATAGGACAGGATAGGAGTTAAAGTATGAAAAAACCAACCAAAGCTATCATCGCCGCTGCTGGTTTTGGTACGCGATTTTTGCCTCAGACCAAAGCTATGCCCAAAGAAATGCTGCCGCTGATTGATAAGCCAATCATCCAGTATGTCGTCGAGGAATTAGTTGAAGCAGGCATCAAAGATATTATTATCATTGGTAGTGCCAATAAGCGAGCGATTGAAGATCATTTTGACGCGCCGAACGAAGAGCTGCTAGCTAACTTGCGCGCTGGTGGCGCTAAAAAGCAGCCGCTGATTGATACTGTACAGCGTTTGTCTGAGATGGCTAACTTCGTTTATATCCGCCAGAAAGGTCCTTACGGCAATGCAACGCCGCTGGCTTGCGCCTCGCATTTAATTCGCCACGATGAACCGGTGATTTATACTTTTGCCGATGACTTTATAACGGCTAATCCAAGTCGTTTCCGGCAGATGATCGAGGCGTCAGAAAATCTTCAGGGCGCAGTGTTGTCATGTAAGAAAATTACCGATGATTCAGAGTTTGATCGTTATGGCATCGTTAATGGCCAGCAAATTAACGATGGTGTTATAAAAATGACTAATATCGTCGAGAAGCCTGGAAAAACCAATGCGCCGTCTGACCTAGCGAGTGTCAGTAGCTATTTGCTGCCTGGTGAGATTTTTGGCTATTTGGATAAAGCCAAAGACCAGTTTGATGGTCATGGCGAATTCACCATCCAGCCGATTATGCAGGAGATGATTGATGATGGGTTTGATTTTTATGGCGTGGAGATTACCAACGGTACGTACTACGACACCGGTGATAAATTAGAGTACCTGAAGACAGTGATTGATTTTGGGTTGCGCGATCCTAACTTTGGCGACAAGCTACGCGCCCATCTGACCAATCGCTTAAAATAATGTATAATAAAAAGCATGAACGGACTACTTGTAGTATTGGTAATTCTCATGGTGATATTTATTATCATGTTGGTTGCTATGGTGATTTCTATTATTAAATTAACGCACCAGATTCGCCAAACTCAGCAGGCAGTAGAAACAATTACCAAGAGAGTTTCTGATTTTAGTGGAATTGTCAGTGCTGTTTCGATTGGTGCTGGGCTGGCTAAAAGATTAACCTCAAAGGGTGGATTTTTAGCGAAGTATTTTACTAAGAAAAGGACAAATAATGGCAGAAAAAACAGCCAAAAAACAACCAGATAAATTATCACGAAAAGTTATTCGTGATAATGAAAACGGTGCTAGACAGGCGATTTTAGAGGATTTATTTTTTGATTTTCATCGTTCGCGGCGCCAAGTCTATTGGATGAATTTTATTCGTGGAATTTTCTTTGGTGTCGGTAGTGCGCTGGGTGCGACATTGTTAATCACATTGTTAATCTGGTTACTGGGACAATTTGCGGATATTTTTCCGCCGCTGGCTGATTTTATCAATCATCTGATTGAGACGATGCAGCACCGTCAATAACATGCTATAATCATTAGTAATGACTGGGGGAAATAGCGGACAATCTTCGCCGGCGGCTTTGAAGCCGTCTGATTTCGTACACCTGCATAATCACACCTTTCATTCGGTGCTGGATGGCTTGACTAAAATCAATGATTTGGTTGATAAAGTCAAAGAGTTTGGGATGGAGGCGGCGGCGGTAACTGACCACGGTACGATGAGTGGCATCCTTGACTATTATAAGACCGCCAAAAAAGCCGGTATTAAACCGATCCTCGGTATTGAGACATACGTAGCGGCACGTTCACGCTTTGACCGCGACCCAGCCAAGGACAAGCAGCGCTTTCACTTGACGGTGTTAGCGATGAACAACACCGGCTTTCATAATCTAATGAAGTTGTCTACGCAAGCCAACTTGGAGGGAATGTACTATAAGCCGCGGACTGATCATGATTTATTAGAAGAGTTGAACGAGGGTTTAATTGTACTGAGCGGTTGCGCCAGTGGTGAAATTGGTGTGGCGCTTAGAGATGATGATTATGATCGAGCGCGAGATATTGCCAAATGGTACAAGTCAGTCTTTGGTGATAGGTATTATCTCGAGTTGCAAGATCACGGCCATCCAAAATCAAATACGCGCTGGGACGTCCAGGCAAAAATCAATGAGGGCTTGATTAAGCTATCGAAGGAGCTGGATATCGAGATGGTGGTGACTTGCGACGGGCACTACTTGACGCATGATCATCAAGACGCGCACGAAATTTTGCTATGTGTCGGTACCGGTTCGTATCTAAGTGACGAAAAGCGGATGAGTCTGAAGGATTTTGAGCTGCATTTAACTGACCCACGGGATATTATTGACCATTGGGGCGAGGAATATCCAGAAGTCGTTCGCAACACCAAAAAGGTCGCCGACCGCTGCGATGTTGAAATTGAGCTGGGCCGCATCCTCATTCCGAAATATCCGCTGCCCGATGGCGAAAATGAGCATTCGTACCTGCTGAAATTGACCTATCAAGGCTTGCTGCAGCGCTACAACGGCGCCTCCAAAGAAGAAGCCGAAAAATTAGATCCTGACGACATCATTCCGCAATTATCCGACGAAGTTCGCCAGCGCGCCGAGATGGAGCTGGGCGTGATGGGCAATATGGGCTACGAGGGTTATTTTTTGATCGTCCAGGATTTTATCAACTGGGGCAAATCCCAGGGGATTGTCTTCGGGCCGGGTCGGGGCAGTGCGGCTGGCTCGATTATCGCCTACGCACTGAATATTACTGACCTTGACCCGCTAAAGTACGGTCTGCTGTTTGAACGTTTCCTTAATCCAGATCGTATTTCCATGCCGGATATCGACGTCGATATTCAAGACACCCGACGTGACGAAGTGATTGAATATTGCGCTGAAAAATATGGACGCGATCATGTGTCGAATATCGCTACCTTTGGTAAAATGTTTGGGCGTATGGCGGTGCGCGATGTCGCCAGGGTGCTGGAAGTTCCTTACGCCGAGAGCGACCGCTTGGCTAAGTTGGTGCCGCCGCCAAACCAGGGTCGTCATATTCCGCTATCGGTCAGTATTAAAGAAGATGCAGATTTGCGCCGTGAGTATGAGAATAATCCTACTGCCAAAGAAGTATTAGATTATGCTATTCAGCTTGAAGGCACGATTCGCAGCCACGGAGTTCATGCTTGTGGTGTGGTGATCGCGCCAGACACGCTGGTTAATTATATTCCGCTGGAAATGGCACAAAAAGGCGTGGTGGCTACTCAATTCCCGATGGGTGAAGTTGAGGAACTGGGGCTTCTTAAGATGGATTTTTTGGGCCTCAGTAACCTTACGATTATTAACAACGCCATGCGGATTATCCGAAAAGCTTATAATACAGAGATTAATCTTTCGCAGCTGCCGCTTGACGATAAGAAAACTTATGAGCTATTCCAGCGCGGCGATACAACCGGAGTATTCCAGTTGGAGTCGGCGGGGATGAAGCGGTATTTGCGCGGACTAAAGCCGACCACATTTGAGGATATTATCGCTATGGTGGCTCTTTATCGTCCGGGCCCGATGCAGTTTATTGACAGTTTTATTCGGCGCAAACATGGCGAAGAAGAAATAACTTATTTGCATCCTGGAATGAAAAACTCACTAAAAAATACTTACGGAATTTTGGTCTACCAAGAGCAATTTATGCAGATTTCTAAGGAATGGTGCGGCTTTACTGGTGGTCAGGCTGATACGCTGCGTAAAGCTGTTGGTAAGAAAAAGATTGACTTGATGAAAAAAGTTAAGCCTGAATTTGTCGAAGGTGCGGTTAAGGTCGGTGGCGCTACTAAGGAAATTGCGGAAACGTTTTGGACACAGCTGGAGGAGTTCGCTAACTATTGTTTCAATAAATCGCACGCTGCTTGTTATGGCTTGATTGCCTATTGGACGGCTTATTTGAAGGCGCATTATCCGGACGCGTTTATGGCAGCACTGATGACCAGTGACCATGATGACACGGATCGTTTGGCAATTGAGATCACGGAATGTAAACATATGGGAATTGATGTGCTTAGTCCAGATGTCAATGAATCGTTCGTTGAATTTGCTGTGGTGCCTAATGAAAATAAAATTCGCTTTGGTATGTCAGCAGTGAAGGGTGTCGGTGTTGGTGCGGTTGAGGAAGTCTTGCGGGCGCGCGAGGAAGGCGCGTTCTTGTCGGTGGAGGATTTCGCCAAGCGTGTTTCGACCAGCAAGTTTAATCGTAAGGCTTGGGAATCTCTTATTAAGTCCGGCGCCTTTGACAATATGGGCGATCGGTCGGATTTGCTATTCAATCTGGACTCCATCACGGCATTTTCCTCTAAGCTTCAAAAAGAAGCCGCCAGTGGTCAGACTAATTTGTTCGGTATGTTGGGTGATGACACGGCAAGCGTTCAGTCGATACTTAATCTACAGAAAGCGCCAGTAAAGCATGATGATAAAGAACGTCTGATGTGGGAGCGGGAACTACTGGGGCTGTATATTTCGGCACACCCGCTTGATAGATACGAGACTTATCTAAGCGAGCAAACTCAGCCATTGACGCAATTGGTTCCGGAGTATGACAGCCGAATGATGACGGTCGGCGGAATTATTAGTACAGTTCGGACAATTGTGACGAAGAGTGGCTCAAAGATGGCGTTTGTGGGAATTGAGGATAAATTTGGTGAGGGTGAAATAATTGTCTTTCCGAATTTGTATGAAAAAGTTGGCGCTAAGTTGCTTCAGGATACGGTAATTCGAGTTTCTGGTAAAAACTCAGCGCGAGATCGTGATGGAAATTTGGGTAGTGAAAGTAAACTCATTGCTGATGACATTATCGCGATTACAGACAATGATATTAATGGCTATGAGTCAACTGGTCGTAAGATGGACGCTCCAAAGGTTAGTTCTGCGGTTAAGAAAGAACGCCGCGAGGCTTATCGCAGTCAGAAGAATGGAATCACGCCCAAGCCTGTCGTAAAATCTGATGCGGATAAGTTTCAGCCAAAAACTCAACCGGCGCCGGTTAACGTTACTCCGGAAATCCCCGCCTCCAAGTTGTTTGTATATATTAAAGACCCGAATGATCATCCGCGGTTAGTGAAAATGAAGTCTGTTTGTGGTGAGAATGCTGGCACGACTGACGTGGTTTTGGTTCTGGGGGAAAAGGAAAAATCAGCCATGCGTCTGCCATTTAAGGTGGATGCTAATGATAACCTATTAAGCCAATTAAAAAACACTCTGGGTGAAGAGTGCGTAATTCTAAAGTGATAGTTAGCCCGCTGACAGAGGTCTCAGCCGGAGCTGTTTGCTCTACGGCGGGCTAACTATCAGCGGGACTTGCGCCCCTGAAGTCTTTCGCGCTCTTTGATGCAACCCTTATAATAAAAGGTTGCATATGCGATTGAGAGTACGAAGTACCATATATACATCAGCTCCTTTTGATACTGAGGTCTAACCGGCGATTCGCCCACCATGAAGTAGGCGAAGAAAAGTAACAGCCATACCGCCGAGGCGATGGCTAGTGCATGCAATCCGCGACTAACCCCCGAGGGAGCTTTGTAGCTATACCATGAAATATACATGGTTGCCATGATTATAAAGATGAAGAAAATGTCAAACATTTTCTAAAACCCTTTCGCTCTGAGGGACTACCTTCTCCGGGGGATTCCGAAGAAGGCTTTTATAAATATAACACATATACTTAATAAAGTCAATAATCAGACTTGAGGGATTTATTTATTCGTTGTTGAGATTATTTCATTCTCGGGAAAATCAGTCCAAACAGTGCAATTCCTGTTGCGACCGACACGTTGAATGATTCTTTTTGGCCAAACATCGGGATTTCTACGGTGAAATCGCAGTTATCCAAAAGTTCTGGCGTGATTCCGTGGACTTCTTCTCCGAGTAGCAGCGCAAATTTTTCAGGCGGCTGAAATTCTGATAGCATCACGCTGTCTTTTGATTGCTCCAGCGCGATAATTGGCAAGTTTTCTGTTCGCTGATTCTCTTTAATCCAGTCATTGATATCTTCGTAAAACTCAAATGGCACCAAACTTTCCGCACCTAAGGCGGTTTTGTGAATTTGATTGGTGATTTTTTCACGAATGTGCGGCAGGCGAATATCTTCGGATCGAATTTCTCCATCAACAAGCGCGCAGCTAGGCGCCTCGCTGCATAAGCTCAAATCTGGATACGGTGTATAGCCACTAAGAATAATCTTCTTCACACCAAATCCCTCGGCCGTGCGGAAAATTGCCCCAACGTTATGTGTTGAGCGAATATTGTGAACCAACAACGTGATTTCTGGGTGCATATGACTATTATATCACTCGTCAAACCGTAAGCTTTTTGCTATAATTCTCGTATGGACGAAGATAAAATTCAGGCGCGCCGCCGCGAGCAGGATGAGGAAGCGACTCGTCGCCGAGCGTCAATTTTAGGACTTCAATATCTGGATGGGCGGGAATTTGAAGACACTCTGCCTCTACTTAAAGACGTTTTGACAATCGATGAAATGTATAAGGGCCGGTTGGTGCCGCTGGCGTTTAATGAGGAGGACCAGTCTTACCGGTTTGGTGTTACTTCGCAGACGTCTGAGTCGTTAATGAAGCAGATGCGCGATAAATATACGGAGAGTGGCAAGCGAATATTCTTCTTTCTTATTTCCGGTTCGGCGTTTCGGTCAATTATGCTCAGGTTTGATCCACCAAAGAGAGTTATTTATGATAATATCGAGATTGCTAAAGATGGTGATAGTGATACGTTGGCGCAGGTTACTCAGACTTTAGCGTCTGTGGGCACAAATGACGTGTTCAATTATTTGGTTGATCAGGCGGATTTGCTGGGCGCGTCAGATATCCATATTGAAAATCAGCGTGAGTCAATTCGAATTCGGATGCGTGTTGATGGAGCGCTACATACTGTGGCGGAGCTGAGCCGAGATCGTTATCGGGTGATTATGGCGACATTAGCCTCGCGGGCAAATATTTCTACTGCCTCCAGAGAGCCGCAGTCGGGTCATATGCAACAGGAAATTCATCGAGACGGAGTGTCTCATGTGCTGAATTTACGCGTGGAGGCGGTGGCGACGGTTTATGGATTAGACATTGTTCTGCGCCTATTTAACTTTGACGAATCAATGCTTAATCTGGATCTTTTAAATATCTCAAAGAAAGAACGTGATCAGATCGATGAAGTCATTTCGCATCCGCGTGGCATGTTGTTGATGGTTGGTCCGACTGGCTCAGGAAAATCGACGACATTGTATAGCATTTTGAATGCTTTAAATACGCCAGATAGAAAGATTATTACACTGGAAGACCCGGTGGAAAATACAATTCCGGGAATTACACAGATTCCAATTGATACAACAACTGGCCAGAGGTTCGCTGATGGGCTGCGTAGTGTTTTGCGCCTTGATCCAGATGTGGTGATGGTCGGTGAGATTCGCGACAACGAGACTGCTAAGACGGCAATTCAGGCGTCGATTACTGGTCACTTGGTGTTATCCAGCTTTCACGCCAACTCGACTGCGGCGGCGTTTAGTCGGATGATTGATATGATTGGGCAGAATCCGATTTTTAGCTCGGCAGTGCGGCTGGTGATTGCGCAGCGGCTGGTCAGGAGATTATGGGACGATAGTAAGGAAGAATACGAGCCAGACGAGGCGACACGCAAGTGGGTCAAGGAAGTTCTTAAGGATTTGCCAGAGGGCGTTGATTGTCCAAATTTGGATACGTTCAAGCTGTGGCGAGCTATGCCGACGGATGATGTACCATTTGGTTATAAGGGGCGTATTCCGGTGATGGAGCAGCTGGTGGTGAGTGAGAATATCCAGAAGTTTCTGCGTGGCGATGTTAACGACGTGCATGCGGGCGCAATCGAGGAAGCTGCGAAGAAGGATGGTATGGTGACGCTACTGCAGGCTGGAGTCTTGGCGGCTCTTCGTGGCGAAACGACGCTAGAAGAAGTTAACAGGGTAATATAATTGACTTTATATCTATAAGCTGATATAGTATTAGTTTATGAGTGAAAGACGACAGTCTGGTTATGTTGTTGAAGGTAAACTGCCTCAGGCAGAAGATCATAATAAAAAATACATAAGTCAAATTATAGATTATGTAGAGTTTATTATTAAGCATGTACCGTTTCTTGTTGAAGGTGAAGAGTTGCGCGGTGAATATCAAGAGGCTTATGAGAATATTCTTGAGTTATTTCGACAAATTGAGGAAGAGTATAACAGGCTTCCAGATTGCATAGAGATAGACTTTGATATAGAGGAAGTCAAAGAATCGTTAAGAAGTATATTTAATGGAACATACGAGAAATTTATAAGGGAGAATCTTAGTGTAGTTTTTCCCAAAAAGCTGGCGAAAGTGAATATTCCAGAATTTTGCCAAGCTGAAGAGTATGCGATTCCCGACGTAATACGATGGCAGTATGCTAATAAAATAATTAGTCCTGAACTTGCAGATAGTGAATATATGCGCTTTATCGCAGAGGCAAGGAAGGCTGTGACTGATAGTCTTACTAAGGATGGGGCTTTTGGTTTACCTGATGATTTTACAATTACTAGACCTGAATATATCCCAGGTAATGATGACAAGATGAAGTTCAGTAGTTTCCTGGAAGACTTTAAGTGTCGGAAACTTAAGGAGGTTGAAGATAAGGAATGTAATGGCATCAATCCTGAGGATGATTTAAAATTTGCCAAAAGTGTTCTTAAGTTTATAAAATCCATAAAATTGCCAAGCGAAGAGGAGCTAGCCAAGCAGTATAAAGAAGCGACAGTTAAGGAAAACAGTCCAGCGGTTCGTAGTCTTGCTGAGTCTATGGCTAAAGAACGTCTGAGAGAGGCTCTAGACGACGCGCTGAGGGTGCTTTCGGAGAAATTGAATGGCTATGAAGTGGCGCCTGAAATTGCGGGTGAATCTTTGAGGAAAGCCACCAAGAAGAAAAGGTCAAATAAACCGAAGTCGAGAGCTGAAGAAGACTCTCGGCCGGTAGAGATTGGATTGAAGGCGGGAGATGCTGTGATACTTGATAGCGAGACATTTCCGTGGCTTAAAGAAGATTCTATTGTGGATGTACTGCATGTTGAGTGTGGTGGTGACGGTACTGTGGTCGCAGTAATTGACGCGCGCACTGAAGAGGCTAAAAAGATTGAACATAAAATGACTGGATACGAAAACGACGAGAAGAAGCGGGACATTCTACCTATTATTAAGGACAAATTAACTATGGCTGCTAAATATGTAGCAACTTCAGAAGATAAGTCTGTCGGTTTGCCAGTTGGCTTAAATAACAGATTAAAAGAGCTTTATCCGTTTATAATTTACGCCTGGAAAGACCAAACGCATAACGCCAAGAGGGTTTATGTGTCAAAAGTCAGCGTTGAAGATATGCCCGATGAAAGTGAGACTAAAAAATCTCTTCAGAAAGCTGGAGTGACTGAAATAGTTTTATTCTTAGGAGCTTGCGACAAACAGAACCAGGAGCCGTTAGTGGCTCTGTTTATAGATGGAAACTCTCGTGATGCGGCTAAGTACGGTGCTGGTGCTTAGGCTTATCTAATGACATTCGCAACAGCTTCAACAACACCCTCATCAAATGCAGTTGGAACGACTTTGTCGACGGTTGGATTTTCGACCAGGTTAGCTAGCGCTTCAGCAGCCGCCAATTTGTGCTGATCGGTGATTTTTTTCACTCCGTGATCGAGTGCTCCGCGGAAGATGCCAGGGAAGGCTAGGGAGTTGTTGACTTGGTTTGGGAAATCGCTGCGGCCAGTGGCGATGATTGCTACGCCTGCTTCTTTGGCAACATCTGGCATGATTTCTGGGACTGGGTTTGCTAGGGCAAAGACAATTGGATCTTTCGCCATTTTCTGAACTAATTCAGGAGTTAGCAGGCCAGCTCGCGACACACCGATGAACACGTCAGCGTCAGTGATTGCATCGTCAATTGAGCCGTCTTGCGAATCATCTACGTATTCTAAAAGCGCAGTTTTTTCCGCATTCAAATCTGTGCGAGACGCGCCAACGATGCCGCGGCTGTCCACTGCCACGATGTTCCGCACGCCGTATAGGTGCAGCAATTTAATAATCGCCGTGCCAGCCGCCCCAGCACCAATGACTACGATTTTACAGTCTGTCAGGCTTCGTTCAGTTAGTTTCGCGGCGTTGATTAGCCCCGCCAACACCACGACCGCCGTGCCATGCTGGTCATCGTGAAAAACAGGAATGTCCAACTCAGCCTTCAGACGCTCTTCAATCTCAAAACACTTTGGTGCAGCGATATCCTCCAAGTTGATGGCTCCAAAGCTCGGCGCAATTGCCTTAATTGTGGCGATAATTTCTTCCGTGTCGTGAACGTCCAGCACAACTGGCACAGCGTCAACATCAGCAAAATGCTTGAACAGCAGCGCCTTGCCTTCCATGACTGGCATGGCGGCTTTTGGTCCCAAATCGCCCAAGCCTAAAATTGCTGAACCGTCAGAAATGACGCCAACTAAATTATTAGTCCAGGTGTACTTAGGCAAATCGGCTGGATTTTCGGCGATTGCTTGGCTGACTGCGCCAACACCTGGGCTGTAATAGGCGCTTAATTTGTCTCGGTCCAACTCCTCCTGGTCGCGCAAATTGGTGGTAATTTTACCCTTATATTTTTCGTGTAATTCAAGTGCTAATTTGTTGTAATCCATATCTATATTATACTCCAATTTTATACAATTGATATTTCTATGTATTTGTGTTATTATCGTAGGTAATTGTACGAGAGTTAAATATTCGAGTCTTATTTGGTGTGGAGCCGCAGAGGTACAACTGCGTGGCCCGTCAAAGTGAGTTCGAAAGATAGGAAATATTATGAGTTTTGAGTTAATCAACAAAGTCAATCAAGCACAGAAAAAGCAAGCAGTTGTTGACGCCCGTAGCGGTGACACCGTTCGTGTATATCAAAAGATTAAAGAAGGTAACAAAGAGCGTATCCAGATGTTTGAAGGTGTGGTTATTCGCACTGACAACAAAGGCTCGCACACCTCACGCATCACCGTTCGTAAGATTGCGTCAGGTGTCGGCGTGGAAAAATCATTCTTGCTGCACAGCCCACTGATTGAGAAAGTGGAAATTGTTCGCCGTGCTAAGGTCCGCCGTAAGTTCCTCAGCTTCCTACGTAAGCGTTCTGGTAAGTCAGCTCGCTTAACTGCCAAAAGCTTTGACCGTGTGGCTGTCAATAACGTGCATGATGCCAAGGCTGAAGCGGAAGCTGAACGCCTGAAAGAAGAAGCTGCACAGGCTGCCGCTGCCAAGCAGGCTGAAAAAGACGCCGCTCAGGCAGAACTTGACGCCAAGGCTGCTGAAGTAGAGGCTCGTCACAAAGACGCATAGTTTATATAAACGAATTGCTAAAACCGTCTCTTTATCAGAGGCGGTTTTTTATCGTGATATAATTTTAATATGGAAATATTCCACTACATTTCTGTTTTCGTACCAATAGCTTTGTCGGTGATAGTTCCTTACGTTTTGAGAAAAAATGGCTTTAATGTTGAGAAAAAATATCGCTGGATATTATGCTTGGCTTGCGTATTATTTTTCATTTCCTGGTATTTGCCGTCTCCGTTAATTGGCGGGCGAGACACCAGTTTTACCACGCATTTCGTTGGCGGCGGATTGTTTACGGGATTGCTATGGATATATTTGGTGTTGGTGATGCGTTGGCGGTCGCGCTGGCTAGTGATGGCGTTTTCGCTGTTTGCTCTCGTGTCAGCACTCGGCTGCATCAATGAGCTGGCGGAATTATTTATGGTCAAATTTGGTTTGGCTAGTATTACACTGGATGATACCAATTGGGATATTTTGGCAAATACATTGGGAGCGTCAGCAGTGTGGATTGGCTGGCTCATTGCGGATTTTATGACAAAAAAGGGAAGACTGTCGGGTGACTCTAGGGATTGACGAAGTTGGTCGTGGCGCATGGGCGGGGCCGTTGGTGATTGGTGCCGTGGTTTTGGGTGGCGCTGAAATTGAAGGACTTGATGATAGTAAAAAATTGACTAAAAAGCGCCGTGAAGGATTGGATGTGGCGATTCGTGAGCAGGCGTCGTCTTGGGCTCTCGGCTGGGTTTCTGCTAAGGAGCTGGACGAGATAGGAATGAGCGAGGCGCTTAAATTGGCAACTCGGCGCGCAGTTAAAGAAATCCAAGCTAAATGTCAGAAAAATGGCTCGACGTTTGATGAGATTATCATCGATGGGACGGTTAATTTTTTGGCAGGTACGCCGCTGGAGAAATATGTGACTATGATAGCAAAGGCTGATGGTTTGATTCCGAGCGTTTCGGCGGCGTCGATTATCGCAAAGGTTGCGCGTGATAAATTTATGGCCGAGCAGGATGATATTTATCCGGGATATGATTTTTCTTCGCACGTTGGCTATGGCGTGCCAAAGCACCGTGCAGCGATTAAGCGGCTGGGTGTGACGCCGCTACATCGGCTGAGTTTTGCGCCGCTTGCTAAATATGCTGGTGTTGAGTCGAATTCGCAAAATGCGTCTGAGGAAGAGTCTAAAAGCCAACAAAAAGACACGACGCGTCAAATTGGCAACAAAGGTGAACAGACGGCCGCGGACTGGCTAGTGGCGGACGGTCATGAGATTATCGCTCGCAATTGGCGGACGCGGTACTGTGAGATTGATATTGTCAGCAAAAAGGATAAAGTTTTGTATTTTACAGAGGTCAAATATCGGAAAAATGATAATTTCGGCGATGGCTTGGCGGCAATTACAAATAAAAAACAGCAACAAATGCGTTTTGCTGCTGGAATATTCATTGCCAAAAATCCGCAGTATGAAAGCTGTGATATGCAAATGCTGGCAATTTCTGTTGATGGAAATCCGCCTGTAGTTAAAGATTGTGTGGCTTTGGAGTAGGCTATTTGCTGTCAATACATACTTGCTATATCACTACTTTTATGACGACGAGTCTTATTTTGTAATATAAAACTTGACAAAAGTGAATCGAATCATTCAGATAAGTTAGTGTCGCTGGTCGGTCCTAATTGTGAGGAGTGTCCTTTGTTTGACCGATGTCGCGCAATGTTAGCTGCGCGGATAGTTGCTGATATGGTTGTAATTGTCGATGATGAAGATCATCCTTATAAGCCCTGGGCTAAAAAAGAGTCAGAAAAACTCGGCATTATCTCTGATGGAACAAAGCTAGAAGAAGGGTCTGTTGCTGATATGGCAAAGAAGATTATAGAAGACTGCGACGGGCCGATAAAGGAGGAAATTCCAGAGAGTTCAGTTCCGCTATATTCCTTTAATTATGTTTTTCCTGGCGATGATATTCGTCGTCAACCTATAGGTGGTCCTAAAGATGCTGATTTTACGGTAAGAATTAAAGTTGATAAAACTGCTCAAATTAAAGAACTTGACCAGTCTAGGGGTGCCAAGAGGCTTACTGGGTTTGGTGATTATCGGAGATTTTTTCCGTCACGCACAGTAGAAATCTTTCCGTTCGGTACCTATTCTAGTATCCCTGACTCTAGCCGAGATCAGAGTCCTATTGAGGAAATTATCAAGACAGAGTACCCTACTAATGCGGCCTCCTTAAGGGCTCGTGCTAAAAAATTAATTGATATTGCGGAGTACATGGAAGAAAATCGACGTAGACAGAACACACAAAACGCTTGGCGTTAGTCTGAATAGGCTATTATCTACAAAGAGAAAATAACAGCTTCTTTATCTCGCTCAATCAACTCAACCCGTGCTGATATTTCGGTAATTCCCAGCTTAATTGTTCTGGCGAGGGCTGGAATATTTTCCATCGGCTCAAAGAACTGTCGGAAATCGTTAAGTTCGTCGTTTGTCAGTAGAGCTGTGGCTGCATAGCGAATAAAATCGTCGTAGCTTTTATCGTCACCAAACTTATCCTCGACCCACGCCCAATTTTCCTTCAGCCAATTCCAGGCAATTTGGCGATTCTCTCGAGTGCGAATTAAATAGACAAACCAACGGCTGGCATCTTGTGGGCGAATAATGTTGGCATCTTTAAGATTTTCAAGAATCTTTTTGGCGGTTTCTGTGTTTTGTGTGGAGGTAAGACCTACGGCAATGTCATCCTGTAGGTCATTTGATGGCGTATCTTTATATATCGTAAAGAGATTGTCTATCATTTCTGGAGTCTCAAAATGTCGAACATTGGCACTAATAATCAGAGAGCGAATTTCTGTCGGTAATTTTTCTAATTTATTGTTGTCAAAACGGATTTTTGCCTCATGTAGAATTTCTTGATTTTCACTATAGATCATTAAGCCTAAGGCTGTGACGCGCCGTTCGTGGTCGTCGTCGGACTCGCCAACTTTTTCATCCCAGCCTAATTCCTCGAATGTGGCGCGCCCAAAATCGCCAGATATTTGTTTTAGACGATTGCGGGCAATATCGTCATCGTCAACAAATTTTCGTAATTCTGCTAGGGCTCGAGCTGCCATATTGAAAACTTTTTCATTATTTTCGGTTTTTAGGGATAGCGCTAACGGAAGAAGCCAGGCTGAACTTTCACATCCAGCGCGAGCCAGTATGGTGGCGTCTTGTAGAATACAAATCTTATCTAAAGTCGGTAAGGCACGGATGTTTTTCAGGAGATTGTTACGAGTTGATTCGTCATATTTAGTGACAAAATGAGCGCTTAACCCACAGTTTAATTGCAATGGTTTTTTGGTGGAAATGGTTATTTCTTCTTGATCCAGAATTTTTACGTCAAGTGGTTGATTGGCGAAAAGTGGAATCGGCCATAATGTGTTGGATGGCTGATGATCGCCGATGAAAAAGCGCTGTTGGCGGAGGGTGGCGGCGGGTTGCTCGCCAGAATTATCCTGCTCGACCTGTACAATCGGCAGTCCCGGCTGGGAAATCCAGGTGTTCATTAGACTAATAATTGGCTGACCGCTGGCAGTTTCTAGCTCCTGCCACAAATCATCGCCAACGGTATTTTGGTAAGCAAATTTCTCAAAATATGATTTTAGTCCTGCACGAAACGCCTCCTCGCCGATGAGCCGCCGCACCATGACCAGCAGCCGCCCGCCTTTAGCATAGACAATTGCTGGGTCAAACAGTGTACTAATCTCGTCCGGGTGATTAACGTCGGCTTGCACTGGCTGCACGCCGTCCAGGCTGTCGCGCCGCAGCGCTGCGGTGACTTCGCCCGTCGCAAATTCCTCCCACATCCGCCATTCAGGGTGTAGCGCGTCGACCGCCACGTATTCCATCATATTGGCGAAACTTTCGTTCAGCCACAGGTCATTCCACCACTGCATGGTCACCAGATTACCAAACCATTGATGGCTGAGCTCGTGAGCGATGACCGTGGCGATGAAGCGTCTGGACGATTCTGGCGTTAATTTTGGGTCAGCCAGCAAACAACTTTCGCGGTAGGTGATGAGTCCCCAATTTTCCATGGCACCAGACGAGAAATCTGGCAGTGCCACGTGGTCAGACTTTGGCAGTGGATACGGCACGCCAAAGTACTCATCATAAAAATCAATGGAGCGAGTAGCAATGTCCAGCGCAAAATCCAGCGTCTCATCACTTTGGGCTGACGTCGCCCAAACATTGACTTCGACGCCGGAGTTAGTGTGAGCAGTTTTCTTGTGTAGTTCGCCGACGACAAAGGCTAGGAGGTAGCTACTCATCCGCGGCGTGGTTGCAAATGTGGTTGTCAGCGCGCCACCCTTTTCAGATGATTCAGTGATGGGCATATTACCAAGGACGGTCAAGTCCGGCGCAGTTTTCAGTGTTACGTCATAGGTCGCTTTGGCGGCTGGTTCATCAACACACGGAAAAACTTCGCGGGCGTGGTGTGATTCAAATTGGGTGGCAAACAGCTGTTTTTTAACGCCGTCGTGTGTGAAATAGCAAGGGTATAATCCGTGCATGGAATCGGTGATAGTTCCGGAAAAATCAATTGATATGGTATGCTTACCGGCGGCCAAATCTGATTGCGATAAGCGCAGTTCATCAAACTCTCCGTGAGAAAATTCAGCTGGTTGGTCGTCAATTAGCACCGAGTGAATAGTTAAATCTTTGGCGTGTAGCGAAATTGATTCGCTAGTTGATTCGCCAGAAATGACAACTTTGCCAGAAAAGGCGTTCTCTTCGGCGCGAGTCAAATCGATGGTTAATGTGTAGTGGTCTGGTATAAATGTGTCGAGTAGGCGTGGAACTTTAGTCATGGTTTTATTATAATACAGCCATGAGGGTGAATAAAATATGGCGTCGACAAGTGATAGTCATATTTATAGTGGTGGTGGCCGGTGCGGGAGTTTGGGCTTCACAAATTGCTCAACCAGAAACTCAGACAATCAAAACATCAACGCAACGAGAATTATTTGGCGATTCAAACGCGAAGGCGGAGTTGGGAAAATTGGAAGTCAAGGGGCGTGCGCCAAAAACCGGCTATACGCGTAAGCAGTTTGGTAATGGCTGGGGTAAAATTAATGACTGTTCGGTCCGCGAGGTGATTTTAGCGCGGGATTTAACTGATGAGAAGATTGATGAAAAATGTCGAGTTTTGTCAGGTATACTTAATGACCCTTATACGGGACAAATTATTCATTTTCAGCGTGGTGAGAAATCGAGTTCTAAAGTGCAGATTGACCATGTGGTGGCATTGAGTGACGCTTGGCAAAAAGGTGCGCAACAATTGTCAGCGGAGGAGCGGGAAAAGTTGGCAAACGACCCGCTGAATCTATTAGCTGTCGACGGCCCAGCCAACCAAGCCAAGGGTGATGGTGATACAGCAACTTGGCTGCCGAGCAATAAGCCATTTCGCTGTCAGTATGTAGTGCGCCAGATAGCGGTAAAGCGACGGTATCGATTATGGGTGACAGAAGCAGAAAAAAGCGCAATGTCGAGTATTTTGGAAAAGTGTGCTGAAGTAAATTGACAAAACATATTTTTTATGTTAAAGTTTCAGAGTGAATCCTGAAGTAAATTTAACCAAGTTGTCTGTAAATGATGACATAGCATTAGATCGTGCTGTTTCGGCTTATCTTGAGTTTATATTAGGATGCTCTTCTGTAGGAGATTGCCCAAAGAAAGAACTAGCGTCTTATGTGGCAGGCATGGGCGCCTATTATTGTAGCGATGTTTTTTCTATTGATGTTCCGGGCAAGGAATCATCATCTGGGCTTATGACTGTCTGTTTCGATGGAGATAAGATCACAGTAGAAGATCTTTTTGTCAAAGAAGAGATGCGTAAACGTGGAATTGGACGAATGGCAATTGAGGCTTTGGGCGGTGAATTTCCAATCGCGCGCATTATGGAACTGGAATCTCTGCGATCTGCTGAAGGATTTTACCAACAAATTGGCTTTAAGTGCGTAGCTCCAGCCACTAATGGACGTTTGTCTTTATGGCGGAAGAAATTAAATTGACAAAATTAAAAATTTTTAATACAATGAGAAAGTACTAATCCGGCCGGCAGGTCGGAGTTTTTCGTTTATGGAAGTTTGAAGCGGAAAAGGATATAATTATATAAAAGAAGGAGAGTAAAAAATGGAAGATTTGAATATCAAGCAACTGACGCTAGCAGTGCGGACGATTGCTGAGGAAAAAAACTTACCAGAAGAAACAGTCTTAAGTGTGATTGAGCAGGCGATTGCGGCAGCTTGGCGTCGCGATAACGGTACGCGCGAGCAGTTGGTGCGGGCTAACTTAAATATCAATAGTGGCGCAGCTGTGGTTTCGGTGGTTAAAACTGTGGTCGAAGATGTCGAGAATGATATCAACCAAATTAGCCTGGAAGACGCTAAGAAGCTGGATGCTGCGGCTGAGATTGATGGTGAAGTAACGGTAGAGACTCACAATGTGACGACATTTGGTCGTGTGGCGGCTCAGACTGCTAAGCAGGTTATTTTGCAGCGTTTGCGTGAAGCTGAGCGTGAGGTAGTACTGGCTGAGTTTGAAGATAAAATTGGTACGGTCGTTATCGGTACGGTTCAACGAGTCGAGCCACGTGTGGTACGAATTGAGTTGGGTAAAGCCGTCGGTATTATGCCTCAGAGTGAGCAAATACCTGGCGAATATTATGGCGTTGGTCGTCGCATTAAGGTTTATATTAAGGATATTGAGCGCGAAGGTCGTGGCCCACAGTTAATCCTTAGCCGTGGCAATGAAGAGTTTGTACGCTTCCTGTTCAATCAAGAAGTGCCAGAGATGGAGACTGGTGCAGTTGAGATTAAGGCAATTGCCCGCGAAGCTGGTCGCCGCACCAAGTTGGCAGTAGCTTCTGCGCTGCCAGGTGTTGACCCAGTTGGTACGTTTGTTGGTGGTCATGGTGCTCGTGTTCAGGCTGTGATGAATGAAATTGGCGAGCAAGAGAAGATTGACATTATTCCATTTGAGGAAGATGTGGCCGGCTTTATTGCTAATGCCATGAGTCCAGCAGAGGTAATCAGCGTAACTGTAAATGAAGAAGAAAAGCGAGCAACGGTTTATGTTAGCGAGGACCAGCAATCAATCGCAATCGGTCGAGCTGGACAAAATGTTCGCTTGGCAAGTCGATTGACAGGATATGAACTTGACATTGAAGCGAAAACCGCTGTTAAGTCGGAGCCAAAACCTCGCAAGAATATCGAGGATAGCTTAATGAGCGTGGTTGAGGAGGTGGCGGAATAAGCCGCTCTCGATTGGCCATTAAAAACGAAAGGAGGGGCATATGTCAGAGGATTTTTCTGAGCTAGAACCTCGTTTAACGGAAACAGCTCGCGCCAGTTTGGAGCGAGCGGGTTTTCTGGCGCATAATGAAGGCCGCGATTATGTCGGCACGGAGCATATTTTGCTTGGTGTATTGGCACAGAATTCGTCGCTTGGAGCTAAGATTTTAGCGGAAAATGGCGTGACGTTAGATAGGGCGGAAATGGTACTTAATCTGACGGCTAAGCCTTTGGTGGTTACGGTCGTAAAAAAGGGCTTAAGTGCTGAAGTGGCTGAGCTGATTCGTACGTCATGGCAATTGGCGGTTGAGTTTGGGCAGGAACGAATTGGTACGGAACATATTGTGTATGGTATGCTGTTGCAGCGTGAGGCGCGGGCAACTAAGCTACTGCGTGATATGAATATCGATATTGAGCAGCTGCGTGGAAATCTGGAAGATGTGTTTGACAAACAGCAATTTGAGTCGCTGCAGAATGATCAGACTACAACAACTAAGAAATCTGCCGATTTGAAGATTCTGGACAAATTTGGCGTGGATTTGACGCGGCGGGCCAGCGAGGGATTTTTAGATCCAGTGATTGGCCGGGCGGCGGAGATTCAGCGGATGATTACCATACTGGGGCGCCGCAGTAAGAATAATCCGGCGCTAATCGGCGAGCCGGGTGTCGGTAAAACTGCGGTAGTTGAAGGCTTGGCGCAAAAAATTGCCGATAATAAAGTGCCGGAGTTTTTGAAAGGCAAGCGGCTTTTTCAACTGGACTTGACGGCGATGATTGCCGGGACAAAATATCGCGGTCAATTCGAGGAGCGACTACAAAAAGTTTTGGCAGTTGCTAAGAAGCATCAGGAAGTCATTTTGTTCATCGACGAGTTGCACTTGCTGGTGGGCGCTGGATCGGCGGAAGGTTCGATGGACGCAGCTAACGTATTAAAGCCAGCATTGGCGCGCGGCGAAGTGCGGCTAATTGGCGCGACGACGTTTGATGAATATCGCAAGCATGTTGAGAAAGATGCTGCTTTGAGTCGGCGTTTCCAGGCAGTAACAGTGGCAGAGCCATCTCCAGAAGAGGCGGTGGAGATGATGCGAGGCTTGAGAGATAATCTTGCAAAACATCATCAAGTCCAGATTCCTGACGAAATGCTTATTGAAGCTGTCGATTTAAGTCAACGATATGTGACGGAGCGGTTTTTGCCGGATAAAGCGATTGATGTGATTGACGAGGCGTCTAGTCTATTGAAATCAAATTCGCCAAGAAAATTGTCTCGCAAGGATAAATTATCACGTCAAATCAAACGACTAGCTGGTAGGATTGATGCTGCTGTTGAGGCTGAAAATTATCAACAAGCCGCGGAATTTAAGGTGCAAATGCGACAGCTGGAATTGCAGTCTGATAAACTGAGAAACGAAGTCGATAGCAAACCTATGTTAACCGAGGAATATTTACGAAGTGCAGTTTCAGCGATGACGAATATTCCGATTGATAGATTATCGCTGACTCAAATGAGGGATTTAATCCAATTAGAGAAGCGCTTGAGTCGAAGTGTGCTTGGTCAAGATGAAGCAATTGAGCAATTAGCCCGGGCAATTCGGCGCAATAAAGCTGGCCTGAGTCGCCAAAGTGGGCCGTTAGGGTCATTTATTTTCCTCGGGCCGACTGGCGTGGGAAAGACTGAGCTGGCACGAGTATTGGCGCGGGAGGTTTTTGGCGGTGATGATAATTTGATTAAGATTGACATGAGTGAGTTTTCAGAGCGGCACACAGCTAGTCGGCTGATTGGTGCGCCAGCTGGCTATGTCGGTTATGATGATGGCGGCAAATTGACTGACAAGGTGCGGCGTCAGCCATATAGCGTGGTTTTGTTTGATGAGATTGAAAAGGCGCATCCTGACGTATTGAACTTGCTATTGCAGATTTTAGAAGATGGCAAATTGAGTGATTCTCATGGTCGGACGATTAGTTTCCGACAGGCGATTATCATTTTGACCAGTAACGTTGGCGCCGAGCAGATGGTCCAGGATTCAGAGTTGGGCTTTGCCTCGTCTGGGCAGAAAAAAACTTCCCATACGGATCGGCATAATCGCAATTCACGGGCAGCTTTACGCGAGTTGGAGAGTTTCTTGAGGCCAGAACTAATCGGTAGGTTTGACGGGGTGATTACGTTTAAGCCGCTGGCTAGGTCGGTGGTGCGAAAGATTTTTGACAATCTTACAATTGACCTAATCAAGGCAGTTGAGCGGCACGAAATGACGCTTGATATTACTCCATCCACCAAGCGTTGGCTGATTGACCGGGGTTTTGATGAGCAGCGCGGCGTGCGAGTTCTCAGGCGTACTATTCAGTCGGAGCTGGCGGATCCGCTCAGTGATGTTCTGTTGTCAAATAAAGCAAAGCCTGGCGATATTCTGCAGGCTAAAATTGATAAAAATAAGGTGATGATTGATGTCAAGCATGCGTAAGTTAATTGGATTTTTTATTTCAATTACGTTTGTGTTTGGAATGGCTTTATTGGTGCTGAATCGACAGTCAATTATCGATGAAATTACCTTGTGGCAATATCAGCCAAGTAGTCAGGTTGCTGAAATCGCCAATCGTGTCAAGATGTCAGATTTTGGCAAGAAAATGTTTTATGTTTCTAAACCGCAGATACAGTCGGCTGGTGAGTTTAACAAAGATTGTCGGCGTGTAGAGCAGGGAAACGCTATTTTAGGATGCTATAATCAGGCTGCTGGTGAAATCTACATCTATGACGTGACTAATGCAGAATTAGACGGCGTAAAAGAGGTGACGGCGGCACATGAGATGCTACACGCGGCATGGAAAAGGCTGAGCTCTTCTGAGAGGAAGCGCTTGTCGACGCTGCTTGAGCACGCTTATGATAACGTAAAGACCGACAAGCTGGCTGAGAGGATGAAGTATTATGACCGAGCCCAGCCGGGCACACGCGCAAATGAGCTTCATTCAATTTTAGGGACGGAGTTTGCGAATTTGGGCGAGGAATTGGAGGAGTATTATCGTCGGTATTTCACTGACCGGTCGGAAGTTTTGCGGCTGCACTCTCAGTACCGAGAAAAGTTTGAGTCACGAGAAAATGAGGCACAGGAGCTAAGTAAGTCATTACAGTCGCGTAAGCAAAAAATAGATCAAGACTTGTCGCAATATTCAGCCGACATAGCTGATTATAATCGGCGTGTGGCTGGATTTAACAGACGAGCAAATAGCGGTGATTTTTCCTCGCAAGATGACTTTTCAAGGCAGCGCCGTGCTTTACAGGCGGAGCTTTCTGAGTTGAATAGTAGGCGTAATAACCTAAATTCTGAGATTAATTCTTATAATTCTGGTGTCCTTAGGCTTAGGGAATTGGGTGTGAAAATTGACGAGTTAAATAAGAGCTTGGATAGCGTGGAGGGGGCGAAGTAATGGCAAAATCTCGAAGTCAATTTATCTGTCAGCAGTGTGGTGCTAGTTTTTCAAAATGGGCAGGTAAGTGTGAAAATTGTGGGGAGTGGAATTCGTTGGTTGAGCAGGTTATTTCTTCAGGAGGTTCGTCTGCTGTCGATAAATCGGCTGGTCGCGGCAAAGCTTTAAAAACTGCTAGCGTTCGTGAAGCCGTGGCTGAATCTAGCCTAGAAAGATTAAGCACGGGAATTGATGACCTGGATGTGGTTTTAGGCGGTGGCTTTTTGGCTGGTGGCGTGGTTTTGGTGGCGGGTCAGCCGGGAATTGGAAAAAGTACTCTGCTAGCGCAGGTTGCAGCGTATATTGCTGGCTCAAAATCTGTTTTATATGTTAGTGGCGAGGAGTCGATTTCACAGGTCAAATTACGAGCAGAACGTTTGGGTGCGGCTGATTCGGAAAAGTTACAGCTAGCGTCTAGTAATAGTGCCGAGGATATTGCTGCGTCAATTCAGCAGGGCGGATATGATTTGGTGATTGTTGATTCGGTGCAGACTATTTCCTTGAGTGAAATTTCTTCAGCGCCAGGTTCGGTTAGCCAAATTACCAACTCTTCCAATGTCATCATTCGTGCCGCCAAATCTTCGGGTACGGCAGTGATTTTGGTAGGGCATGTTACTAAGGAAGGTTCGATTGCTGGGCCAAAGATATTAGAGCATCTGGTGGATGTTGTGCTGAATTTTGAAGGGGATCGTTATGGTGGTTTTCGAGTTGTTAGGGCGCAGAAAAATCGCTATGGTTCGACTAACGAGGCTGCAATTTTCGAGATGGACGATCAGGGTCTAAGAATTGTTAAGAATCCGTCGGCAGAGCTTTTAGCGGAGCGGCGGAATTTGGATGGCTCAATTGTGCTGGCGACTATGGAGGGTGCAAGGCCGCTGTTAGTTGAAATCCAAGCGCTGGTGAATCCGACAAATTTTGGATATCCTAAGCGCACGGCAAGCGGCTTTGATTTGAATCGGCTGAATTTGCTGGTGGCGGTCTTGGAGAAGCGTACAAAATTGAAATTGGCAGATAAGGATATTTATGTCAATGTAGTCGGTGGATTAAAATTGAACGATCCAGCGGCGGATTTGGCAGTAGCCATGGCAATTGCTAGCGCTAGCGCTGGTCGGAGTTTAGATGAGGGGGCTGTGGTGTTTGGCGAAATTGGTTTGGGCGGCGAAGTTCGCTCAGCGATCAATTGGCAGGCTCGAATCAAGGAAGCAAAGAAGTTAGGTTTCACTTACGCGATTGCTCCAAAAGTTCATAAAGATAAATTTATAAAAGGCGTCAGTGATATGCGACAGGCGTTGATTGACTATTTACAGTAAGAAAGAGGAAAAAATGAAAGATTTTTACAGTTTAATAATAATTATAATGTTGCTTGGACTAGCTGCTGAGATTTATTTTTTGGCAAAACCGCGGCGCAATTCTCATGCCGGCGAGACTTCAATGTTGGTGGATACGTCAGTATTGATGGACGGGCGAGTAATTGAGTTGGCAAAGACAGGATTCTTGCTCGGTAAGGTGATTGTTCCGAGGAGTGTGTTGTCTGAGTTGCAATTATTGGCCGATGGCGCAGACCACGATAAACGGGAAAGGGCGCGGTTTGGTATGGATGTTGTGAAAGAGCTTAAAGATATACTGAAATCGTCATTTGAGCTGTATGACGATAATGAGCGTGTACCAGAGGGTGTTGATTCTCGACTGCTGAAATTAGCCAAGGAAATGGATGCGGCAGTGCTAACGCTTGATTATAACCTAAATAAGGTGGCGCAAGTTGACGGAGTTAAGGTACTTAATATCAATGAGCTGGCAAAGAGTCTGAGGATGAGCTACCTACCTGGTGATGAATTGGATTTGGAGTTGTCACAAAAGGGTCAAGATACTCATCAGGCGGTCGGCTATCTTAAGGATGGCACGATGGTGGTGGTTGAGAACGCTAAGCGATACATTGGTCAGACGAAGAAGATTGAGATTATCCGAAGCTTACAGACTGATGCTGGCAAAATGATGTTTGCTAAGCTTACTGTCGAACCAAAGAAACCTGCAAAGCAAAAGTCCAGTGTACCTAAAAAGCGCACAAATGGTCGTTCAAAAACATCAGCCCAGCACGAGGCTGAGCTGATTAATTTAGTTAATAAGCAGTAAGCGTCTAGCTGTCTTTTGACTTGAAGCTGCTGCTTGAAGTTGCGGTGTAGTATGCTGAATCCCGAACCGTCACAGAAACGGTGTGCGTTCCTGCTGTCTCAATCTCTACTGTCGCAGACTGTTTACCGCCGGAGCTGATTTCTGCGCTCTTAACACTCTTGCCGTCAACGCTAATTTCTATTGCGGCCAGCCCCCAAGTTCCCGCTGAGACGTCAACGTTTATGGTATAGTTTTTGCCGCTGCCAGTGACAGACACTGCTCCAATTTGAGGCTTAGCATCGTCACACTTGTGGACGTCGTCCTCTGCATTGGCATCATATCCTGAAGGCACACTGAGAGACTCTTTCTTTGTTAGCGGATCGATAACCTTAGTTACCTCAATTTCTTCTTTAGCGCCATCTGGAGTACAGCTGGTAGCTTTCTTCTTAGAGACCTTGTCGAATGTGATTTTCTCTGTAGATTGGCCTTGTTTCTTGTCCCACCATGATGGGTAAAGTTCGCCATTAACATTCTGGATGCCGTTTGGACGCTCGTACCATTGCCCAGATTTCCACTTGCCTTCTTTAGCGTAAACTTGGGTGTGAGCAAATGACATGACATTTCTAACCACCGGCATGCCAAAGTTTGATGATGATGTGCCGATGACGCTAGTATCAGAGTTACCGAGCCAGATTCCCATGACAAGAGCTGGACTATAGTTAACAATCCATAAATCTTTTGGCTGAGAACCTTTGTCAGACGTACCAGTTTTGGCTGAAGTTCGGACGCCGTTCACGCCCATCCAGCCGTGAAGTCCGGTGGTCCTGTCGGACAAGATGTCATTTACGATATAAGCTGACTGCGAGTCGAGGACTTGCTTGCCGTCGTCCTTCCATTTCTTCAATGTCTCGCCTTGGCTATTTTTTACTTCAATAACGCTTGAACTATTTTTCTGGACGCCCATACGTGCCAGAGTACCGTAAGCATTGACCAGCTCTGTTTGTTTGGTACCGCAGGCACCAATTGATGCACCAAGTCCGTAGCCGCCTGCATTTTCCTCTTGGCGACAGTAATTATGATTTCCCATCTTGCGAATTCCTTCAACGACCGGTTTGGCTGAGCCGTTACCGATAATGTAAGCTGCCTTGACCGCTGGAATATTTCGCGAGAAGGAGAGGGCTTTGCGGATGTTTATAGCGCCCATAAATTTTCCGTCCCAGTTGCGTAGTTTTGCGCCGTAAAGACTGTCGATGTTGTCGTCGCTTAGTACTGTGCCGCTGCCATAGCCCTGTTTGTTGTCATGCTTCTCGAATAGCTGAGCAAAAACGAGAGACTTAATGGTTGAACCTGGCTGAATATAAGATGTGGCTGCATTATCTTGCCCGTAGCCGGCATGATTAAAGTCGCGACTACCAACTAATGCGACGATTTGTCCAGTTTGTACATCTTCAACGGTTGCCGCACCGTTACTAATTCTGACAGAATCTGGTCGCCCAGTAGCAAAGAAGGACTTCATTTCTGTCTCTAGTTTTTCCTGAATACGCCAATCTAGCGTAGTTTTAATTGTTAGTCCGCCACGTCCAACGACCGATTCGCCAAGCTCTTTACTAAGCTGGTTGCGAACCATTAGTAGGAAGTGAGGCGCCTTAATGTTTTCTAGTTGTTCTGTCTGAGGTTTGATAGTGCTTAGAATATCAACTTTTTTAGCTTTTTCGGCTTCATCTTTAGAAATGACACCTTGTTCGGCCATATAATCCAAAGTTGTGTGTTGGCGGGCAATTAGCGCTTTATGCCCAGCGGTATTATATGGGTTATAGTAGGTTGGATTTTGTGGGATACTGGCAATCAGCGCTGCCTCTGCCAGTGTCAAATCTTTGGCGTGCTTACCGAAGTATGTTTGTGAAGCTGACTCCGCACCGTTACGTCGACCGCCGTATGGAGATTCGTTTAGATACAGAGATAAGATTTGATCTTTGCTATACATGCGTTCAACTTCAATTGCTAGAATGATTTCCTTAATCTTACGAGGAACGCCGCTAATTGAACGGTCGCCAGCTTCGTCAGCGAAGAAGACTTGCTTGACAAGCTGCTGTGTCAGAGTCGAGCCACCTTGGACTTGGCGTCGTGAAGCGGTTGAAAGCATTGCTCGCATTATACCGCTAATGCTGATGCCGTGATGCTTATAGAAATCGCGGTCCTCAATTGCGACGGTGGCCTTTTTTAAGTAGTCGCTAATCTGATCGGCTTCGACGACCAATTGATAGTTTCCTGTCCCTTTATCTTCCCAGAGCAAATTATCATTACGGTCGTAATATTTGGTAACGGTAGTTTGGACACGTTTAGCCAGTTCGCCGGGGCGGATTTTATCAAGATCTTTACGGAAATAAGCAAACATACCACCGATAAGTAGTAGCACCAATAGGGTGCCAACGCCAAGAATCTTCAAGGCCATCAGTCCGCCACGTTTAGAAAACCAATATTTAGCTAGGCGTTTTGGGTGTAGGCGGTAGAAGAATCGCTTGACGGGGTGTTTTGGTAAAGTTGCCAAATATTCCGCCCGCTCACGTGCGTCTTTGTCCTTTTTTGTTCGATGTTTTTGCGCCAAATTAGCATATAAATTCATCCGTTTTGACGGAGACTTCTTATTACTTGAGCCGTGTCCGGCGGTGTTAATCGTAGTTTTCCTCTTCACAGTCCTATTATATCACGCATATGTTTCGCTTCAATTATAAAATTGCTATACTAATATAAAGAAAAGGAGTGCTATGAAACTATCAGAAGAACTACAATGGCGCGGGTTCTGGAATCAGACCACATTTACGGACGACAGGCTTATCGATTCGGAGAATTTTACGCTCTATTTGGGGACAGATCCGTCGGCGGATAGTCTGCATGTAGGGCACTTGGCGGTCTACATGATGGTGCGGCATTTTTTGGAGCGCGGTCACAAAGTATTCCTGCTGGTTGGTGGCGGCACTGGTATGATTGGCGATATGCGCGACACCGAGGAGCGGAGTCTTCTGTCGTATGCGGAAATTGAGCACAACAAACGAGCTTTGAAGACACAGGTGTCGCAAATATTTGCTGGACGCGATTTTACCCTGGTGGATAATGCGGATTGGCTGGGCAATTTGGAATTGTTACCGTTTCTCCGCGACATTGGCAAGAATTTCAACATGGCAGACTTGATCGGTCGTGAATTTTTCAAGGCACGCATCGACAATGGCAAAGGGCTGAGTTTTGCTGAATTTACCTACACCTTGTTGCAGGGCTACGATTTCTGGCACTTATTCAAACATCACAGTGTCAATTTGCAAATCGGCGGTTCTGATCAATGGGGCAATTTACTCTCGGGCGTGGAATTGATTCGCAAAAAAGAAAATGCCGAAGTCTACGCCATGACCGCGCCACTGCTCATCAACAAGTCAACTGGCCGCAAATTTGGCAAATCCGAAGGCGGCGCCGTGTGGCTGGATGAAGCCAAAACCAGCGTGTACAAGTTCTATCAATTCTGGCTGAACGTTGATGACGAAAGCGCCATCGAATACATGAAGATTTTCACCATGCTTGATCGCGATACCATTGAAGCCATCGCTGAAAATCACGCCGTCAATCCAGGTGCGCGCTCAGCGCAAAAAGTCTTGGCGCGCGAAGTCACCGACATCGTCCACGGCGTTAATCGGCGCGAATCAGTGGAGCGGGTGACGGAAGTATTGTTTGGCGGCGGTGATTTTCGCCAATTGTCAGATGATGATTTGGACGCTTTGGCCAAGGAAATTCCGCGCGTGGATGTCGGCGTTGGTGTGATTGAAGCGTTGGTGATTTCTGGTGCGGTCAGTTCCAATGGCGAAGCAAAACGCCTGCTAAAATCTGGCGCTATCAGCCTCAACGGCGAAAAAATAACCGAAGACCAAGCTGTCAACACTACGTCGCTACTGAAAAAAGGTAAAAATACATTTGTGTTAATTATGGAGGGAGAAGAGTGAAAAAAATTATCGGGTTTGATCTGGACGACACGCTAGCTATTACCAAGTCGCCAATCAGTGATCGCATGGCTGGCATTCTTAGCCGGTTGCTTGAAAAATACGATGTGTGCGTCATTACCGGCGGCACATTCCAGCAGATTAAAAAGCAGGTGATTGATCGGCTTAATGTTCAGCCTGAATTGCTCCAAAGATTTCATGCAATGCCGACTTGCGGCACTAGGTATTATCGATTTGATGCTGCCGATAATGAATGGAAGATTCAATATGCGAACGATTTATCTGATGAGCAAAAAACTCAAATAACTACGGCGCTGGAAGAAGTTGCCAGGGAGATGGGTATTTGGTGTGATAATCCTGCGGGTGAAATTATTGAGGATCGCCACAGCCAGATTACCATGTCGGCGCTGGGTCAGCAGGCGTCGCCAGAAGATAAGTATGCCTGGGCGGAAAAGTATAAAGATATTCGCCCGGTGTATCGCGATAAAGTGGCAGAGAAATTGCCTGGTCTTGAGGTGAGGATTGGCGGTACGACCAGCACTGATATTACGCTGCCAGGAATTGATAAGGCCTATGGTATTGGTAAGCTGCTTGAGTTGAACGGCTGGTCAAAGGAAGATGCGTTATTCTTTGGCGATAAATTACAAGAGGGCGGCAATGATTTTCCGGTCAAACAAATGGGAGTTGATTCAATTGAGGTTAGAGGCTGGGAAGATACTGCCTACGCGCTGGAAGGCATCAACGCTGTTTCGTAGATGAAACTGACAACCCCACTGGAACACATCAAAGGCGTCGGCCCCAAAACCGCCCAAGCGCTGGCGGCGGCGGGTCTGGAGACGGTGGCGGACGCCTTGGATTTTTTGCCGAGGGCGTATGATGATTATTCGGCGGCGGTCAGCATCGCCGATCTTCAGCCGGGTAAAGTGACGGTGCGGGCGCACTGCGAGTCGATTTCCACGCGGATTGTGCGCCGAGGCCTGAGGATTACCACGGCGGTACTGGCGGATGATTCTGGCAAGGTCACGGCCGTTTGGTTCAATCAACCATACCGCGAATCCCAGCTAAAGTCGGACGCCGAGTTTATGTTCTCCGGCCAGTTCGGCATGCAATATAACAGCTATCAAATTAGTAATCCATCTGTCGAGCTGGCCAAGCAAACCGATACATCCGACGCCCAACGCACATCGGGCATTCATCCGGTCTACAAATCCATCAAAAACCTTCGCCCGAAAACCGTGCAGGATTTGTTGAAAAACCTACGCCCCATCATGGATTTTTTGCCCGAGACGCTACCAGAACACATTGTCCAGCGACAAAAACTAGTCAGCCGCGCTGAAGCCATCAGGTTCCTTCACACACCAAACAATCATGAGGAAATTGCCCGCGGACGTGAGCGCTTGGCGTTTGAAGAATTGTTTGAAATGATTTTGGCGGCGCAGCTGAATAAGCAAGAACAAACCAAATTGACCGGCTGGCGCATCCCGTTCAATCAGCCGGTCGTCAAGCAATTTGTCGAGCAGCTGCCGTTTCCCTTGACCAATGCGCAGCGCCGCGCCGCCTGGCAGATTTTGCAAGATCTGGAGTCCGAACATCCGATGAATCGCTTACTGCAGGGTGACGTTGGCTCGGGCAAAACGGTGGTCGCTGGGTTGGTGGCGGCGGAAGTGGCACAGGCTGGTTTTCAGACGGCCATCATGGCGCCGACGGAGATTTTGGCGACTCAGCACGCCAAAACGCTCGATGAGCTGTTATCGCCGTTTGGCGTGTCGGTGGCGCTGCTGACAGGGCACGTCAAGGGTACTCCGCGGCGGCAACTGCTGGACAATTTAGCAAATGGTGACATTGACGTGGTGGTTGGTACGCACGCGCTGATTCAGGAAAAAGTGGCGTACCATAAGCTCGGTTTTGTGGTGATTGACGAGCAGCATCGATTTGGCGTCAAGCAGCGGCAGGCGTTGCTACAAAAAGCGGACTACATGCCGCATCTCCTCAGCATGACTGCTACGCCGATCCCGCGGAGCTTGGCGCTGACGTTGTACGGTGAACTGGATATATCGATTTTGGACGAGTTGCCAGCTGGCCGTCAGCCGATTGAAACGAAAATTTGGTCGCCAGCTTCAGCGCCGAAACTCTACGAAGCGATTGATCACGAGCTAGCTCAAGGCCGCCAAGCTTACGTCATTTGCCCATTGATTGATGATAATCCTGACAATGACAAAAAATCGGTCGAGGCGGAATACCACAAATTAGCAAAAACGATGTTTCGTCATCGCCGCGTCGGATTATTACACGGTAAACTGCCGCCAGAGGAAAAAGCGGCGGTCATGCAGCAGTTTGCGGACGGCGACATTGACATGTTGGTGAGTACTACGGTGGTGGAGGTCGGTGTTAATGTGCCAAACGCCACGGTCATGCTCATTGAAAATGCTGACAACTTTGGACTCAGCCAGCTCCATCAGCTGCGCGGTCGGGTTGGGCGCGGCCAGCATCAGAGCTTTTGTCATCTGATGCTGTCGGGTCACGATAAACCATCCCAACGCCTCAAGGAAATTGAGAAATCCCAAGATGGCTTTTACTTGGCGGAAGTTGACTTGAAACTGCGCGGTCCTGGCGAAATCTACGGCCGAGCGCAACATGGCGTGCTGAACCTGAAAATTGCCTCGCTGAGCGACACACCGCTGATTGCCCGTGCGCAAACGGAGGCCGAGCGCTTTGTCAAAGAGGGGCAGGATTTGCTACAATATAACCATCTGGCGCGTGCCGTCAGTCGCTATCAGCGATTAACCATTTTGAATTAATATGTATGCAGGAACAACAATTAGAGATGGCTCTGGCCGATTTATCGGTGTTCATCAAAAGATAGATCGAGTGGCCAGGCGACATCTGACGCCAATGCTGCCTGATTGGTGTGAGTTTCCTGATATCAAAGACATTCTGCATTTTGAAGGCAAAAACGGCCCTGACGGCGTCAAGCGCAAAAGTCCAGCCGTTGACGAGCCGTGGCATTTCATCAATCCAGACGATCCGAATGACACGGCACTTTTGGAAATGATTGACCAGCATATTGATAATCTAGCGAAAGCGCTGCAAAAACATAATTCTGAACGAGCGGCGTTTGAAGCGGCATGGATGGCGCACGCCATCACCGATGGTCTGACGCCGGCGCATCATTTTCCGCTGGAGCACGCCATGCAAGAGTTGCGCGGTGGCGAAGGCCTGGAGACGCGAACATCCATCCTCAAGAAAAACGTCATGAAGGGCGACACGGGGATTGAGCTCATCAAAAACAATTGGAAGTTTTGGGGCGCTAAAGGCATGATGACTATGCACGTAGCGTTTGAAGCGGGCGTGGCGAGCGTAGTGGCCTATCCGCGCTTCAAGGACGCCGTGCCTAGTGAAGCTGAGATTTTGCAGGTCAAGCAGCAAGGCTATCGAGAATATTATCTAGAGCAAGTTCACGCTGTGGCCGACCTAAAAATGTATGACAATTTTGGTAAAAACGGCTGGACGACAGACTTGGCGTGGCAGACCAATCATGAACTGATGCCAATTATCATCAAAGCCGTCATGTTGGGCTGGCTAGCGTCGGTTTGGAAACTTGAGGCCAAACGGTGAGAGTACGCATCATCGCTGGCGAATTTGGTGGACGATTTATCCAAACGCCGCCAGGCTCAACGACACATCCCATGGGTGAACGAGTCCGTTCAGCGATGTTTAATTCGCTGGGCGAAACAGTCCGCGGCGCGCGGGTGTTGGATGCTTTTGCCGGTTCTGGCGCCATTGGTTTGGAGGCGCTCAGCCGTGGCGCTGAGTCGGTGGTTTTTGTGGAACGAGACCGGGTCGCGCAGCGCGTCATTGCTAAAAACATAACCAGTTTGGGTGCCGACGAAAAATCTATTGTAATAAAAACAACAATATCAAATTGGATGGAAACTGCGGATGTAACAGGGGAGTTTGATATTATTTTTGCCGATCCGCCGTATCACAATCCGCAGTTTTCCACAGTTTCGCGACTAATGGGGCTACTCAAACCTGGTGGAACTATGATATTATCACATCCAGGAATAGGTGAGGTGCCAATTCAAGACAAAACTGTTGTGGTGGACAGTCGTAGTTATGGGGAGGCGCACCTCACCAAATTCCTACGATTGGAATAATCCTTAATTATATTTATTTTCTCGGCGATATGTCGGGATTTTTAAATGTAAAAGCCCTATAAGTTGTTAGATTGATAGTGTTGTTATATTAACCCTACCGCTATATTTAGAGTTGCCGTATAATAGAACGTAGACAGATAAAAAAGAGAGAGGTGCTAATAGCTATATGTCGTATGTTGATTATGATCCAGGCTGCAGAGTCTACGGTGATGCTGAAGAAAACTGTTATCTAGATTTAGAAGATTTTTAGCGGCACAGGAGCTTAGAGAAAATCTTGCCGGTATAGCCATGGAAGCAGCAGGGGTTTATCCTCTTGAAGAGATAAATCCAGAAACGGGAGAGCTATTCTAGCGGATGTCATAGAGATTTACTTATTTAATAAGTAAAATTCCGCAATATCCAGGAATGGTTAAGTTGCTTTTTTCTTTGAAAATTAAATCTAGAGAATGGGTTGAGGCGATGATTTCGGCGTCTTCTGGAATGAAAAAACTCTGCGGTGCGTCAGCGAAATTGATGAAGATATAAGCCCGCTCAGTTTCCAGCTCGCGTTTTATACCAAGGATAAATCCATTACCGGTGCTATGAATAATTTCTAGAGAACCGTCTCTAAAAATGGGCATATCTTTGCGTAGCTGCAGTAAATTTCTATGTAAATTAAGTATAGAATAGACATTCTTTTTCTCTTCAGTGACGTTAATAAATGTGCGATTTTTATTCACTGGTAGCCACGGTTTTACTTCTGAGAACCCAGCGAACCGAGTATCATCCCATTGCATTGGCGTGCGCTCCAAGTCGCGGCTATCAACTGGGGTATGATTTGGGCTAAAATTATCACGAATATCCGCATCAGTCAGCTGACCATTTTCCATGCCAATCTCGTCACCATAGTAAATAACACTCACGCCAGGGCAAAGCAGATTGAGAAACTGCAACGCTCGCGCCCGTTCAAAGCCTAAGCGTGACCTAACGCGCGGCTGATCGTGATTACCAACACAGAAAAACGGCAAGTTATCGCCACAGGCTTGCAAATAATTGACAATATTCCAGCCCGTACGCTCGCCATGCCAATCATTTTGCCGATGTTCCATGAAAAATGTCGAACTTTTTGGATGCGCCTGAATAACTTCACGATACTGCGGCCAAATATCACCCAATTGTTCGTCCGGATAAAACTCAAACACCATCTGTCGGTCGTCATATTCATCACAAACACTGGCCAACTCATGTAGATATTCCCGAAAATGTGGCCCATGTTTACAATGGTCATGTACGAATGCGCCGTAGCTGTCGGGGTCGCCATAAAAATTGGAATTTACTGAATCGTCACCTAGCTCTGGATCTTTAGAAATGCCCCAAATCGCGTCAACCCGCATGCCGTCCACGCCCATATCAAACCAAAATCGCACCACATTTTGCATAGCTTGGCGCACTTCAGGATTATCCCAATTGAGATCAGGCTGGGTTGGTAAAAACGAATGCAAATAATATTGTCTAGTAGTCTCATCATACGTCCACGCTCGCCCCCCGGACAAGCTGCGCCAATTGTTCGGCTCCTTGCCATTGTGCTTATCGCGCCACACATACCAATTGCGCTTGGGGTTGTCTCGACTAGAACGCGACTCAACAAACCACGGATGTTGGTCGGACGTATGGCATGGCACCAGGTCAATCATCACCTTGATACGTCGTGCGTGCGCTTCGTCCAGCAACATACGAAAATCATCTAAACCGCCAAAAATTGGATCAACATTTTGATAATCCGCCACGTCATATCCAAAATCAGTCATCGGTGAGGTAAAAAACGGCGAAATCCAGATCGCATCAACACCCAAATCACTCAGATAATCCAACCGGAAAGTGATGCCATTTAAATCACCAACTCCGTCGCCATTAAGGTCTTGAAAACTGCGCGGATAAATTTGGTATAGCGAAGCGACATTTTGCCAGGTTTTCATGAGATAAGTATAGGCGAGTTAGTGTATTTTTTCTAGGCCAAGACTCGGCACGGAAACTAAGGTGCGTATATAAGACTGCTTTACGATTAATAAAGTCACTCTATCTTCACTATATATATTTCATATTATTGCGTAGATAATTCTTGTGAGTATAATAAGCTTATGAAAAACAGTAAAAAGGTATTAGGAAAACGTTCACGAGAAAAAATTATATCCGACATTAAGTTGCTCGTAGCAATGAAAGGCTATATATTTGCTTTTGCGGAAATTATTTCACGAGATTTCTTTATAGACATACATGATGCAGCCAATGTGAACTGGCGGGAGAAACTACACGTCAACGAGGTGGCTCTTCTTATGGGGCTAATGCTCAAAAATAAGGCTGTTAGTTTCGATAATATTAGTAAACATCAAATCGAGAAGACGGTCAAGCGTACCAGATCACTGCTAGATGAGCTTCATTGTACCTATATGTATGATTTTAGCAAAGCTATGATGAAACATACGCCAGAACAAATTAAAACTATGAGCGATGAAGAGAAAGAGAAAGAATTTCGAAAAATCTTTGGTAGTAAAGAAATGATTATAGAAACCACTTTTTATGGTGATACGGGTTTTTACGACGTACAGCCATTTGAGATGGCACAAAAGCTATACGCTCGGGACGAAGATTGGATTAAGAGCAATACGAAGTTTAATATTGTAAAGTCAAAAAGTATATTCTTTGCCCTGAAGAGTATGCTCAATGGTGTGCATTTTGCCCGCTCAACGCTTACTGGTGAAAAAGTAAAGTCATTACGTGCGATAGATGAAATGGCATTTCCTTTTGATCTTATTGTTGAGACCATACAGACTACAGAAAAAAGTATTACAAAAGAAGATATTCGGGCGTTTCTTGAACTATTTAGTTGTTCGTTTGGCGACCAGCCGGAGACCTTCAACGAGCCTGGTGATGAAAATATATTCACCTACAAGCCGATTATTAACCTAGGCAGCGACATCTACTTTTTCCCGAACACGATGGCACTAGCATCGGCTATATATAAAAGTCCTTTGTACTGGATGCGTCAGGATGAGCAGTATGCCAATACTGTTAATAAACATATTGGAGAAGTGGCCGAAGACATAACCTATGATTATTTCAAAGTTATTTTTGGTGAGGCAAATACATATAAAGCTGTAAAGATTACTAAAGGAAAGAAAGAATTGACCGATATTGATGTTATGGGAATTATCGGCAATACAGTCATCATCGCCCAGAATAAAAGCAAAAAAATGACAGCTGCCGCACTCAACGGTGATGTTGATGCTATTAAATCCGATTTTCAGAAGGCAGTTATCGACCCATATGAGCAAGGTATAAAAGTCCGTGATGTGCTTCTGGGTAATGAGTCTTACAAGTTAATTGATAAATCAGGTAAGCAAATTACGCCACCAGAAAACATAAAGCACGCGTATATATTGTGTGTATCAAATGAGCCGTATCCAGCAGTAATGGATCAGATGCGTGTATTTTTGGTGGATGTTGATCAATTACCACCAATGCAGCTAAGCCTGTTTGATCTCGACTTAATGGCTGAATATTTCAAAGACCCATATGAGTTTACTTTTTATATTAAACAACGTCTTGAAAATCATGAAGGTATAATATCATCAAATGAGATCATCCATCTTGCATATCATCTGAGATGCGGACTATTTATGCCTGGAAACTCTGACATGCTTGTATTAGACCAATCTTTTGGTCAACTTATCGATGCAGACTACTATCACAAGAAGATGTGTACACCAAAACCTAAAAAGGAAGATGCTTTATTTAATCCTTGGCAGAACAAGGACTTCAAGAAACTGGTCAACACCATCAAACAGATGGATGATCCTTCAGTAACTGATATTGTTTTCTTTCTGATGACGATACCCCAGGAGATTGTAGACGATATAATGAAATATATAAATATGGTTAACTCTCAAGCCAAGAAGGATAAGGGTAAATTACACGATTTTTCATTGCAGATCACAAATAATGAGCAGCCCTGGGGAGGTGTAACTTATATGAGCGGTAGCTCAGGGCGAGACGTTATTCCTAGATTGCAAATAATAGCTACTATGAATAAGTATAGGGCTAGGGCTGGATACTGGTTAGCATTGGGTGCGGATAATTCAGGTAATATACAGTATGTAATGTTTGATGATGATCCATGGATGCACTCAAGGCGTATGGATAAAGCTCTAAAGTTTTACGGTAAGAAAACCTGATTTCCGAAGGCTAATAAATAATTATCCGCCAAATAAATAACTGGACCACGAGCTGATTTATTAGAATATTATTAAAAAACCGAGCCTAAAAGCTCGATATTCAAAATTGGTGCGGGTTAGGAGACTCTAACTCCTGGCCTCTTCCATGGCAAGGAAGCGCTCTAACAACTGAGCTAAACCCGCATGCGGTTCCAGAGATTATTTTAGCAAAATCGCTGGATGATTGCAATACTTGGTGGCTCCTCCCAGACTTGAACTGGGGACACAAGGCTCTTCAGGCCTCTGCTCTACCAACTGAGCTAAAGAGCCACATGGGTGATTGCTACCGCCAATTATACTACAGATTGCCCGCACTGTGCAAGCGTGATAAAATGAGAACACGCGGGTGTCGTATAACGGCTATTATGTGACCTTCCCAAGGTTGAGACGGGAGTTCGACTCTCCCCACCCGCACCAGAAATTATAAAAGCACCCCGCCAGTTTACGGAGTGCTTATTTTTATGGCTCGTTATTATTTCTTGCCGCCCCGAATAGCATCGATCAGTTCAATTGGGAAGAGCATCATAGTCTTTTGACTTGGCTCGGTCGAGATTCGCTCCAGTGTGTTCAGTGTACGCAGATTAATGGCGCCTTGGGTTTTTGCCAGGATCTCCGCCGCTTGTGCCAGCGTTTCGGCGGCAGCTTTTTCGCCATCGGCGTTGATAATATTGGCACGGCGTTCACGCTCAGCTTCGGCTTGCTTGGCCATGGCTCGCTTCATGTCACCAGGCAGTTCAATGTTCTGGATTTTGACATTCTCAACGTCAATACCCCATTTGTCAGTTTCGGCATCGACAATTTCCTTGATCTGCTGCGAAATCTCTTCACGCTTGGCGAGCAGGTCGTCCATGTCGACATTACCAGTGACATCTCGCAAAGCCGCCTGGGCAAATTGGCTGGTGGCATAAATATAATTGGTCGTCTCAAGCACCGCCTTTGGCGCGTTAATCACTCGGAAATATACCACCGCGTCAACGCCGACGGTGACATTGTCCTTGGTGATAACTTCTTGTTTCGGTACGTCAATCGGTGTCGAACGCACGTCGACCAGCATCATCGTTTGGAAAATTGGTACGACCACTCGAAGTCCTGGTTCGCGTACGCCAGTAAACTTACCGAGCGTCAGCACCACGCCGCGCTGGTATTGATTGACGATTTTAATGCCGCTCAGTACAAAAATAGTCAAGATGACTAAAATTGCTATTGATATTTCCATAAATTCCTCCTGTTTATATAATGTTATTCTAGCATATTCTGCGCAGTTGCGACTTGATGAGTAACTAAATTTATTCGTATAATAAGAGCATGGGACGAATACCGTTGGCCGAGCAGATGCGGCCGCAAAATCTGGACGAGGTGATTGGGCAGAGCCATCTGTTGGGTGAGGGTGAATTGCTCCGTCAGATTGTGAGGCGCGCTGAGCCGGTCAGCTTGATTTTGTGGGGGCCGCCAGGCACGGGTAAGACGACGTTGGCGCGAATTATCGCTCGTGAGGTTAATGCAGAGTTCGTCGAGCTGTCGGCGGTGACTAGTGGTAAAAAAGATGTCGAAAAGGTGATTGAACACGCCAGGCAAAATTGGAACTTTAACCTCAGGACGATTCTGTTCGTTGATGAAATCCACCGCTTTAATAAGGCGCAGCAGGACGCCTTTTTACCGTATGTTGAGAGTGGGCTGATCACCTTGATTGGTGCGACCACCGAGAATCCGAGTTTTGAGGTGATCACGCCACTGCTCAGTCGGGCGCGAGTGCTGGTGCTGCAGCAACTGACCAAAGATGAAATTGTACTAGTGTTGAAGCGGGCATTGAAGGTTTTGAAACAAACCAAGCGAGTGCCGCCCAAAGTCCTGGATTATTTAGCGGAATTAGCGGACGGTGACGCGCGGGTGGCCTTGGGTAATTTGGAATTGGCACTGAGTTTTGGCGGCAAAGTCACGCCGGAGGTCGTCAAAGCAGCGGCCCAGCGGCGTTTGCCGGGCTATGACAAAAAAGGCGATACACATTATGACGTCATCTCAGCGTTCATCAAGTCGCTGCGCGGTAGTGATTCGGTGGCTGCGGCGTATTATTTGGCGCGGATGATTGACGCTGGCGAAGACCCGAAGTTCATCGCACGGCGGATGGTGATCTTTGCGTCAGAAGACATTGGGTTGGCTGGCAATGGTGCGCTGAGCCTAGCGGTCGCTACGTTTGAGGCAGTTGAGCGCGTTGGCCTGCCTGAGGCCAAATACAATCTATTTCACTGTGCTATCGCTCTGGCTCGCAGTCAAAAGTCGCGTGAGACCACTGATGCGATGAACGATGCCTTTTCTCTGGCGCGCAAATATCCCAATTCACCCGTACCGCTCCATCTTCGCAACGCTGCCACCAACCTGATGAAAGATCTAGGCTATACCAAAGACTACAAATGGCAAGCTGGTTTTAAACATAAAAAAGGATTTTTACCGGAAGAAATTAAGGATGTGTTATAATTAGCGTATTAATATTTCTTTAATAGGAGAAAATAATATGCCAAAACAAGAACCTCAGCAGCCACAGTATGCGCCACAGCCAGATCCAAATGCACAATATGGCCCAGTGCCACAATCTCAAAACACCCCGTACGAGCAGCAACCAGTTAACCAGCAATATTTTGCTCAGCCACAAGCAGCTCCAGTGCAATATGTTGTTATGGCAGAATCGCTAAAGGGCGTTAAGGGATGGCTAATGTTCTTTGTGGTTTGTTTTGTTATTGGTGGCATTGGTAATATAGGAATGTTTTTCAATGCTATAATGAATCTTAGTCAGCCTGAGAATATTATTTCTTTGATATTCTCACCGATACTAGCAGTTTTGTCGATCTGTGCTGTTGTGTTTATAGCTATGCAAAAGCGTCTTGGTAAGTGGTTGGCGGTAGCTACGCTTATTACGGCTGGGATAAACAACACCGCAAGTATGATTGCCTTACACGCATCTGGGAAATCGGGCGAGGATACTCCAACGCTAATTGCGGGAATCATTACTATGTTGATACTGGAAGGTCTGGTTATTCTATACTTCTTTGTGTCACGTAGGGTTAAAGAAACACTTGTCAATTAATTAGCTCACAATTATAAAAATAGCCGCTCCATTACGGGGCGGTTATTTTGTGGTTTACACGACTATTGTTTCGCAGCGCGTTTTCGCTCGTTTGCGTCCAGATATCGCTTGCGAAGTCGTAATGACTTTGGCGTAACTTCCAAAAGCTCGTCATCCTCGATAAAGTCGATACATTGCTCTAGGCTGAACTGTGTAAATGGCGTTAGCTGCACCGTGCCATCGGACGATTTGGAGCGCATGTTGGTCAGGTGCTTAGCCTTACAGACGTTAATTTCGATGTCTTCTTGGCGATTATAAATACCGACGATCATACCGGCGTAGACTTCCGTGCCAGGCCCGACCAAGAGTTCGCCGCGTGCCTCGGCCGCCTGCAGAGCATACGGCGTTGTCGTGCCGGCTTCAAAAGCGATGAGTACGCCGCCGCGGGTCTTTGGCAATTTGCCGCCCAGCGGTTGATAGCCGCACGGCAGGGAATTCATGATCACCGTGCCTTTGGTGGCGGTCAACAGTACGTTTCGCAGGCCGATCAACGCTCTCGTCGGCAGCACGTAGGTGATGCGAGTAGCGCCGCTGGCGGTGGTTTCTTGCGACTTCATTTCAGCATGGCGCGCACCCAATTCTTGGCTGATCGCGCCGATGAATTCGCTGCTAATTTCGATTTGTAATTCTTCAATTGGCTCTTTTTCGACGCCGTCCTCGGTGATGGTGACCACTTGCGGGCGGCCGACTTCAAATTCAAAGCCTTCACGCCGCATGGTCTCGATCAAGACGCTGAGGTGCAGTTCGCCGCGGCCAGACACCGTAAAGCCGATGCCGTTTTCTTCGACGCGCAGAGCCACGTTGGTCTCCAGCTCTCGCCGCAATCGGTCGCCAATTTGCCGCGAGGTGGTAAATTCACCCTCGCGCCCTTTCATCGGGCTGGTATTTGGGCCGAGATACATGCTCAATGTCGGCGCTTCAATGGCAATCGCCGGCAGGGCTTCAGGCTGTTCTTTGTCGGCAATCGTATCGCCAATGTGTGCTTCACTGACGCCGACCAACGCCACAATGTCGCCAGCAAACGCCTCGTCAAGCTCTTCGCGGTTCAGTCCGCGGTAACCAAAAACTTTCTCAATTCGCGCTGAACCTGACACTTCGCCCTGTTTCATCAGGCTAACCGCCAGACCGCGCTTAACCGACCCGCGAGCGATCCGCCCAATGGCATATTTACCCTGAAAGGTGTCGTACTGCAAACTGGTTACCAACATCTGAAACCCGCCGTCAGCCGTGACGCTCGGTGCCGGGATATCATTGATAATCGCCTCAAAAATTGGCGTGAGATCAGCGTTGTTGCTCGGGTCGGTAGGAATTTCCCGCCACGCTTTACCATCGCGCCCGATAGCATAATAAATCGGATAATGCAGCTGACTATCATCAGTCGCTAACTCCAAAAACAGATCGCTTAGTTCATCCTCGACTTCGGCAATTCGCCTGGCTGGCTTGTCAATCTTATTGATCACCACCACTGGTTTTAGCCCCAATTCCAAAGCCTTACTCAACACGAACTTCGTCTGCGGCATCGGCCCTTCCTGTGCGTCCACGATCAGCAGAACGCCGTCAGCCATATTCAGGGTTCGCTCAACTTCGCCAGAGAAATCGGCGTGTCCTGGCGTATCAATGATGTTTATTTTGTAGTCGCCGTAAAAAATTGACGTTTGTTTGGCGGTAATGGTGATGCCGCGCTCGTGCTCTTGATCGCCGGAATCCATAATCAATTCCTGGCTCATCTCGGCTTGGTTGTCGCGGAATGTTCGCGACTGCTTTAATAGCCCGTCAACCATGGTCGTTTTGCCGTGGTCGACGTGGGCAATAATGGCAATGTTTCGAATCTTGCTAGCGTCCTTCATAAAAATATGGTCTGATGTTAGTAGCAGACCTTCCTCTTAATATAGAATTTTATCATGAATAGGGGAAAATAAAAAGAGTGGAAGTTGTGTTTAATACTTTAATATACTGCAACTTGCTGCTTGTCAAGTTGGTCTTTTGGAAAATTTATCAGTCGAGTTTTGCCGTCGGCTCTATGCAAAATATCTGAATCAGCCATTACTATACTGATGGCTTGTGTTGCCAATTTAACTTGCGTCGGATTTATTTTTAATTCTTGGCGGGCTAATCTCTTCGCTTTTCTATTCTTCGTACAAGCTATTAGTAGCTCGGGATGGTCCGGCATATCGTCTAGCTGAGGTATGTATATTCCGTAAGCAGGTTCTGTTCGGGCGAAGTAATTTACAATCTTGTCCTGTCGAATTTTTACTCCCCAATGTTCACGCTCCGCTAATAAAGCTTCATTTCTTTCAAGGTAATCACAATATATATCTGTATGATGGTTCTCGGGAGATATTATTATGTGCCCAGATAGATCTCTGTTTGTAGATAATTCTCGTGAGAATATAACCAATCCAGAAGGATGAGGTTTGGTCACCATATCTATGTCAAGATGAGTTGACGTAACGTAAAAAGATTCCATATTTATATCTAACGTGAAATGGTGGGAAATACAGGGCTTGAACCTGTGACCTCACGAATGTGAATCGTGCGCTCTAGCCAGCTGAGCTAATTTCCCATCGCTATTCCAATTATATACTACTATAGGGCGCCCGCCAAATAGTGGTCACGAGCTTGTTGTTCGGTGAGGGCAGTCGTATAGACTGAGCTGTATTGCATACTGCCTTTAAAATACTTAGGGCCTTGATATTCGCTGTCGTCAGCATTTTTCCAATAAGTCAATTTGCCGCATCCAACCTTCCAGTATCCGCCGTTAGGTACATTTTCTCCGGCAGTCATTGATGTATTGGTGTCGACGCGGTTTCCATCTAAGTAGAGTGTCGCACCGCTTGGCGACATAGTGGCAACGACGTGATGCCAGCGGCCATCAGCATAATCTACTCCAGCTTTTGAAGCAACAAGTTTGATGCCTCCGTTGTAAACTCCAAATACTACTCGACCGTCTTTATCAATATATATATGACGATCACTTTGTCCACCGCCGTTATAGTCACCTTCGTATAAAGAGCTAAAGCCCATTAGTCGACCATTGCTTCGATAATTAGTGCTAAACCACACCTCCAGGCTAAAGGTATTTGGCGCAGGATTGACCTTCTGCTCTGCTGACGTTCCGTGAGTGAGACAGGCGTTTACTCCGTTAAATACTGAAACGCGTCGATCGTCGCGCACACAACCGGTGTTTGAGACGCTGGCGCGGCTGGGTGAGCCATCGCTCGGCGAAGGTTTGCCATGGTTGCCATTGCCAGAGAGATCAGTCACGATAGGGTTGGCGGCATGGTCACTGTTGAGCGCCCAAGCAAAATACGGCTGAGGATTGGGGCGAATTTGTGACCGAATCCAGGTAGCTTCGGAGCACTTGAAGTAGGCGCGAGCTTGGACACGGTTGGTGCTATTTTGTATGGTCGCGGTAAATCCTGCCAGAGAAGACAATTGTACGGTCAGAAGCACTACTTCAAACAAGATGATGATAGCGAGTAGCATCATGTTGCGATTTCGCTCATGAACAAGCTGCAGTCCGGTAATTTCTTCTTCTGGTGGCGGCAATTTTACTAACAGCGCTATGAATAGCGGCAGCAGACACCACAATAGCGCAAACACCACGCCCGTTGGCCCAAGTGACGGCCGTGGCACGTAAATATAATGCCCCTGCGCGTCGGTTTCGGTGGCCCGCACGATGGCGGTTTGACCAGTATGAACACGGTTGCCGTCATCATCACGAATAGGGAAAATACCCGTATTGACAATGTGAAGTCGCACGTCATTTTGCTGGTGCGTAGCGATACTGAGCATGTCAGCACGAAGCCACGGATTAAGGATCAATGTGGCCAAGATAACCACCAGCGTTCCGCCAATGATGCGAACTGGCCAACGCCAGCGTTCACGCAGTCGCTTGATACACGAAAGCAAATAGACGATGATCCAGCCGATCAGTAATATCGGCGCAGCACGCCAGACCCAGCCCCACACAGGAGCAATTACCACCGCTTTGCCGATCACGTCTCGGTTAGCCACCGACAAAGAATCTGCTACGGCGTTGAGGTCACCTTTGGTGGTGTAGCTGTGGTCGTCATTGATTTTAGTTAGGCGGTGAGTGTATACACTGCCGCTACGATAAAACGTGATGATGTCGTCTTTGTTATAGGATTGTTGCGGCTGCGTAACGATTAGCGTCCCGACTGGAGCGGTTTCGCCCATACTTGGTGTGGCGATGGTAAAAAAGCGAAAACCAGCTAGGTGTAGTACGAGCACTGAGCCTAGACTTAGTAGGCTCAGTGCTGCTATTACCCAAATGCTGGTTTTACTAAATTTCATTACCCTTCAGTATATCAGATTTTACGGCTATTTATGAGATACTAGGCGCTAAATTGCCAGGTGATTGGCTGTGAAATTTGGCGACCCTGGAAGCTGGCGTCAGTGTTTGCTGGCAGTGCAGCAGTTATGATCAATGTAACTGTCTCATTTGGTGCAATTGGGTGACCAACGACTGTCTTGATATCTTGAGCTACTGCTTGCTGGAAGGCTTCTGCCGTACCGCTCCAAACCTGTGTACCGTTAGCACGGACGGTAACGGTCATTTTGCTACACAAGTTACCCGTACCAGAGACTGAGGCGCCTGGCGCATTCTCAGTTGTACAAGCACCACCCTTAACAGTGAAGGCGCTGGCAGCGATGCTACCCTTGTTGGTAATTTTTACAGTCGTGTCAGTGCTGCCGCCTGGAACGAGTGCTTGGCCGCCATATTTGTTGATGGTTGCACAAGTGGCGCTACCGGTACCGGTAGTGGTGCAGGTAACTGTTCCGTCGTGGTTCTTTTCTTCCATAACCAACGTACCAGTTGATGCGGTGTTTACGCTGTTGGTGATGGTTGCGACGACACCAGCGAATGTTGGCGTCAAGCTAAACGCCACCATCAGTGTCATAATTCCGCCGACAACCGCCAGGCCAATACGCTGCCTTCGGAAATAGTTATTTGCTTTGCTCATATTAATATAAACCCTCCTCGATGATCCAAGTGGATATCTCGCATTATTATTTGCCTTGGCGTGATTGTAGCATAGGCGTTTTGGTATAGTCAATAATATTTTCATAACAATTAAAAAGTCGCCATATTACAGGCGACAATTCCGAAAAAAATCCGTATATATAACGTAATGGTGCGGATGAAAGGACTTGAACCTTCACGCCGTGAGGCACATGCTCCTAAGGCTAGATAATTAAGCCTTCTTTTCACTTAGTGGAGAACTTACGCACACCGCCGGCAAGAGGCCTCCAGCAGGCAAATAATGGACAATAAAGGCAAAAATGATATAAGAGTTAGTTCTAACTCGTTGTTTTTTGTTTGTTATTGTACTGGGCTGCAAGGAGTCAATTCTGGAGTCTAGTGCGGAGTCTAATTAATCAAATTGGATAAGTAAGATTCTCTACTCTTAGGGGGTAGCCGTTCTCAAGAACAAAAGTGATATAATTATAGTTGAAGTTAAAATAAGGGGTGGCAAACTAATTAAGCAAAAAAGGAATAACGCCTCATGAGCAAATGGGAAGATCGTATACAGAATAGTGCCACATATACTGCAGCCAAGAAATTATTAGCTAAGTTTAATGAGATAAACTCTGACAGCGTGTCTATTGAAGCAATCGATGATATCAATCGGGCAAAATTGGTCATTGAGCTTTTAGTGGATAGACTTGATAATACAGATAATCGTCTATTATCAGTATCAAGTATTGATAATATTGGCAGTTATCTCTCAAGTGTAAGTTCGTGTTTTGATAACTGGCAAAACACTCGCGATGATGTGTATCTAGGTATTTCTTATATGAATGGATACATTGATGGTATATTGTCGTACATTACTTCATTGACACCCGCTATGGACATAAAGGAAACTCGCAAGGCTATTGCGGGATTGAATAGGTCAGTCGGTCAATATAAGCGTACAGCAGCAAAAGAGATTGATAGTATATCTGCTAAAGGAACTACTGCAGAAAAGACCATTGACGAAAAAGTTACTGAAGCTAAAAACGAGTTTGAAGCACTTGGTGTGAAAATAGGTGAACTTAACAAAGATTTAAAAGACATAAAAGATTCTTCAAATAAAATCTCTGATTTACAACAATTATCATTTACAAAATCTGAAAATGTACGTAATGAGGCAGTTAATAAATTTATCGAAGAGCAGAAACGCACAATCAAAGAAACGTTTAGCAAAAAGAGTGATGAAGCCGATCGCACTGCGGCTGACATAAATAAAAAACTAAACGCTACTGAGGCGAAGGCAAAAGATAGTCTTGCTAGAATAGATGAATTATTGAATATGGCTGGAGATAAAACACTAATCCACGATTATTCTAGTAGTGCTAAGGAAGACATGGAAGCTGCTGATAGGTGGCGTAAAATAACGGTGCGCTTGCTTTTTGCGGTATTAATATTTTCTTGCTTGGTAGTTTGTGAAGTCATTCATATTAAAGATGTGTCATGGCAATTCTTAGTAGCTCGAGCATTTGTTATGCTAATTGCTGGAGGTGTAGCAGGATACACAGCCACTCAATCAAGCGAACATCGCAAAGCACAGCGAGCTAATCAACGAACAGCTCATCAACTTAAAGCGCTAAAGCCTTATCTGCTAAGTATTGAAGGTGATGTAAAACTAAGAAATGAAATTATCAAAACAGTTGCATACCGAATATTCAATAATGAAGAGAATAATCAAGTTAAAAAATCAAAAGGATTATTTAAAAGCAAAGAGGAAGCTCCTATTATGAGTTCGCAATTGATTGAGTTGTTATTAGATTTAGCAAAGAAAATTCCTGTTAAATAAAAAATGTTAAAAATGTGGTAATTTATTTTATTTACTGATATACTTGCTTACAGAAATATTTCACAATATCAAATATGCGGATGTGGTGGAATTGGTAGACACGTATGCCTTAGGAGCATATGCCTCACGGCGTGAAGGTTCAAGTCCTTTCATCCGCACCAAAATCTGAATTTTTTCGAAATTGTCGCTTGAAAAAGCGACTTTTCATTTTTTCTTTTCCTCTCTTTCTATTTTTAAGCAAAGAAAAAACAGTAAACCTTTTTCGATTTACTGTTTTTTTATACTATTTTTATTTAATTGATATTACTAAAATTAGGAGTTCTACGTGCTTGAGTAGATATTATATTTTCAGTCAATGCTTCATTCTTCATAACACAATCAAATATCTAATATCTCAACAATTTCTCCATTGTGCTGTTTCAATTCAATCTTCCGAATTATTTCTTCTCCCAAATATTTAATAAAATCGCTTAATTTTGATGAAACTTCAAATATAATGTTGTGTTTACTATCATTCTCTGGATTAAATGTTGAATTATAATTTCTTTCGTTTGACCAATAATTCCAATTTACATCTGTTCTTTCGTAATAAACATAATTCTGTTTTTTTGTAATATATATTCTTTTGTTGATCAATACCTTTTCATCTTCAGATTTAAAAATATCAGAATATATTTTTAAGCCCTCAAATTGCTTATATTCTTTAATTTTATCATTTGAAACATTAAGCTTTATTTCTTTATAATCCATAATCTTTCCTCCTTAAACTTGTTGCCTATACTGGAGGTCATTATAGCATTTTTAAGGCATCTTACTCTATAACAGACCATCCATACTACGGTTTATTCCTTATCATGTGTCATTATGAATTACGACGCGGTGAAGCGTTTGGCTTGCACTGGAAAGACATTGACTTTACCGAAAAACTATACATATCAGACAGCAAGTTTATCTCGTAGGACATGAGCCAAAAATCGGCTCACTCAAAACAAGGACAAGTGCTCGCGATCTGCTACTTCTGCCGAGTATAAAACAGGAGCTGCAAGCAGAATATGAACGATGGCTCTATCCAGATGGTGACGAACTTCTCTACCTTACCAAAAAAGACAACCCGATAGACGGTAGAAGCTTTATCAAAACATCTAAAGATGCTGCCCGAAAAGTGGAATTAAAAGAGATAACGCTTCATGAGATTCGCCATAGCGTTGCTACAATGCTCAAAGAAGCTAACGTCTCGGCAAAAGATGCACAAGTTATCCTTGGGCATTCTTCAATAACAACAAATTTGCAAATCTATACTCACTCAACCGAAACAGAAAAATCAAATGCACTTCTCGCTGTAACCGATAAAATTTACAATAAACATAACGACAACGACCAAGCAAAAACATCCTTATGAACAATAAAGGAGTCTAAAAGAGGAGTCTGTTGCAAGAATAGACTCCTATTTTAGTAAGAAAAAGCTATATTACCCCTATAAAATACAAGAATAGGTAAGCAAGCTTGTTAGCTCCTAAGGCTAGCGCGTCTACCAATTCCACCACATCCGCATAACCTGATTATATCAAAGTAAATTCTACTTATCAACTACACATGCTTATGCTAAAATTAAATCAATAGACCAAGGAGGATTAATGAATAAAGTTGCGAAATATTTGAATGAACATCTGAGCGGCGAAGTTGTATCGCAGGATTTTGCGCTGAGCCAGTTTGAAGTTGACAACGGACTTTTGGCTCGTCGGCCGGAAATGGTTGTTCAGGCGGCTAATATGAACGACATTAGAAAAGTGATGCGGTTTTGCTCGCAATTAGCGGAAAAAGGTCATGTTTTGCCGGTATTTGTTCGTGGCTATGGTACAGATGAGACGGGTGCAGCAGCAAATAAAGGTATCGCAATTGATGAAAAAGCTTACATGAATCGTGTGGTTGGTATTGATCCTCGCCAGCAGTTGATTCATGCGCAAGCGGGGATCTCGCTTTCGGCAATTAACGCAACTTTGTCGACTCATAAAGGCTTAGGTTTGCCACGCACTTCATACATTGCAGAAGATGGCACGATTGGTGGCGCTATCAGTACTGCTCCTGCTGGCATGTTGTCTGGAAGTCACGGTCATTTTGCTGGTACTGTCCAGCAACTAGAAGTCGTTCTGAGTAATGGCGATGTCATCCAGACCGGTCGAATATCTCGACGTGATCTGAGCAAGAAAAAGGGATTGTCGACGTTTGAGGGTGAGATTTATCGTGAGATCGATAACTTAATTTCGGACAATGCTGAGTTGATCGCCCAGATGGACCCAGATTTACCGGATACTGTGGGCTATAGTGGAATTTCCCGGGTTAAGCAAAAGGATGGTTCGTTCGATTTAACACCGTTATTTATTGGTAGTCAGGGAAGCTTGGGTGTGATTTGTGAAGTCATTATGAAAGCTAAATTCGTCCACCCAGAATATTCGGTTGTTGCAGCTTCGTATAAGAAATTGTCAGACGCCCAGTCGGCCGTCGAGCTGGCAATAAAGAATAAAGCTTCCTCTGTGGAAATAATTGACGGGCGATTCTTCCGTCAGGCAGCCAGCGTGGGAAAGGTCGTTGAGTGGGCGCCAAAAGAATGCTTTAAGGGTGCTGTAGTCCTGGCTATTTTTGATGATTTTTCAGACCGAGCGCGTAATAAAGCTGCAAAGAAATTGACCCGAAAATTGGAATCATCAGAAGCGGTCGATATAAAAACATTACATTTAGAAGAGCAGGACCTATTCAGCTTGCATTCGGTTTTGGCGCTAGCGGAAAACCCAAGCGAACCACACATGATTACGCCACGTGCGTTTTCTGGTATTTTAATGGCGCCAGAGAAAATGGATAGTTTCATCGGCGATTTGAAATCTCTGGAGGCAAAGTACGGTGTGAATCTTCCGGTATTTATTGACTTTTCGAGTGATTACATCGCATTATATCCAATGTTTGATAGTAAAAAGGTGAGCGAGCGTCAGAAGATCTTACAATTACTGACTGAAATCGCGCAGATCGTTGAAAAATACGGCGGTTCATTTGCGGGCTTTGGTGGTGATGGTCGGCTAAAAGCCAACTTTATCTATAAAAATCTGCCAGATGATGAAAAACAATTATACGCGAAGGTGAAGCAAATCTTTGATCCAGCTGGAATTTTTAATCCAGGAATTAAAGCGGAGGCGCAACCAAAAGAGCTGGCCTCAGAACTAAACGCGTGGTGTAAGCTGCGTAATCAAGCTTGATATGAGGTTAAATTTGGGCTATAATAACGCGTAGCCCACATGCGGATGTGGCGGAATTGGTAGACGCGCTAGCTTCAGGTGCTAGTGTACGCAAGTACGTGAAGGTTCAAGTCCTTTCATCCGCACCAGAATTGAAATTTTTCACCATAAGAAAATCACCCTGGAAATGGGTGATTTTTAATAACTTAAATTCAGGGTCTACATGACAGGCAATCGTGAAGGAACAATCACCTGCCATGTAGAATCGTCACGACTCCATAAAGAGATTCTGAGAGTCTACCATGATCTCAAAGAGAGATTTGCGGATTTCATCTGCGAAGAGTATGACCCAATCGCATTTCTCTTTGTCTGAGAAGAATTTGACGGGTTCAATCTTGATCTGGGTAATCGCGTATGCCGCGGAGACGACTATGTCGAGTATCGCCTCTCCTGTCTTCTTGGTGCCGATCTTGTTCTCATTGAATCTCTTCAGATCTCTTATAGACTCTTCGAATGCATCTGCTTGCAAGTCGAATACAAGGATGCCCACGAAATCTTCTACCGTGGAACAATTTTCGTCTTTCAGGACGATGAGACACAGTTCTTTCCAGAGAGTGTCAATTTCAGAGATTTTGCCCGTAAGGCTTTCCATGTACTTGTCATAGCGCATGTCTTTCTCTTTTCGTGATTTCTCATCGGCGGAATTGCGACGTATTGTTCTTTAACAATACAAGATGAGATTTCATTTCTCTCAACGATTCTTAAAAAAGAAATAAAAACTCATCTTGTATTCGATTGCCTGTCAATGTTCACTTTCGGACAAGGATTTGCTCAACTTATCAACGAAAGCTGTCTTTATTTATACCATACTTGTTTTAAAAAGTCAATAGAATTACTGGATTTTACCCTTTATTTAGTATTTTTGCTAAAATAACAGAGATGGAAGATAAAAGAAATGTAATTGATAAGTTTAAGGGTCGAAGCGAGGCAGAGATTATGAAAGATCTGGACGCCAAGGATCACGGCTTGGTGATTGCTCTGGAGAACACCGAGCGGGACTTTAATATGGGGACAATTGTCAGGAGCGCTAATGCGTTTGGCGTGCGGCAGATTTATGTGATTGGGCGCAGGCAGTGGAATAAGCGTGGTGCCATGATGACGGATAAATATCTTCACATTACGTATCTGGCGACGACGGAAGAGTTTGTTGAAAAAATGCGTAATGAAGGCAGGAAAATTATCGCGATTGATAATATCGAGGGTAGTGTGAATATGTCGCAAATGTCGCTACCAAAGCACGCGGTTTTGGTATTTGGGCAAGAAGGGCCGGGGATTTCTGCGGAATTAGCGAACGCTGCGGATCAAATTGTGGCGATTGAGCAATTCGGCTCGACTCGCTCCATAAACGTTGGCGCGGCGGCTACTGTGGCTATGTATTGTTGGCTGCAGCAGAATGTGCTGGCGGAAAATAACTAGTTGATTTCTGCGCCTTGTTGTCTTAAAAAGTCACGAGTTTCATCATCTAATTTGCAATTTATGAAACGTGATCGTGTTGCTAATTTCCCACTGCCATAGACAAATTGCGTTTCCTCGTCATATTTCATACCACGGAAGTCGCAGTCCTCCGCTTCAATAATAGCTTTTACACCGCGAAAATCCACATTCCGAACTGACGAATTGGTAAAATAAATCGGTTGCCCGTAGATGTGCTTTGCGTCGTCCAGATTACAATTCTGAAACACGAAAAAGCCCATGACAAACTGGTCGAAATCAACGCCATGTAAATCCTCATCCGTAAAGCGAACAAACTCGCCTTCTTGAATGGCGGGATAGCGCTCGCGTTGGTAAGTTGGCAAATCATTGGCGCGAATGGCGGCGGTGATTTTATTAGTAGCTCTCATAATACAAGTATAGAGCAGTTTTTGGTTTATGCCAAAGGCAAGGGCAGACATGCTTAGGTCTGCGAAGTAGTGACTAGATTAGACTAGCCCTAATCCTGGCGGGGCACATCCCGCCAGTCACGGTTCTGAGGGATATCTGCGAGCGTGCCGTCGGCGTTGTAGACCTCCGTCGCATGCCCGATAGAGCCATCCCCAGTGGGTCCGTGCTGGTTGTAGTAGTATCCGCCCGGAACGTTGGGATCGTTGGTCGAGTTGACGGTGTGGGAGGTCCCATCCGGGTCGATCCAACGCTCGCCATCCTGGTAGCCGCTCATAGACTACACCTTTCTACTAGTGCCTGCTCAATGCGCAGAATTACGCAAAAAGCTAATATATACCATATATCAATTATTGGGTTTGCTGTCAACAGGTATTTACAAAAAGCATGAAATTTACTATAATAGACATATGATTTTACCTAAATTCCATCATTCACACGTGTTGCCGAGGTAGGACTCTGATTTTTGATTGTACGCGCCGAGTTCTGCCTCGGCGTTTTTGATTGCTATAAATAAGAAATAATGACATAATGGAGCTAACATGAGCAGTTTATCAACACAGAATTACAAAGGTTCACGGGACTATTTTCCAGAGGAAAAGCGTCTGCAGAATTACATTTTCAACGTTTGGCACAAGACGGTGGAGAGTTTTGGTTACGAAGAATACGGCGCGCCGCTATTGGAGCCGTTAGATATTTATCTTGCAAAGTCAGGCCAAGAGCTGGCGGGTGAGCAAACTTATGCCTTTGAGGATCGTGGCGGTCGAATGGTGGCGATTCGCCCAGAGATGACGCCGTCGATTTCTCGAATGGTGGCAGCTAAGCGTCAAGAACTAGCCATGCCAGCTAGGCTGTATTCTATTGCTAATTTTATGCGTTATGAGCGGCCGCAGCGGGGGCGTGAACGCGAGTTCTGGCAATTGAATGCGGATTTGTTTGGTGTGGATGGCGCGGCAGCGGATGCGGAGATTATTGAGCTAAGTCACGCTAGTGTGATGAACTTTGGCGCCAAGCAAGAAATGTTCACGGTCAGAGTAAATAATCGCCAATTGATAAATCGGTTGATGAGCCAATTCCTAAAACTAGATATTGTTGGATCGACAATGATGATGAAGCTGCTGGATAGGAAAAATAAGATTCCCGCTGAAGAATTTAAGCGTCAGGCAATTGAGATTTTTGGCACACAAGCATCAGAGGGGCTACCGAAGTTGGCGAAGATGATTAGTATGAAGTCGGTTGATGATTTGCCAAGCGAGCTAGCCAATGACGACAGCGTTAAGCAGCTACGTGAAGTAATGAAACTGCTTTGTCAAAAAGGTATTGAAAATGCGGTGTTTGACGTCACGCTGATGCGCGGTTTGGATTATTACACTGGTATGGTGTTTGAGTTGTTTGATAATTCGCCGGAGAATAATCGAGCGCTGTTTGGCGGTGGACGATACGATGGTTTGGTTGGTCTATTTGGTGTTGAGCCGATTTCAACGGTCGGGGTTGGAATGGGTGCCACGACTATGCAGCAGTTCTTAGAGGTTCACGATTTATTGCCTAAATTAAAATCTAAGACAGATGTCTATATAATTCCGGTATCTAAGGAGTCATTAGTGGGCGCGGATGATTTGGCGCGAAAATTACGCAACGAAGGCGTGCGAGCAGAACTGGACATTACCGGGCGAAAAATTGACAAGCAGATAAAAGCGGCGCTGAAAAAACAGATTCCTTTTGCCGTGTTTGTGGGTGAGGAAGAAATTGCTAGCGGCGCGTATACGGTTCGCAATTTGGTGGAGTCTGATGAGCAGAAAGTTGGCGCTGAGCGGATTGTGACAATTGTCAAAGACCGTCGATATGATGGCGACGAAGATGCGCTGTTTGAGCTCTAATCTGATATCTGTTATAATTAGTCTTTATGAAGACGACTGTAAAAAAATTATCAGATACTAAAGTTCAATTGACAATTTCTCTGGGTACGAGTGAATTAGCTGATGCCGAGCAAGTTTCTCTGACGAAGTTGGCCCGTGACATTAAGGTTCCAGGATTCCGTAAAGGCAAAGTTCCGGTAAGCGTGGCCGCTAAGCACGTAGACCCTAACGCGTTGCAGGAGCAAGTTTTAGAAAATGCTTTATCAAAAGCGGTGGCTGAAGCATTTTTACAGGAAAAATTTCAGGCCTTGGACCGCCCAAGTGTTGAGGTTAAGAAATTTGTGCCGGGTGCTGAATTAGAATTTACGGCTGAAGTTGAGATTATCCCGCCAGTGAAGCTGGGTGATTATAAAAAGCTAAAAGCTAAAAAAGAAGTAGCTAAGGTTGAAGATAAAGAAGTCGATGACGTCATTGAGCGAATTCGTAAAAATTATTCTGAAAAGTCAGAAGTAAAGCGTGCAGCTAAAGCTGGCGATGAAGCAGTGATTGACTTTACTGGTAAAAAAGACGGCGTGGCATTTGAGGGTGGCTCTGCGAAGGAATATGGCCTGAAGCTTGGTGATGGTCAATTTATTCCAGGTTTTGAAGAGGGTGTGATTGGTCACAAAGCCGGTGAGGAGTTTGACCTGAAATTGAAATTCCCAGAAGATTATCACGCTGATAATTTGGCCGGTCAAGACGTTGTCTTTACTGTAAAAATCCATAAAGTTAACGAGCTGAAATTGCCAGAGCTGAATGATGAATTTGCGGCAAAGTGTGGTCCTTTTACAGAGATGAAGGAAGTGAAAGCAGACATCAAGCGCGAGCTGACCATGCAAAAAGATCGTGAAGCTGACGAGAAGTTTAAGGACGCGCTAGTCAGTGAATTGGCGGAGAAGAGTAAGGTGTCGCTACCGGAGCTTTTGGTTGAAGATCAATTGCGGTCAATTGAGCGTGATTTGACGCAGAATTTGATGTACAGCGGACTGAGCCTGGATAGCTACTTGAAGACTCAGGGCTTTAAGGACAAAGACGAGTGGACAAAGAAAGAAGCTCGTCCAGCTGCGGAAAAGCGCGTTAAGGCTGGTCTGGTGTTGGCAGAATTGTCAAAAGAATTGAAGATTGAGGCTTCTCGCGATGAGATTCAGAAGCAGATTGACTTCTTTAAGCAGCAATACGGTAAAGATAAGAAAATGTTGGAGCAGTTTGATAATCCAAATGTTCACCGTGATATCGCCAATCGAATGATTACCGATAAAACTGTCGCTAAATTGATGGAATTAAACACGGCGAAATAGTATGAACTCGCCCAAATCTTATCTTATTCCTACAGTGATCGAGAAGTCGGCTGATGGTGAGCGGGCGTTTGATATTTATTCACGTTTGCTGAATGAGCGGATTATTTTCCTTGGCGAGGAGGTTAATGAACATACTGCCAACAGTGTGGTGGCGCAGTTACTGCATCTGGCGTACGTTGATCCGGAGGCGGACATCTCGCTCTATATCAATAGTCCGGGCGGCAGCGTCTATGATGGCATGGCGATTTATGACACTATGAATTTTATCAAGCCGGACGTAGCGACCTATGGTATCGGTCTGCAGGCTAGTATGGGTGCATTTTTGCTCAGTTCTGGCGCCAAAGGCAAGCGGTTTTGTTTGCCGCACGCCAAGGTGATGATTCATCAGCCTTCCTCTGGCACGCGCGGCAAGGTGACCGACATGGAAATTGACCTGAAAGAAACGCTGGAAGTGAAGGAGATGCTGGCGAAAATCATGGCCAAAAACACCGGCCAGAAACTCGCTAAAGTCAAAACCGACATGGAACGCGACTACTGGATGAGTCCTCAGGAAGCGGTAAAGTACGGGTTGGTTGATAAGGTTTTAAGTAAGCTATCATAGTCTTTTTGTTGTCAAAAATACCGCTGGTTTTGCTTGCGGTTATGCTCGCGTATTGTCATAATTGAGAAAAGGCAAGGAGGAGGTATGAGGCAATATTTAGACGCGTTACAGCATGTCCGTGACAGCGGCGTAAAAAAAGGCGACCGCACTGGCACGGGTACTACGGAAGTGTTTGGCGTGCAGACGCGGTATGATTTGGCGGACGGATTTCCGGCTATGACCACGAAGAAGTTATATTTCAAAAGCGTCGCTCATGAGCTTTTATGGTTTCTTAAGGGTACGGGCAATATTGAATATTTGGCGCAAAACGGCGTTCATATTTGGGATGAGTGGCCATATAAAAATTACCTAGAAAAAACTGGTCAGAAAATACCAGAAATTAACGGCGACGAGTGGCGCGCTGGAATGAAGGGATTTATTGATAAGATTGCGACGGATCACGCGTTTGCTGAGAAGTGGGGTAACTTGGGACCAGTCTACGGCGTGCAGTGGCGGAAATGGCCGGACGGCAAGGGCAGGACGATTGACCAAATCCAAAACGCCATCGACATGATAAAACATAATCCGACGTCGCGGCGCAACATTGTCAGCGCCTGGAACGTGGCGGAAATTGACGACATTGTGCGGTCGGGCGGACTGCCGCCATGTCATACTATGTTCCAATTTAATGTGCGGCCAGGCAGAAACGGTGAGAAGGATAAGCTGGATCTGGCGTTAACCCAGCGTTCGGCGGACATGTTCCTCGGCGTACCGTTTAATATCGCCAGTTACGCTCTGCTACTGTCGATGATCGCTCAAGTAACTGATAAACAGCCTGGCGAATTCATCCATACGCTAAATAGTGCGCATATTTATAATAATCACAGCGCGCAGGTCGATGAGCAATTGTCGCGCCGTCCGCTGCCGCTGCCAAAGCTGTGGCTGAATCCAGATGTTAAGAATATTGATTACTTCACCATTGACGATATCCGCCTGGAGGACTACGAGCATCACCCGCCGATTAAGGCGCCGATTGCGGTGTAAAACTGTCATGCCGCGGGTTTTCGCCGGTAGATCACAAAGTCAAAAGCGTAGGCATTGGCTTCATCTGCTGGGTGGTAGACACGGTCAACCTCTTCCCAAACGGTCATGTCTATCTCTGGGAAAAAGGTGTCAGCGTCTGAAAATGCAGCGTCCACCTCAGTGGTGTAAATAGTATCAATTTCTGGGGTGTCTAGTGCATCTTTATAAACCTGCGAGCCGCCGATAATGAAAGTCGGGTAGCGTGACAAAGCTAAGGCGCTCTGTAAATTCATGGCTGTTAACACTTTCTTAACGCCAGTGGGCCGCGAGGAAATAACGATGTTCTCGCGGTCTGGTAGCGGACGGCTGCCGATTGATTCAAAAGTTTTTCGGCCCATAATGACATTGCCGCCTTTGGTTAGCTTCTTAAAATGCGCCAAATCTGCTGGTAAGCTCCGGCCCCAAGGCAAATCACCGTTTCGTCCAATAGCACGATTTTTATCATAGGCAACGATTATAGCTTTCTCCATAATTGTAGTCTATCATGATGTAAAATTTACGGAAAGCTTGATGGAAATGCGGAAACTTGCCATAATGAGATTTGGTAGAAAAATCACGCAATGGGAGGTGTTTAGTGAGCGTGTATTCAAATAAAGATATATTGGCGGCAATTGACGATGGGACAATTGTCTGTACGCCGTTTAATCCAAAAAACGTATCAGAAGCCAGCTTAGATTTTACGCTAGGCTTTAATTTTTATAAACAGGAATATGACGAGATATCGCGGGTTTATAATCCATTTGATAAGGCGGACGTTGACCGCTACTTTAAAGGCCCTCTTAAAGCGATGCCGCATGCCGAGTGGTGTAAGCGGCATGGCTTTCGAGAGTTTCAAAATATTCCGCCAGATCATCCGATAATCGTCTTAAAGCCTGGTGAGCGAATTTTGGCACATACGCATGAGTTTGTGGGGATTCGGGCGCACGGTGGAGCGGCTGAGGTGAAAAGTCGTAGCTCGTGGGGTAGAAATGGCGTGGCAGTGTGTTTTGATGCGGGCTGGGTTGATCCGGGTTATATAAATCGGATTACACTTGAGATTTACAATTTGAATAAACACGAAAGTGTAGTACTGCCTGTCGGCGAGCGCATTGGGCAGCTGATTTTTCATCACACTGGCCCGGTTGACGGCGGTTACGCTAGTGGTCGCGGTGGTATGAGTGGTAAATATCAGCACACTGATGATTTGGATGAATTGATAAAAACTTGGCAACCTGAAATGATGTTGCCGCGAGCCTTTAAGGACAATCGACATAAACCGATGGAAATTCCGGGTCTAAGCGAGGGGATTTTATAATGATGACTGGCTCAATGTTCCGTTGGCGGACGAAAGAAAAAGAATATAATAATCATAAGAAAAGTAATAAATCTGAAAGTTGCGACTTCTGTCAATTGGTAAAACAGCACACAAGTCAAGTCGTAGAAGAAACGAAACATTGCCTAATCATTAAAAATCGATTTGGCTATGATTTTTGGGACGGCTGCGGTGTGAATGACCATCTAATGGTGATACCTAAGCGGCACGTCGATTCGTTGGCAAATTTGAAGGACGAGGAAAAGATTGACTATATTAATCAGGTTGCTAGGTTTGAATCTAGTGGCTATTCAATTTATGCTCGAGCCCAAGGCAGCAAAACCAAGTCGATGATACATCAGCATACTCACTTGATAAGAATTGATGGCAAAACAAAAAAATGGCTGGTATTTTTACGGAAGCCGCATATTGTAATTACGAGGTGATGATGGGTAGTTTAGGAAAATATATTGTTATTGAAGGTAATGACGGAACGGGCAAATCAACACAGGTGGCTAAGTTGGCGAATTATTTTCGAGAGCGTGGGCGGACGGTTTGTGTAGTCGAGGAGCCTGGCAGTGATGATCCAGAGAAATCAACGCCGATAGCCGATGAGCTGCGAAAGGTGATTAAGAACGGCGATCTGGCCCGTTCGGCGGCGGTTAACGTGGCATTATTTTCGGCGGCGCGGCGGGAACTGTGGCGAGAAAAAATTCAGCCGGCTTTAGAGCGCGGGGAGATTGTCCTGAGCGCGCGAAACTATATTTCAACACTGGTTTATCAGGGCCGAGGTGAAGGTTATGATGAGTCTGAGATTTTACGATTAACTAAGCTTTTTACTGATGAGAGGTATTTGCATCCAGATATTATGATTATCCTAAGTTTAAGTCATGATAAGCGTGAGGAGAGAATTGCTATGCGCGGCGAGCTGAAAAATCCCGACACTTTTGAGTCGCGCGGGCAGGACTTTCAGGAAAAGGTTGATGATGGTTATCTGGAAATTGCTAAGGATTACGATATTCCAGTCGTCTTAGCAGATGGAAATGTCGAAGAAGTTCATGATATGCTGATTGATGAGATTAAGGAGGATGGAGGAATTGATGTCTGAAAAGCTACTAATAGGCAGACTGATGCCGGATGAAATTGATGATGAATGTGCGGAGTCTATCCGTGATATATGGTTAAGAGCGGGGAATCTTATAGGCGAAGGGCAGACAAATCCCGACTTAACACGTGCCGTTTGTGATATAAATAGCCCAGACAATTTACGGCGTGAGGTGCGTAGGCGGGATTCTGGAATTTATGTAGTAAAAAGGCTCGGTAGCGGCGCTTTACTGGCTGCTGCGAGAGTGACTATTAAAAGGGGTAGAGTTGCTCCGCAATATGGTGATAATCAAGCGGGTAGGCCTATGTATATGGAGATTTTTGGCGCGAGTGATGATGCTGAGAAGGCTTGGCCAGACTATCTCCAGAGTATGGTAGATCAGGCACGAAAGGACTTTGGTCAATCCATGAGAAGCAGAGTCACTAAGCTTTGCGCTTACGCCTCTACTGATGCCGATGAGAGATTTGCTGATGCTGTAAGGCGTGTTAATCCTCGTACGTATGAAAAGCATGGTGGAGAGGTGGGCTCGTTTGGCGTTGTGGGTAGATTAGCTGGTTTGTATTTTCGTCATGATGTAGAGTTTGATGTTCCTCAGACTGCTCGCGTGCTTGCGGGATTGGGGGGTGCCGCCCTCTCCTTGCTGGGTAATCTAAGAGGTCCGCTCGGCAATCCAGTTCCTGTTCGTATGGGATCTATTGAGGAAGAATTGCCGAATGCCGCTTAGGATAGTTATGCAAACCCCTTGATTTTATTGACATTTTTCGTCATAATGATTATTTAGAGAAGTAGTGTATTCATGGCGGGTGAAAATTGCGAGCGGGCAAATCGTGATTTTAGGCTATGAATTAGGGATCTTCACGGCCGTCTATCAACCACTAAATAAAGCGAGGAGTGTTTACGCCTGTGGCAAAAAAACCATCCACAAGCAGCGAGCGCGTCTATTTCACCTCTGGTGACAACGCCCTGCCGCTGCCAAACCTAATCGCTCACCAAAAAGATTCTTGGCGCTGGTTCGTCGAAGAAGGTTTGAGCGAGATATTTTCAGAAGTTAATCCAATTGACGACTATACTGGTCAAAAGTTGTCATTGAAATTCGGCAAATATTATTTTGGCGAGCCAAAAAACACTGACCAGTTTGCTAAAGAAAATAACTTGACATTTGAAGCGCCGCTGCACGCGACGGTTGAATTGACTAACAAGACAACTGGTCTGGTTGAGGAGCAAGAAATTTACCTCGGTGAATATCCATGGATGACCGATCGTGGTACGTTTGTTATTAACGGTACTGAGCGTGTAGTTGTTAGCCAGCTGATTCGTTCGGCGGGTGTATTCTTCACAGCTGAAACTGTGGCTGGTCGTAACTATTACGGCGCAAAGATTATTCCAGGCCGTGGTGCGTGGATGGAGTTTGAGACGGCTTCTAACGGTACGATTTACGTGAAGATTGATCGCCGCCGCAAGATTCCAGCAACGACATTGCTACGTGCTTTGGGCTATCCAAAGACTAGTGAAATTAAGGAATTGTTTGCTGATATCGACACAGGCGACGTGAAATATATCGAGGAAACCCTAGACAAGGACACAGCGCGTGGTGCAAATGAGGCTTTGATTGAGGTTTATCGTCGTTTGCGTCCAGGTGATTTGGCGACGGTTGACAATGCTCGCCAGATGATTGAACGCATGTTCTTTGACTTCAAGCGATTTGATTACTCCCGCGTTGGTCGTTATAAGATCAATCAGCGTTTGGGTCTTGATGTTGCTAATACGACTGAAAATCGTACGTTGCAGATGAGCGACTTGGTGGCGATTTTGCGTGAAGTGATTCGCCTTAACAACACTCAGGAGCCAGCTGATGACATTGATGCGTTGAATAATCGCCGTGTTCGTTTGGTTGGCGAGCTGATTGCCCGTCAGTTCCGCGTTGGTATGCTCAGGATGCAGCGCAACGCCATGGACCGCATGAGCGTGGCTGATATGGAAAGTGTTAGCCCAAGTCAGCTAATCAATGCTCGTCCAATTGTAGCGGCAGTGCGTGAGTTCTTTACTTCAAGCCAGTTGTCGCAGTTACTTGACGAGGTTAACCCATTGTCAGAATTGAGCCATAAGCGACGCTTGAGTTCGACTGGCCCTGGCGGTTTGAGCCGTGAGCGTGCTGGATTTGAAGTTCGTGATGCTCACCCAACACATTACGGCCGTATCTGTTCAGTGGAGACACCAGAAGGTGCTAACGTTGGTTTGGTGCTGAACTTGGCAGCTTATGCTCGAGTTAATGAATATGGTTTTATTGAGACTCCATATCTACGCGTCAAAGACGGTCGCGTGACCGATGAGCTTGTTTATCTGGACGCTTCACAGGAAATCGGTGAAGTTATCGCTGACGCTGGTGAAGTTCTGAATGAAGATGGTACTTTCCGCGATGAGCGCGTTAATGCTCGTAACAATATGCAGCCATCACAGGTTGACGCTAGCCAAGTTACTTTCATGGACGCAGCTCACCGTCAGATTCTGGGCTCAACCGCAGCGTTGGTTCCGTTCATTGAGAAGACTCGTGTTGACCGCGCCTTGACTGGCTCAAACATGCAACGTCAGGCTGTGCCACTTCTTACTCCGGAGTCAGCAACTGTTGGTACTGGAATTGAGAAGGCTGTGGCTGAAAATAGTGGTCACTTAATCCAGGCTGAGGCAAACGGTGAAGTTGTTCGTGCTGATGCGGACGAGATTCATGTTAAATATGCTGACGGTGTAAAGATTTACACCCTGAAGCACTTTGTGAAGAATAATGACGATCGTTGTTACAACCAAAAAGTTCGCGTTGAGCGCGGTGATAAGGTGAAGAAGGGCGATATTCTGATTGAAGGCGCCTCAATTGCTGGTGGTGAAATTGCCCTAGGTAAGAATCTATTAGTAGCCTTCATGCCATGGGGTGGCTACAACATGGAAGACGCGATTATCATGAGTCGTCGTTTGGTTGAAGATGATCGATTGACCAGTATCAATATTAAGGATTACACCGTTGAGGTCCGTGAGACGAAGCTTGGTCCGGAGATTGTGACGCGCGATATTCCAAACGTTTCTGAGGAAAGTCTGCGCCACTTGGATGAGAATGGAATTGTCCAAATTGGTTCTGAGGTTAAGGCGGGCGATGTTTTGGTTGGTAAAATTACACCAAAGGGTGAACAAGAACTGAGTTCTGAGGAACGCCTGCTCCGCGCTATTTTCGGTGAAAAGGCTAAGGATGTCCGTGATACCTCACAGCGCATGAACAATGCTGGCGGTGGTAAAGTTGTTGGTGTGAAGATTTTTAGCCGTGAAAATGGCCATGAATTGAAGGCAGGCGTCTTGATGCAGATCCAGATTTTTGTGGCACAACTGCGAAAGATTGGTGTTGGTGATAAGATGGCTGGACGCTTTGGCAACAAGGGCGTTGTAGCGAAAGTTCTGCCAGTTGAGGATATGCCGTTCCTAGAAGATGGTACGCCAGTTGACGTAATCTTGAACCCACTTGGTGTGCCAAGCCGCATGAACCTTGGTCAGCTGTTTGAGACGCACCTCGGTATGGCGGCGCGAGCATTGGGCTACCGCGTAGCAACCCCGTCGTTTAATGGTGTGCCAAGTGAGAAAATTTCTGATGAACTAGAAAAAGCAGGACTAGCACGTGACGGTAAATCGCAACTATTCGATGGCCGTACTGGTGAAGCGTTTGAAGAGCGTACCACAGTCGGTGTGATGCATATGATTAAGTTGCACCACATGGTTTCTGACAAAATTCACGCTCGCTCAACTGGTCCATACACCATGGTGACTCAGCAGCCGCTCGGTGGTAAGGCGCAAAACGGTGGTCAGCGCTTCGGCGAGATGGAGGTCTGGGCACTAGAAGCCTACGGTGCCGCTGCAACCTTGCAGGAAATGTTGACAATTAAGTCCGACGACGTTTACGGTCGTGCTAAGGCTTACGAGTCAATCATTAAGGACGAGCCGATTGTCGGTCCAAAACTGCCAGAATCCTTCAACGTGTTGGTTAAGGAGCTTCAAGGCTTGGGCCTTCGGGTTGACTTGGTTGATGACGAAGCAACAGTTGACGCTGAGCATGTCATCGCTTCAAGCGGCCCAGAGGATAAGACCGTAGCTACTGACGATGAAGAAGAGAAAGAAGTATACTTGGACGAATCAGACGACATCGGTGAAATTGACAGCGGTATGAGTGTACAAGATATTGATGAAGTAGAAGAAATAAAGGAGGACGCGTAAGATGGCAAATTCTGCATTTAACGCAACGGGCATCAGCGATTTTGACGCGGTTCGTTTGGCGGTAGCTAGCCCAGAAGACATTCTGAAATGGAGCTACGGCGAGGTTTTGAAGCCAGAGACAATTAACTACCGCACCCAAAAGCCAGAGCGCGACGGATTGTTCTGTGAGCGAATCTTCGGTCCGGTTAAGGATATCAATCCGCACGACTCAAAATTAAAGGGCGTACGTTCACGCGAAGCTGCGGTTGATAAGAACGGTGAGCTAGTTACTAAATCAATCGTTCGTCGTGAGCGAATGGGCCACATCCAATTAGCAGTACCAGTGGCGCACATTTGGTTTATGCGCGGCACACCAAGCGCTATGAGTCAGCTCCTCGGCATGACGGTCCGTAATATTGAGAAGATTGTTTACTTTGCAACTTACGTTATCTTGAACGTTGACGAAGAAACTCGTGATCAATATTTGGCAGATTTGGAAGCGGAAACTGATTTGGCTCGTAAAGCTATCAAACTCCGCTATGAAAAAATGGCCGAGGAAGATGGCGCTGACGTTAAGCAATTAGCTAAAGAGCAGAGTCGTGAAGTTGAAGAGTTGGAAGAAAATTACGTCGGTAAGAAGTCGCAATTGGAAGGCTTAAATAAGGGCGCGCTGATTTCAGAGACTGAATATCGCAATTTGCCGGAAGAGTATGACGAGCTGATTGAGGTTGGCATGGGTGCTAGCGCAGTGAAGTCACTTCTGGATAATATTGATTTGCCAAAGCTAATTGAGGAATTGACTGAAGAAGCTGAAGGAGCAAAGGGTCAGCGACAGAAGAAGCTACTGAAGCGATTGAAGATGTTGGAGAGTATGGAAGCTGCCGGCATTAAGCCATCTAGCCTATGTATGACGGTTCTACCAGTGATTCCTCCGGATCTTCGTCCGATGGTGGCGTTGTCTGGTGGTCGATTTGCGACATCTGACTTGAACGACTTGTACCGCCGAATTATTAACCGCAACAACCGCTTGAAGAAGTTGATTGAACTTAATGCACCAGAAGTTATTCAGCGCAATGAAAAGCGCATGCTGCAGGAAGCGGTTGATGCTTTGATTGACAATTCAGCATCACGTGGTCGCGCCGTTAGCTCAACTGGTGGTCGCCGTAGCTTGAAGAGCTTGAGCGACATGCTGAAGGGTAAGCAGGGTCGCTTCCGTCAGAACCTTCTTGGTAAGCGCGTTGACTATTCTGGTCGTTCGGTGATTGTGGTTGGTCCAAAATTGAAGATTCACCAATGTGGTTTGCCAAAGCAAATGGCACTAGAATTGTTCAAGCCGTTTGTTATTAGTTGGTTGATTAAGAACGAATTTGCGCACAATATTCGCTCAGCTTCACGCCTAATTGAGGCTGGCGAGGCAGTGGTTTGGGACGCGCTTGATTCAGCGATTGAAGGTAAGTACGTACTGCTTAACCGCGCACCAAGCTTGCACCGTTTGTCAATTCAGGCCTTTCAGCCAGTTCTAGTTGAAGGAAAAGCTATCCAACTACATCCACTAGTTTGTGCTGGATTTAACGCTGACTTCGACGGTGACCAGATGGCCGTTCACTTGCCACTCTCCAAAGAAGCACAGGCTGAGGCTCGCGAATTGATGAGCGCAACCGCCAACTTGTTGAAGCCTGCTGATGGTGCGCCGGTGCTGCACATCTCACAGGATATCGTGCTGGGTAACTATTATCTAACTTACGACAAGCCGCAAGCTCAGACTGACGATGTCAAAACCTACAGCTCTGTCTACGAGGCAGAGATGGCGTACGACAAGGGTGCAATTCAATTGCAAACCCCAATCCGTATTTTTGCCAAGGGCGAAATGCGCCAGACAACTTTGGGCCGTGTCTTCTTTAATGAGATTCTGCCAGAGGACTTCCCGTATGACAACAATGTTCAGACGAAGAAGCAGCTGAAGAAGGTATTGGCACAAATCTTTAACAAGTATGGTGCCGAGGAGACTGCTAAAATCGCTGACCGCATGAAGGGGCAAGCTTTCCGCTTTGCGACAACTGCGGCCGTGTCAACCGGTATGACTGACTACGTTCACTTTGATGAAATTTCTGAGTTCGTGGCAGAAGGTGATGCTAAGGGAGCTTTGATTTCTGAGCAGTTCGACCAAGGTCTGATCACCGAAGAAGAGCGTTACAACTTGACAGTGAGCGCATGGCGAAACGTCGACAATAAGATTACCGCGTTCTTGAAGGAACAGCTAGCACACATGGACACCAGTATTTCCATGATGGTCAACTCTGGTGCTCGTGGTGATATTTCCAACGTGAAGCTGGCGAGCGCCATGATCGGTATCCAGATGGACGCAACCAACCACGAAATTGAGCTGCCAATCCGTAGCTCCTACACCGGTGGTTTGTCCAGCCTTGAGGCCTTTGTGGCAACACGTGGTGCACGTAAGGGTCTGATCGACACCGCGCTCAAGACTGCTGACTCAGGCTACCTGACTCGTCGTTTGGTCGACGTGGCGCAGGACGTCTTCACGGTTGAGGACGTTGAAGGTGACGACGAAGGTTACGCAATCTACCGTTCAGAAACTGAGGAAACGATGATCGACTTCTCGAACCGCTTGGCTGGTCGTTACGCCGCCGAGACAATTCCAGGTCACGTCAACAAGGACGAATTGATCACTCGTGAAATCGCTGACTCAATTGATGATGATGAAAGTATCCAAAGTGTCAAGATTCAATCAGTCTTGTCGACCAATAACCTCAACGGCATCCCGCAGCGCAGCTACGGTGTTGATATGTCAACTGGTAAATTGGTCGGTAATCATCAGCCAGTCGGTGTCATCGCTGCTCAGTCAGTCGGTGAGCCGGGTACTCAGCTGACATTGCGTACCTTCCACAACTCTGGTGTGGCCGGTGGTGACATCACCCAGGGTCTGCCGCGTGTTGAAGAATTGTTTGAGGCGCGCACACCAAAGGGTCAGGCGTTTGTTACGGAAATTGCCGGGTTAGTTGACGTTTGGGAAGATGGCAAGAAATACATCGTCCAAGTTACCCCAGAATCCGGCAACGTTGAGCGCTTGCCACTAGATGGCCGAACCATCGTGGTCAAGGCCGGTTCAAGCGTCAAGGCCGGCGACGTGCTGGCAACTGGCGAAGATGACGCTCGTCCATTGATTGCACCATTTGACGGTGTGGTTGAAGCAGCTGAAGACACCTTGGTTATCGCTGCTGAAGCTGGCGCACCAGCTCGTTACGAAATCCCAGGCACCATGCAATTGGTTGTCAAGGCTAACGACGTCGTCGAAGCTGGCGACCGCTTGACGGCCGGTTCATTGAACCTGCACGACTTGATGCGCCTGAAGGGTGTCGAGGTAACTCAGCGCTACATCATCAACGAAGTGCTGCGTATTTACGCCGCTCAGGGTCAAGACGTGGCCGACAAGCACCTGGAGATCATCGTTCGCCAGATGTTCAGTCGCGTCCAGATCGAAGATGCGGGTGATAGCGACTTCGTGACTGGCGACATCGTCTCCAAGGCTGCGGTGGTGAACACCAATAAGCAACTAGCCGCTGAGGGTAAAAACCTCATCAGCTACACCCAGTTGCTACTCGGTATCACCAAGGTGTCCATCTGGAGCGACTCATGGCTATCAGCTGCGTCCTTCCAAGACACCACTCGCGTCTTGATCAACGCTGCCGTATCTGGCCGCGCTGACCACTTGCATGGCCTCAAAGAAAACGTCATCATCGGCCGCAAGATTCCAGTGGGAACTGGCGCCGTCGAAGAGACGGAAACCGACGAGCCAAGCGAGGACGAGTTCGCTGACAACCAGGAAGAGGAATTGGTCGTGGCTGCATAAGCCAACCAGCTTCTTTTCTCAGAAAACCGCTCCGATGGGTACGGGGCGGTTTTTCTATAGCAATTGCGTGTAATCTATGCTATAATCTTTCACAGAGTTTCCTCTTTTCGGGGCGCGCGGTGGTTTGAATGTGTACAGGCTGCATGCTCGGCAGAAAAGGTATAGACACGGGGCGGAGTTGCTGAATCCAAGCCGTAGGCGCTAAGAGAAGCTGGTTTTTTCGTGTCAATGCCACACCAGCCCGCTAGAGCCATTAGGCGAATATCGCCAGTATTAGTAAATAAACCAAGGAGAAATTGGATGCCAACTATCAACCAATTGGTGCGTAAACCGCGTCAAACGGCTAAGAAAAAGTCCAAGTCGCCAGCACTGGGTCGTATTCATAACGCCCTGAAAACGCGTTACTACGACCAGAATGCACCGCTCAAGCGTGGTGTTTGTGTGCGTGTGACGACCAAGACGCCAAAGAAACCAAACTCGGCTTTGCGTAAAGTTGCCCGCGTGAAACTAAACAACGGCTACGAAGTCTGGGCTTACATCGGTGGTGAAGGCCATAACTTGCAGGAGCACGCTGTGGTCTTAATCCGCGGTGGTCGTGTGCCTGACCTTCCAGGTGTGCGTTATCACATTGTCCGTGGCGCGTTGGACCTCCAGGGTGTCAACAACCGCAAGCGGGGCCGTTCGAAGTACGGTACCAAGAAAGGGGATAAGTAATCATGCCTCGTAAAGTTACCAAAAAACTACAACGCCAATTGCAACCTGACCGCCGCTACCAAAGCGTGTTGGTGCAGCGTTTGATCAACAAGTCAATGTTGGACGGCAAGAAATTGGCGGCCGAGCGCGCTGTTTACACCGCACTGGAAACGGCTGCTAAGAAATTGGATTCAGAAGATCCACTGGCAGTGTTTGAGAAAGCATTGAAAAACGTCAGTCCAAACTTTGAAGTGAAGAGCCGCCGTGTTGGTGGTGCTAACTACCAGATTCCGTTCCCAGTTCAGGGACACCGTCAGTTGCACTACGCGTTTAGCTGGCTGGTGCAATCAGCCCGTGCTCGCAGCGGTATGCCATACTCACAGCGTTTGGCACTGGAAATCGTTGACGCTTACAACGAATCTGGTGCTGCCTTCAAGAAGAAGGAAGACACTCACAAGATGGCTGAAGCTAACCGTGCCTTTGCGCACTTTGCTCGCGGCTAATCGTTGCCTAAACGCAAAATTAGAAAATCGCTCCGTAGAAGGGGCGATTTTTGCTATAATAGAGAAAACAGGAGGATAAATGGCAAGTTTTTCATTTGATATTGTGTCAGAAATTGACAAAGCTGAGATGAACAACGTATTCATGCAGGCGGAAAAAGAAATCCAAGGGCGGTACGATTTTAAGGGGACGAGTGCTGGAATTGACTGGCTGGATGATAAAAAAGGCTTGAAGCTCACTGGTGATAATGAGTGGCAGGTTGACGCGGTACTGGATATTGTGCGTAAGAAATTGGCGGCTCGTGGTCAGTCAAGCAAATCTCTAGACCTCACTAAGGAAAAAGTTACTTCAAATCTGAAGACTACTTGGGAGATACCGTTTAAGCAGGGTCTTGATCAAGCGATGGCAAAGCGGATTGCTGCAGATATTCGCACCAACGCTCCAAAGGCCAAACCGCAAATCCAGGGCGACCTCGTCCGCGTTACCTCTGCTTCAAAAGATGAATTACAAAAAGTCATTAGTTTAGTGCGTGAAAATGATTATGACACGCCGCTGCAATTTGTGAATTATAGGTAAGGTAGTAATAAAATGAATCAAAAATCAATTAAGAAATTAAGAATCTTAGCAATTGTCCTAGGTGTAATCTTTTTAATCTCAATCATTATTGGGGTGGTTGTTCTTAATAATAATCGTTCGTCCGGCGTTAGTAGCTCAGCAAAGAAGAAGATTCAGGACTTACTTTCTGAGGAAAACTCTCAGCATTATCGTAAGGTTGTCTCTAAGTACGGATTTTCGTTGCAATATGATAAGGAGACGTTTGTTGGTGAAGGCCACGTTCTTCGCAAAGAATCTAACAGTAAGGAATATCGTGCCGACTTATACAGTGAAGATGAACTAAATGAAAGCCGCGCTTACGCAATTCTTAAATTGATATATCGGCAGAACCCAGAGAAAGATAAGAAAGATGGCAACTTTTCACTTACGAAAATTATGCCAGAGCTTTCGATTACAACTTCGCGCAAGAAGAACTATTTTGACCGCTCGACGATGCCCGATGAGTATAAGGATACTAAGAAATATTCCGACTTAGACCTGCTGCTTCAGGGCGATATCAATAGCCGTAAGAAAAAAGACCCAAATATGAAATATCACACTGGCGATGTGACAATTTCTGGTCTGCAGTTTAAGAAACTGGTCGTGGATTATGGAAGTACCTATGACGGTAAGTGGCAGAAAACTGGTGAGAGCACAATATATATGACTGTCCAGAATGGTAGACCTTACTGGATATCGATATTTGCGCTGAGCAAGAATGCATATATGCAGCCGTACATTGATCAGCTGGAATCGTTAGTGGGAGCTGTTACTTTCCATCAACCAGACGAGAGTTATCTGGTTAGCGCTAATGACGGAAGTGGTCATCTGGCTGATTCGGGAATAAGCCTAGCTAAGGTAGAGAATTTCTCGAAGGATAAGAATACCACAAATACCCTAAATTCTTTAGATGAGAAATCTATTATTAAAGTGGTAGCTAGGAACCAAATCTCTACAGTTCGTGTCGGGACAATTCGTTGCGCTGATATGATATACACAGCTCAAAATGGTGCTACTATGCGATTAAATGGTCTGTGTACTGGAGGGATTGGTAGCGGCTCAATTGTTTCGGATGATGGCTATATTGCTACAAACGGCCATGTGACAGAAGTCGCCAACCAGAGTATGATCAGGGGGCTGCGGTCAAGAGAGCAGTGGGACACTTATTGTCATTTCATGATAAATGCTGGCTATATAACCAGACAAGCCCTAGTTGATCTAATAAAAAAATCACAGGGCGGTGATCAGTCTGCAACGGCAGCTATCCAAGGTCTTATTGATAACGTGCCGATTGATAATATTCGGTCAGAAAATGATCGATATGATTATATTATTCAGACCTCAAATGACCCGATTGTTCATGATAGAAGTAATCCGGAAATTTCGAGATGGAAGAAGACCCCGACCAATGTTAGCGCTAAGAAGATTGATGCAGAAGTCAATTTGCGACAGGCTAGGATGGATTTAAATAGCGACAAAACCGATGTGGCAATTTTAAAGATTGACGGTAGATTCCCGGCAGTTGACTTAGGTGATAGTAATGGTTTGTCTCAGGGTGATCAGGTAACGGCAATTGGCTATCCAGCAGTTGTTGATAATGGCACACAAACAAAGCAAGCTAAGACTGTGCCAACAGTAACTCAGGGTAGTGTCAGTGGCATGAGAAGAGACGCTGGTGGTCACAAATTATTCTCGATGACGGCACAAATTGCCGCTGGAAATAGTGGCGGTCCGGCTTTTGATAAAGATGGTAAGCAAATAGGGCTGAATACTTATGGTGGTGCAGCCTGTGCAAACAGTGATAAAAAGAATAATTCATGTTTTGGAAGTGGCGTTTTCCGTGATATTGCCGACCTGAAAAGCATGGCTAAGAAAAATAATGTTAAGCTTTCGTCTGAAGGCGAATTAACTAAACTATGGAAAGATGGTTTAGAGGATTTCTCTCAGGGTAAATATTCTAAGGCGAAAGATAAGTTTGAGAAGCTTGATAAAAAATACTCCGGCAATTATCTAGTCACAAAGATGATTGATGTAGCTTCTAATACACCAGATGATTATGTAGAACCTAAAAAGTCTGACAAAGAGCCTGGTGGCGTAGCAGATGCTGGGGCGAATAAAAAGTCCGAGACAGATAAGACGGACAATGACACTGTGATGGTTGTAGTAGTTGTGGTAATTGCCTCTACGGGAGCATTATTCTTGATAGTGTCAATTATTGCCATTATCGTTTCCGTCAGTAGTCGTCGAAAATTTAATGCCTACCCGCAGTATGTAGTCGGCCAGTATCCGCAGCAGTTGCCGTATCAGCAACAGGTCTATCAGCAAGGTCCTGTGTCCCCACAGCAATATCCATCACAGCAGAGTCCTATGCCTTCACAACAATATCCGCCGCAGGGTTATTATCAACAATCGCCAGGCCAGTACCCACCGGCGCCTATTCAGGCTTCAGGCAATTATCCGCCTACTGGGTCGATTTCAGAGGTTGATGAATCTAAAAATCCGCCGGCTCAAAGCTAGTCAAAATTACAGATAACTGATATAATAAAACGCAAGAGTAGTTTTTTGGTGCCAAAAAATTGACCAAAGATCTCGACAAATTAACGTAATATAAAGGAAAATTATGGCAGAGACGAATGTTCCGCTGAAAAATTTTAGAAATATCGGTATTATCGCCCATATTGACGCCGGTAAAACGACGACAACTGAGGGTATTTTGTATCGCACTGGTTTGACCCACAAAATCGGTGTGGTGAAGGGTGACGGCGACGGTGCCACCACCGACTGGATGGCGCAGGAAAAAGAGCGCGGTATTACTATTACTTCAGCAGCCGTGACCTGTTTCTGGAAGGGTCACAAGATCAACATTATCGACACCCCAGGACACATCGACTTTACCGCTGAGGTGGAGCGTTCACTGCGCGTCCTCGACGGTGCTGTGACGGTGTTTGACGGTAAGATGGGTGTTGAGGCTCAGTCTGAGACTGTCTGGCGCCAGGCCAACAAATACGGCGTGCCACGCATCTGCTTTATCAACAAGATTAACCAGACTGGTGGTGATTTCTGGAAATCTCTGGAGTCAATTCACAACCGTTTGAGTAAGCAAGCTTTCCCAATTCACATCCCGATTGGTTTCGAAAAGACTATCAACGGCGTGGTTGACCTGATTGACATGAAGGCTTACACCTACACTGACTTTTCTGACCACGAATTGGTACAGGGCGAAATCCCAGCTGATATGCTGGAAAAGTGTCAGAACGCCCGCAGCTTGTTGGTGGAGAACGCCGTTGAAGCTGACGATGAGTTAATGATGAAGTTCCTCGACCAGGGTGAAGAAGCGATTACGATTGATGAGCTGAAGTCTGCCTTGCGCAAGCGCGTGTTGGCTGGTGATTTCTTCTTGGTCACTGGTGGCGATGGCCGCGGTGTCATCGTCGAGAAGGTGCTTGACCTCATGGTTGACTACTTGCCAAGCCCACTGGACGTCGACGAGATTTGGGGTAAAAATCCAAAGACTGGCGACGAAGTGAGCCGCAAACCAGATGACAAGGAGCCGATGAGTGCTTTGGCCTTTAAGATTGCTACTGACCCATTTGTTGGTAAGCTGATTTTTATCCGCGTCTACTCAGGTGTCTTGAACTCAGGCAGCTACGTCCTGAACACCACCACTGGCGATAAGGAGCGTATTGGTCGTATCGTTCGAATGCACGCTGACAAGCGCGAAGACATTGACAAGATCTCTGCTGGCGACATCGCTGCGGTGGTTGGTTTGAAGAATACTGGTACCGGTAACACCTTGACTGATCCAGCGCACCCAATCGCCCTGGAAAGTATCGAGTTCCCAGAACCGCCAGTATCTATCGCCGTTGAGCCAAAGTCAAAGGCTGACCAGGAGAAGATGGCGCTCGCCTTGCAGCGTTTGGCTGAGGAAGACCCAACCTTCCGCATCCACACTGACGAAGAGACCGGCCAGACCATCATGTCAGGAATGGGTGAGTTGCATCTGGACATCTTGATCGACCGCATGAAGCGCGAGTTCAAGGTTGAAGCTAACATTGGTGAGCCGCAGGTAGCCTTCCGTGAGTCAATCAAGGGCAAGGCTGAAGTCCAAGGTAAGCACGCCAAGCAGTCTGGTGGTCGCGGTCAATACGGTGACGTCTGGGTACGCTTTGAGCCGAATGAGGCTGGCAAAGGTTTTGAGTTTGTTGACGAGATTAAAGGTGGTGTGGTTCCTCAGGAATATCGCCCAGCTGTCATGAAGGGTATCAAGGAAACTCTGGAGGGCGGTGTTATCGCTGGCTATCCAGTGGTTGACGTTAAGGCGACGCTGTACGATGGCTCGTACCACGATGTCGACTCCTCAGAACTAGCCTTCTCATTGGCGGGTAGTTTGGCAGCCCGCGAAGGTATCAAGCAAGCAACCCCAATCTTGCTTGAGCCAGTCATGAAGGTTGAAGTCACCACCCCAGAAGAGTTTATGGGCGACATCATCGGTGACCTGAACTCACGTCGTGGTCGCATTGATGCTATGGAGGATTTGATGGGCGGCGCCAAGCTGATCAAGGCATTTGTGCCATTGGCAAATATGTTTGGTTATACCTCAGACATCCGTTCGATGTCGCAGGGCCGCGCAGCCAGCACTATGGAACTCGCGCAGTACGAGGAAGTTCCACCAAACGTTGCGCAAGAGATTATCGAAAAGCGAAATAAATAATCTCTACTTCATAAAAAATCCCCGGAGCGAATCCGGGGATTTTTGTTTGGCTAAATTTCAGGCTTATAAGTTTGGGATTATTAGGTTTCGTTTAGCGAGCTCTTCTTTGATTCGTTTGTTTAATTTGCGCGCTTTTGTCGCCTGAATGCTATCTGTGCCATATCTGTTTTCAATATCTTCCAGTCGTTGACCTATGGTTATCGGCTTGCCGTCTGGACTAGTTGTCATGTCTGCCAAGTTTAAGATCAGCAATTCGTCTGTCCAATTGTCCGCGTCAGGATCTCCGTGATTAAACACAGCCTCAGCCCAATTGAAACCAGATAATTCCAATATTCTGCCGCCTTCATGTTCATGCTCGGTCTGATTCTCGACGAAGGCATAAGCAAAATCATGCATCAGTCCCATTGTAAATAAACTACGTGCCTTGTCCTCTTCCATTTTAAAAACGTTGCGAGCTAGTTCATATGACTTATAAGCAACGCCGCGCATATGAAATAGTCTAGAGTCAGATAGTCCGATAAATTGCGATAAATCTTCTTTCATTATGCTTGAGTGCCACGACGGAATAAATTAATGAATTGTCGGCGAATTGGGCGGCCGACGACGTTTCCGAATGATGCGCCAATTGCCACCGCTACGCCGATGAGGATTGCTCGCGCTAAGATAGCCAAGGCTGGTAGGAAGTTTGCGCTGTTTGGCGGATATAGAACGACGCCCATTAATCCGTTGTAAAGTGACAAGCCTGGGACTAGTGGTACGATTCCCGCCGCAATAATCGCCAGGGAAGGGAATTTCCATAATCTGGAAGTCAGGACTGCGACCAGCCCAATTGCCGCCGCAGCGATGCCGCTCGCTGTTACGATATCAAAACCAAAGCTCATAGCTAATCTTGAAATCCACCAGCCAAAAATTGCAATTAATCCAGATATAACCATTCCCAAAAATCGAGAATGATTCCTCAGAACGAACGCTGCTGCAATAATTCCAGCGCCCAAATATTGTGTGTGGTTGTCGGCTAATGTTAATCGATCTGGTGTTGCTGGGAAAGTAATGCCAAATTTTGTCGCAATGTATAATCCGACCATCACGCCAGCAATTACACCACCTGTTGCCATTACGACTTTTAATAATCTGGCGTTAGCGGTCATATAATATTCATCGATTGCATCCTGGAATGCGCCGACAAACATTAGTCCCGCGACTAATAAGACAATGCCGCTAATGACTAATAGTGTCGTATTGATACTTAGTCCTAAATAATTACTACACCAAGCTGTACCCGCCGCTATCAGTGTCACGAAAATAGCCACAATAGCCTGTGAGTAAAATAATGGTGCGCCAATATGCCCCAGCCATCGCAATAAACCAGTCGCTAAAAATCCCAGTAAAAACGCCAAGGCCGCCATTAGTAGACTGCCGCCATATAAAGTAACTGAACCGGCGCTAACCAGACCTCCCGCTGCGTAAACGACTAGCCCGGAGTGCTTATTTGGTTTTTTAAGTATTTGCTTCAGTCGTTCTTCAGCTTCTTCCAAGGGAAGTTGTTTATGACGAATATCAAGAGCGAGTATCTGCAAGGCTTGGATTAATTGGTAATTAGGGTCGTCTGGTACAATGACCCGCGCCATCGTCAGCGGCTCGTGATTAACGCCACGATCTTGAGAAACCGTCACCAATGTATAACTAATGTCTATGTGAACGCGCTTCTGGCAATAGGTCTGAGTGATTCCTTGCGACATACGCACCACATCGCGCGCCACCACTCCCATACTCAGGAGTTGCTCAGCAATAGTCATGGTCATGCGCAGGGCTCGCATGTTCGGCGTTAAACTGTCGTCAATTTTTTCCAAATCATGCACTGGCTCAAAGCTATAAAAATTAGCCACTCTGGCTAGTGATTGTTCAATAATTTTTGGTACTTTTTTCTTCACAATACTTAGTGTAACAAATTTTATACCAATAGAAATAGCCCGCCAAGAGAGATCCAGCCTAGACTAAAAGTCTCAAGCGAACTATTTCTTAGCGGGCGTTAGCCCTCGTCGCTATCGCCGTCATCATCATCGCGCGTGGGCGACGATGGGATGATAACCGCGAGAAGGATAGCGATAGAGTTCAGAGACGAGGTATAATACCCTACTGTCTCTATTTTCTGCACCGGGTCGATTACAGCACTAAGCGCCGTATCGACAGCTCCGACGTCTTGGAGTACACTAATTGCCATCGATCCCGATATAATGTACGCTGCTGCCAAGAAGAGCCATAGTAGATAGTCGTGTTGTTCTCCTGTGAACCATCTAAATACTAGATGGAGTGACAGGGACAGCGCTGCTGCTGTACAGATGATAGAGCAGCTCGTCGTTAGGTACGTACTCCCCATAAGGAGTAGCACCAGACCAGTCAGGGCGATGGACGCGACAGCAAGTTTGAGTTTCAGCATGATGTACTCCTCTACTCTTTTGAATCATGCAAGGACTACTTTTGTTGACGGGATTGTCAACAAAAGTCTGTATTAATTTATGCCACACTTGCGTAAAAAAGTCAACATTGGTAGGAGATTAGTCAACTTTCTGTAAAATAATGCCCGTTCTGGCTGGCAAGTAAACTTTAAGATTGTGATTGTTATCAGCTGGGGAAGTGAAAAAACGGGAATTATGATCTATTCGCTCCTGTCCGCCGAAGTTCTTGTCGTCGCTACTTAATGCCAATTTATAAGAGCCAGCTTCTGCGGGTGCTTCGTAATCTGAGTGGGATTTATTTGGGGAAAAATTAATAACAAAGAAAAAGTCGCCGTGCATAAAACTGACCATATGATCAGATTGGCGAACCGTCAAATGGTGAATATTAGGATCATCAATTTGCCTAATAATCTTCATCAGCGCCGCGTCAAATTCGCCCAGCCATTGATATTTTAAGAAGCCGTTGTCGCGTAAATTCCATTGCCGACGAGCGTGCTTAAACGACCAATTATTGCCCTCGCGCGGAAAATCAATCCACTCAGGATGCCCAAATTCATTGCCCATAAAGTTAAGGTAACCGCCGCCGTGTAGCCCAGTGGTCAGTAGTCGAATCAGTTTATGTAGGGCTATGCCGCGCTCCACGGTTAAATTGGGATCGGCTTTATCCATATTCCAGTACATGGCTTTGTCGATCAGACGAAAAATCAGCGTCTTGTCGCCGACCAAGGCTTGGTCGTGACTCTCGGCATAAGTGATGACTTTTTCCTCTGGGCGGTGCGAACTCAGTGTGTGAGCCAATCCACCTAAGTCCCAATCTTCGTCGCGCTTTTCTTTCAATGTCTTGATCCAAAGATCAGGCGTGCCCATCTGTAACCGATAATCAAAGCCCAGGCCGCCATATTCAGTCAGTGCCGCCAAGCCTGGCAGCCCGCTCATTTCCTCGGCAATGGTCGTGGCATCGGGGCGAACAGCGTGAATGACATCATTTGCCAGTCTCAGGTAGACCAATGCGTCCTTATCAACATCATCACCAAAATAATCATCATAGCTGGTGAAACTTTTGCCCAAACCGTGGTCATGATATAGCATACTGGTTACACCGTCAAATCGAAAGCCGTCAACATGGTACTCGTCCAGCCACCAGCGGCAATTGCTGGCCAAAAAGTGCAGTACTTCCGGCTTGCCATAGTCAAACAACCGCGAGTCCCAGGCTGGATGGTCGTGAGCCTTGAAATATTGCGTTGGATCACCCGCGAAATTGCCGAGGCCTTCGACTTCATTTTTGGCGGCATGAGCATGAACAATGTCAATGATGACGCGTAGCCCCAAACCGTGCGCCGCGTCAACCAACCGCTTGAAATCATCGGGCGTGCCAAAGCGCGACGACACGGCGAAAAAGTTGCTGACATGGTAGCCAAAACTGCCGTAGTACGGGTGCTCGGCGATGGCCATCAGCTGGATGGTATTATAGCCGGCTTGTTTGATGCGTGGCAGGATATTGGCGGTAAATTCATTGAAACTGGCAACCTTTTCCTCCTCGCTACTCATGCCAACATGCGCCTCGTAAATTAGCGGCACGCGCGGAGCAGGTGGAATATCATACTGCCACTGGTATGGCTCATCAGGCCGCCACACGACGGCCGAAAAATCCACCGAGTCATCATCTTGAATAACGTAGGTGGCGTATGATGGCAAACGCCAACCGTCGCCACCTGGCCAATAGACTCGTAGTTTATATTTCTGGCTGTGGTGCAGTGCGTCTTTTGGCAAATCAACACTCCACTCACCGTGTGCGTCTGGTTGCAGAGTAAACTCCTCGCGTTCTTGCCAGTCAGAAAACTCGCCAACCATCACTACGTGCGTAGCATTCGGTGCCCACTCACGAAATGTCCAGCCCGCCGCCGTCTGATGTAAGCCAAAATGATGAAATCCTAAGGCAAACTTCGCCGGCGATTTACCGCTCAGAACCTTCATTATTGTCGACGAAACATACGCCTCACGGGCGCTGATGACACCCTCGTGCGGCGCCAACCACGGGTCAAGCTCAACCAGGGTTTTCTTGCTCATGGTTATAGTATACCGCATGAGGCAATGCTTGTGCTTGAAGTCTGCCATATTGCAATATACGATACATACATGGAACTACCAAAAGCTGGGACGGGTATTGATTTACTTGGTCGATTGTCCAAAGATGATTGGCGACAGATTGCTGCTGCAAACTTATGCCTCGGTGGGGAAAGTGAGGCTGAGGCCCTTGGTGATGTGGAGAAAGTCATGCGCACAGACGAAATTGAAGGCGAGCGAGCGAGGGTTGTTGGCTACAGGCAGACCGAAGATGGTTCATATGATCTATGCGCTGTTGAGGGCGTGGTCGATTTGGTGTCATCTTTAGAAAATGATCCTGAGACTCCAGTACCTTTTGCGATTTATACTAAAAAAATGGCGGCCTTGTGTATACGTGCCGTAGAAAATGATAGACCAGATGATTATTATTTTCCGCTTGATCCGCAAGCTATTTTGTCGGCAGAATTATTTCCAGACGACAGTGTATTGCCTCGATATATTCGTAAGTTACGTCATTATGTTGATAAAACTCAGGAAGCTGTTGAGAAAAATGACATTAGGGATGTTGCGTCCAGAGAATGTCTCATTGATGACCTAAATGGTGTGCTGGGTGATATATCACAGGGAACCGAGGTGAGAATAGATTGTCGGGCGTATAGACGAAGAGCTGGTGGCATTGAATACGGCGTTGACGTTGAGGCAAGAGCGCAAGTATTATTTGGAGCTGCGCCATTGTTTGTGTGGCGAGATAATCGTCCTATCTTGGAGATGGTTGATCCAAAAGATAGTTCAGTGATTTTTCGCATCGATGTAAAAGACATAATTGACATTCTGCCAATTTGTGAGAATGATTATAAGAAGGGTGATGATTTGTTTGAGACGGTTTTTGCGGATGAGTTTCAACAATTAGCTTGGCAGCTGGCAACAGACCTTAAGTATACGGATGAGCCATATTTTTCAAATACTGTCCGTAATCACATAAAAACGCTTAATAAAGCACTGCCTGATGAGCTTGGGTTTGATGCTATTGGTCTTTCAGGTTTTGTTATATCGCCAAGCGGTGCAAATAATAAATTACAGTACGAATTCATTGATAGTGATAGGGCTTATTTTAATGCAGTGAAATTTGTCAGGTATGACGGCGCCATTTATGCTGTGCTTGAATTATTGCTTCATGACGATTTAAGTAGCTCATCAAGGAAAATATACGCCGTACCTAGCCGCGATAAATTATTAAGATTTGAGAGCTTAAATAATGACGCAAGACTTAGAGCTTGCTGTTGATTTACTGCATGATATTGCTCGGGACGTAAGTGAAGTATTTGATAGCGAGGTTTTTTATGATTTTTCTTTGGAGGAGCAATTAGAGTTATTAAAGCAATACGAGGATGAGTCTCGTGGTGTCATTAGGAATATTAGTGAACCGAGGGAGTTTAAGGGTGAATGTGTAGTAATGGCCTATCGATGTTTACCTGGTGATTTACTGAGTACTGTGTCGTGGAATGACGCTACCCTAAAAGAAGTGGGTGTCGGCGAAGAGACTGAACCATTTAATTTACGGGCGGATAAAGTTGAGCTGTGGAATCCAGAACTTGAAGGCTCGTCATATTTAACTAAGAAAATATCAAACATTTTAGATTTGCCACTAAGTCTTGGAGAGCCAATGCTGATATTGGAAAATTCTAAGGACGACGTTCTTTATCTAGTGAGAGTTCGTGACATTGTTGGCTTGTCGCGCGGTAATCCTAAGGACATTTCATGATATAATCAGACAGATTATGCAACAAAAACCTTTTTCTTTTGAAATAACTTCACGATTTAATGACACTCTGGCGCGTACCGGAATTATTCACACGCCGCATGGAGATATTAAAACACCGGCGTTTATTGTTGTTGGAACTAAGGCTAATGTTAAGGCGATGATTCCGGAGATGGTGGCAGATGTCGGTGCGCAGGCGGTACTAGCGAACGCCTATCATCTATATTTGCAGCCAGGACACAAGCTGATTGAAAAGGCTGGCTATTTGGGCAAGTTTATGAATTGGTCAGGGCCGACATTCACTGATAGCGGCGGTTTCCAGGTGCTGAGTTTGGGCTCGGGCTTTAAGAAGGTTTTGGCGATGAGTACGGATGTTGATGAGGAAATCGCCATCGCTAAAAAATCGTCGCGCCACGCTTGGGTGGATGAAAATGGCGTGGTGTTCAAATCACACCTCGACGGCTCGTACCATAAATTTACTCCAGAATTATCCATGCAGATTCAGGCGGGCATTGGTGCGGATATTACTTTCGCATTTGATGAGCTGACCTCGCTGATTGATCCGTATGAGTATCAAGTGGAAGCCTTGGCGCGAACGCACGCTTGGGCGGAGCGGAGTTTGGCGGAAGTTAAACGTCTGCGTGCAGCCCATCCCGACAAGCCGTATCAAGCGCTATTTGGCGTGCTGCAGGGTGCGAATTATGAAGATTTACGCAAGCAAACAGCTGAGTTTCTAGGTGCGATGGATTTTGATGGCTACGGCATCGGCGGTGCGCTAGAAAAGGAAACCATGGCGCAGACAATTCAGTGGGTCAATCAAATCTTGCCCGAAAACAAGCCGCGGCATTTGCTCGGTATTTCTGAGCCAGACGACATTTTTGCGGCGATTGAACAGGGGATTGATACCTTTGACTGCGTCAGTCCAACGCGTGTGGCTAGAAACGGTGCCGCCTACACGCCGTTTGGTCGGGTCAATGTTCGCGGCCAAAAATACCGCGAACTGTTTGAACCGATTATGGAAGATTGTGACTGCTATACTTGCCGCCATTACACTGCCGCTTACCTCTGTCATCTTTTGCATGCGCGCGAATCATTGGCTGGCACGTTGCTATCAATCCATAACGAACGATTTATCGTCAAATTGGTTGATGACATTCGCGAAAGTCTGGAAAATGGCATGTTCTATGAGTTCCGTGATTCATTTTTGGCGAAGTATTATAGTAAGAAATAAGCTATTTACAACTGATTAGAAAACCGTTATAATTAAACTCATACGCCGTGAGGTCTTTTTAATGGACTGTACCCGCGTGAAAATAATAATTAAATAAGGAGAACTTCTACAAATGGCAGATGCATTTGACCGAAGCAAACCGCACGTTAACGTTGGTACAATGGGCCACGTTGACCACGGTAAGACTACGCTGACTGCTGCGATTACTGCAGTGTTGGCAAAGCGCCTTCCAAGCGCAGTTAACAAACCTGTTGCGTACGACCAGATCGATAACGCACCAGAAGAGAAGCAACGTGGTATTACTATCGCGTCTTCACACCAAGAATACGAATCACCAAAGCGCCACTACGCGCATGTTGACATGCCAGGTCACGCCGACTATGTTAAGAACATGATCACCGGTGCTGCTCAGGTTGACGGTGCAGTTTTGGTTATTGCCGCAACTGACGGTCCAATGCCACAGACTCGTGAGCACGTGCTGCTTGCAAAGCAGGTTGGTGTGCCTAAGCTGGTTGTCTTCTTGAACAAGATGGACATGGCTGATGAAGAAATGGTCGAGCTGATCGAAGAAGAAGTTCGTGAGCTTTTGGAAGCTAACGGCTTTGACAAAGACGCTCCAATCATCAAGGGTTCAGCTTTGAAGGCTCTTGAAGGTGAAGAGAAGTACGAAGACGCTATTATGGAACTGGTTGAAGCTATGGATAGCTACATTCCAGAGCCAGTTCGCGATATGGACAAGCCATTCATCATGCCAATTGAGGACGTTTTCTCAATCAAGGGTCGTGGTACTGTGGCAACTGGTCGTATCGAGCAGGGTGTTGTTAAGATTAACGACGAAGTTGAAATCGTTGGTTTGAAGCCAACTCAAAAATCAGTTGTGACTGGTATTGAGGCCTTCAAGAAATCTCTTGACCAAGGTCAAGCAGGTGATAACGCAGGTGTCTTGCTACGTGGTATTGAGCGTTCTGACATTGAGCGTGGTCAGGTTTTGTGTAAGCCAGGTACTATCACCCCACACACCGAGTTTGAAGCTGAAGTATACATCTTGAAGAAGGAAGAAGGCGGTCGTCACACTCCATTCTCTAAGGGTTACAAGCCACAGTTCTACTTCCGCACCACTGACGTGACTGGTGAAGTTGAGCTGCCAGCTGACAAAGAAATGGTTATGCCAGGCGACACCGTAACCTTCAAGGTTAAGTTGCTCGCCCCAATCGCTATGGAGCAAGGTTTGAACTTTGCTATCCGCGAAGGTGGCCGTACCGTTGGTGCTGGTGTTATTACAAAGATTAACAAATAATCTCTGTAGCACAAGCCTAATTAAATCCCCCGGTAACCCGGGGGATTTTTGATGTCGTCGTGATAGTACATATCTAATCGACAGTTATCGGATTAAAACATTGTTCAGAAATATCTAATGTATAGAGCGGATAGCGTGGACCGTTATTATCCTCCTCGTTGACGGATGTAGTCTTTGTAACCTTCATGCCCATTTTCCTGCCGTCTCTTGTGGTTGAAAATTGAGGAAGACAGAGGTATTGCTCATTCTCGCCGTACGGGAAAGATACGGGTTTAGTGAATTGCCCTACGTTACTTTTCTTCTCTTTGCACTCAGCTGTATTCTTTAAGGTTTCTGCTGGAATATAATATCTATAGTCTGTTGCTAATGTAGCTGTTTTACTCATTAGATCCGAAACCCCAGGCTCTCTTTTTCCATAGGTTTGTTCGGTGAAATTTACATTATCAAATGTAAACCTAACTGTGTCATCTCCATCACACAAGTATACTGAGCAGTCTGCCATTTCGGGGAATCCGTTGTAGGTTCTTGCTGTACAGTAAGCTGAAAACCCTTCTCGAACGCCATTTTCTGAATAGTAAATCGAATTCTTTTCTATATCTATTCCTTTTTCGGAGTCGTTATTTTCCGGCTGAGGCGTAGCGGTTTCAGAGCTGCTGTATGGAGCTGAACTTGAGCTTCCGGCGTCAACTCCTTTCTCTCCTGCGCATCCAGCTAAAAAGCATGACGGCAGTAAAGCTAATGTAGCAAGCGATCGATACATTCTCGCGATGCCTGTGCGTGGCGCTTCCTTTGTTTGTATTCCTCTTTCCATATATCCTCCCATTGATAATATGTAAAAGTTAATAGATTGACGATATTATACATGTTTTTTGCCATAAAGTAAAGTCAATTGACAAAGTGATAATGTTTATGACAAAATGAAACCATCTAACGTAAAAAGAAAAAGGAGATATGGTGAATAAACAGAAATTGGTGATTGTCGGTGGTGGCGGAATGGTTGGTGCGACGACGGCATATGCTTGTGCGCTGCGCAGTGTGATTGAAGAAATTGTATTGATCGACCGCAATGCGGATTTGGCGTGGGGTCAAGCGGCGGATATCAACGATGCTATGGGGCTTGACCGCAACGTGGTGGTGCACCCGGGCGACTATGCTGATATCAACGACGATGACATCGTGGTTATCACCGCTGGTTCGCCGCAGTTGCCAGGTCAGACGCGACTGGAATTGGTCGGCGTCAATGCCAGTATCATGCGTGACATTGTCAAAAACATCATGGCTGGTGGCGCCAAGCCGTATTTGGTGGTCGTCAGTAACCCAGTTGATGTCTTGACCTATGTAGCTTTGAAAGAATCGGGACTGCCAAAAACCCGAGTGTTCGGCACGGGAACGACGCTGGACACCACACGCCTGAAGTCATACCTGGCAGACGCGCTAAACGTCGATAGCAAAGCAGTTGATGCCTACATCTTGGGTGAGCATGGCGACTCTTCGTTTTCGACCATTGAGACCGCGCAGGTTGGTGAGGTGCCCATTCGAGAATATCCAGGCTTTACGGAGGAGATGATTGAGGGCATTGAGCAGAAAATCCGTGACCGCGCCTACCGAGTGATCGAGACAAAGAAGTCGACGTATTTTGCTATTGGTTTTGTGGTCTCTAAAATCGTTTCAGCTTTGCGTCAGTCAACACGTACAGTCTACCCAGTCTGTTCGCTGGCTGAGGGTGAATATGGACTGGACAATGTGGTGCTGGGCTTACCGTCGATTATTTGTTGTGACGGCGTGAAAATTTTGACGGGCTATCCACTGACCGAGCGCGAGAAGCAATCGCTAAATAACTCCGCTGCGATCATCGGTGGAATGATCGCCCACCTTGATAAAGACCAGGAAAATTGATATAATCACCTAGTTACTACTAATTTATCTCGAGAACTCGGTTGTTCGTACGGTAGAATGATTAGAGGTTACGAGATTGCACATAAGGAGGAGCTATGGCTCAAGATACCGGGATCAAAATCCGCATCCGTCTGAAGGCGTATGACCACAAAGTCATCGACCAATCAGCAAAACAAATCATCGACACTGCAATTCGCACCGGCGCGAACGTTGCTGGTCCAGTGCCACTACCAACTCGTCGCAGCACCTACACAGTGGTAAAAAGCCCACACGTGTACAAAATGGGTGGTGAAACCTACGAGCGCCGCGTTCACAAGCGGTTGATTGACATCACCAACGCCACACCAAAGACCATCGATAGCTTGCAGAATTTGAACTTGCCAGCTGGCGTTGACGCTGAAATTCGTATGTAATTTTAACGCGCTAGAAATTTCCGCCTCTTGAATGGGGCGGATTTTTTATGTTATAATTCTCATCAAGCTTATGACAAAACAAAAATCTCGTACCTACGCCCGCAACCGCTCAAAGTCCAGTGCTTTGTTCAGCCGCAAAGGACGTGAGCGAATTTATGAAAATGACGGCACGTTCTTTTTGAAATTGGTGATATTTGTCATCCTCAGCGCGCTGTGGCTACGTCTCAAAAACCCCTTTGAACTAGGCACTTTTACGGTGCAGGCGGTGCCAGTTGGCTTGTTCGTCGCGCTACTCCTCGTCCTCAAAATTGAACAGTACCAATTTAACCGTAAAATTTGGTACGTCACCCTCATTTTGATGGCAATTTTGACCTCATTTACGCCAGTGGGCGTGATGATCTGATCTACTTGACTTTAACCGATGTTTTGTGCTACAATCACAAGGTAATTTCTATTACGCGTAATATCAACTGTTCTCCTTGATGAATGAGCAGGTCTGGCTATGGTTGAAGTGTTTGTCATGAACGCCTCACTCAGAACCCAGAAACCGCACGTCATCAGGAGTATTTAAGTGGGAGTGAGGAAAAGTGAAAACACTTCTCGGTACCAAACTTGGTATGACCCAGCTCTTGGCTGAAGACGGCAAAGCCATTCCGGTGACGCTGATCCAAGCCGGCCCTGTCACCGTGACTCAGGTGAAGACTGTCGAAACCGACGGTTACAATGCGGTACAGGTCGCTTATGGAGAGGGTAAGAACCTGAGCAAGGCCGTGGCTGGACACGTCAAGCCAGCCCAAGTGACCCCGAAGCACATTCGGGAATTCCGCGTCGACGAGATCCCTGAAGGTCTCAAAGTTGGCGATGAAATCAACGTTTCCGCGTTCGAAGTCGGCGATTCTGTCGATGCGACCGGAACCAGCAAAGGTAAAGGTTTCGCTGGAACCATTAAACGCCACAACTTTAAGCGTCACCGCAAGACGCACGGTGGTAAAGGTAATACTCGTAAGCCAGGTTCAATTGGCTCGATGTATCCACAAAAAGTGTTCAAGGGTAAGACGATGGCTGGCCACATGGGCCACGAGCGCGTTACCGTCAAGAACCTGGAAGTGGCATATGTTGATCCAGAGACCAATCTGATCGGGGTAAAGGGCGCTGTACCTGGGCCGCGAAAAGGGCTGATCATTTTAGGAGGTAACAAGTAATGGCTGAATCAACCAAACTTCCTAAAGACATTTTTGCTGTTGAAGTGCCAAACCACGAACTGTTGAAATTGGCATATGACAGCTACCTGGCCAACGCTCGTTTGGCAAGTGCAACCACCAAGCAGCGTGGTGAAGTTTCCGGTGGTGGTAAAAAACCATGGAAGCAAAAGGGAACTGGTCGAGCACGTTTTGGCTCAAGCCGTAACCCAATCTGGCGCGGCGGTGGTGTAGTATTTGGCCCACGCGGTAACGAAAACTACACTAAAAAATTGTCTAAAACCGCCAAGAAAGTGGCAATTCGCCAAGCCTTGACGGTAGCCAATGAAGCGAAGAAGATCGTCGTCAAAGATATCAAGACGACTGGCAAGACTAAAGAGGTCGCAACCTTCTTGGCTGACAACAAGTTTGAGCGCCGCGTGCTGATCGTCGTCGACGAAAAGACGCCAGAATTGATGCGTGCCACAAACAACATTCAGAACGTATTGGTGATTCGCGCGAGCTACCTCAGCGTCTACCACATTCTGAATGCGGATACTATTGTCATGACCCCGAAAGCTCTGCCAGTAATCACTGAATGGCTGGGTAAGGAGGAAGCGTAATATGAAACAGATGACAATTATCCCACGCATTAGCGAGAAAGCATATGCACAGAGCGCCAATGGCGTGTACGTGTTCCGCGTTCCGCTCAACCTTAATAAAAACGAGATCAAAGCAGCAGTTGAAGCGCAATTTGACGTTACCGTCCTAAAGGTGAAAACCTTGGTGCAAGACGGCAAAGCTGTGCGTTTCTCACGAGGCAAGAATCGTTATCCTGGCACAACAACGCGCAAGGATTGGAAGAAGGCTTACGTGACGCTGAAAGAAGGCGATAAGCTCGATGTGTTTGACGCAGTAGAGCAGCAGATGGAGGAGACCAAGTAATGCCAGTGAAAGCTTACAATCCAACCACTCCTGCTCGTCGCGGCATGACGAGTCAGGACTTGTCGGATATCACGACAAGAAAACCGCTCAAAAGTCTGATCAAAGCCAAAAAGCAAAATGCTGGCCGCAATAACCAGGGCCGTATCACCGTGCGTCATCGCGGCGGTGGCGTTCGTCGTCACTACCGTTTGGTGAACCACAATTTGCCGGCTGGTCTGACGCTGACGATTGAAGAAATTGAGTACGATCCAAACCGCTCAGCCCGTATCGCTCGAGTGAAAGATCAGTACAATTTGTACCACTACGTATTGGCCGACACCTCGATGGTCAAAGGCAAGACTATTCAGACTGGCGAGGAAGCGCCAATCGAGGCATCAAACCGCCTGCCGCTGTCTGCTATCCCTGTTGGTACGATGATTTACGCTATTGAGTTGACCGCTGGTAAGGGTGCACAAATGGTACGCGCTGCCGGTGCTAAGGCTCAGTTGATGGCGAAAGAAGGCAACTATGCAACTATCAAATTGCCATCTGGCGAAGTTCGCAAAGTTCGCTTGGAAGCTACCGCTGCTATCGGTGTAGTCGGTAACGTCCAGCACCAGAATGTTAAGATCGGTTCAGCTGGTCGCAAACGTCGCAAGGGTATTCGCCCAACCGTTCGTGGTGTCGTTATGAACGCCGCAGACCACCCACATGGTGGTGGTGACGGTGGTCGCCACGGTACTGGTAAAGCACCACGTACTCCTTGGGGTCAATTGACATTAGGTTATCGAACTCGTCGCCGTAAAGGCTCGAATAAATTAATCGTACGCACGCGTCACGACGCGAAGAGGAAGAGGTAAATCACGATGAGTCGTTCATTAAAGAAAGGTCCATTCGTCGATGTGAAGCTTGCGAAAAAAGTCGCTGCTCTCAGCCTTGACGATCGAACCGTTATCAAAACGTGGGCGCGCGCTTCGACCATCACCCCAGAAATGGTCGGTCGAACGATTGCTGTCTACAACGGTCGGATGCACGTGCCTGTGCTGATTACCGAAAACATGGTTGGCCACAAACTCGGTGAGTTTAGTCCAACTCGTAAGTTCCGTAAGCACGGCGGAAAGGATAAGAAGTAATCATGGCTGATACAACTTATACTGTTCGCGCTTACGCCAAAGGTGTTGACCAAACACCACGCAAGGTTAGCTTGGTGGCTGCACTAGTACGTGGCCGCACCGTCGCTGACGCATTGGTTATCTTGGAACACGTGCCAAAACGCGCTGCCCTGCCAGTCAAAAAGGCAATTGACAGTGCCAAGGCAAACGCCATCAACAACCACGGTTTGGACGCTAAAAGCTTGGTGATTACCACGTTGAGCGTTACCACTGGTACGCGTCTACGACGCTTTAAGCCAGCGTCAAAGGGTCGTGCTTTGCCATTCCAGAAAAAGACGTCAAACATCTTGGTTGAAGTAACTGGTACTGAGAAACCAAAGAAAGCGCCTGCGAAGAAACCAGAGACCAAGGCCAAAGCAGAGACCAAACCTGCCAAGCCTGCAGCGAAAAAAGCCGCCGAAACCACGGCAAAAAAGGAGGAGAAGTAAATGGGTCAAAAAGTGAATCCAATCAACTTCCGCCTACAAGTTCACAAGAACTGGAGCTCTCGTTGGTTTACGGCCAATAAGAAAGAGTTTGCGGAGGCAATTCGCCAGGATCACGAAATCCGCGAATTGATTGAGAAGAAATTTGCCTCACGCCCAACCATCAATCGTATTGAGATTGAGCGGAGTGCCAACTTGATCACGGTAACCATTCACACGGCGAAAGCTGGTGTGGTGATCGGCCGTGGCGGTGCTGGCGTGAATGAATTGAAAAAACAAGTTGAGAAAATCGTCGGTCAGGCAGTTCGCATCAACATCGAAGAAGTCCGCCGACCGGAATTGGCAGCTAAATTGGTGGCAGAAAACATCGCCCGCCAGTTGGAACGCCGCATCAACTTCCGCCGTGCAACCAAAATGACCGCACAAAACACCATGAGCGCTGGCGCCAAAGGTATCCGCATCGAGGTGGCTGGTCGTTTGAACGGTGCTGAAATGGCACGCCGCGAAAAGGTGATTGAAGGCTCAGTGCCGCTGCACACTCTTCGTGCTGATATTGACTTCCACTGTGCTCGCGCCCAGACACCAGCTGGTATCATCGGCGTGAAAGTGTGGATTTATAAGGGAGAAAGGAGTCGCTAAATGCTGTTACCGAAAAAGACTAAATATCGCAAAGTGCGTATCGGTAAAAACCGTGGTCGAGCAACCCGTGGTAATTACATCGCGTTCGGCGACTTTGCACTGCAATCACAATCAAACGAGCGCATCAACTCCCGCCAAATCGAGTCAGCCCGTCAGGCGATGACCCGCTACATCAAGCGTGGTGGTAAGATTTGGATCCGGATTTTTCCACACACCCCAGTTACTCGCAAGCCACTTGGTTTGAAGATGGGCCAGGGCAAGGGTAATCCAGAGTTCTTTGTTGCCAAGGTGAAGGCTGGCACGGTGCTGTTTGAAATGCAGGGCGTTTCAGAGGAAGTCGCTCGCGAGGCAATGCGCCTGGCGAGCCACAAACTACCAGTCAAATGTAAGTTCATCAAGCGGGAGGACGCATAATGGCTGAGACAAAGAAAACCGCAAAAGCAGCAGTTGTAAAGACGGTTGACGATTTGAAGAAGGAGCTCGCCGAAAAGCGAAATGACCTGCTTCAGGCAAAACGTTCTCGCGCTGCTGGCGAATTAGTTAATCCAAAAGCGTTGCGTTCACTCCGCAAGGACATCGCACGCCTGCTGACACAAATTAACGAAAAGGAGAGCAAGTAATGGCCCGACGAACACTGATTGGCGTCGTAACGAGTGCCAAGCGCGACAAGACCATCACTGTGACGGTCACCAGCCGCGAAACGCATCCGCTCTACGGCAAACAGTACACCGTGACTCGCAAGTACACTGCTCATGATGAGACCAATCAAGCAGGCGAAGGCGACAAGGTGCAAATCGAAGAGACTCGCCCAATTTCCAAAACCAAGAGCTTTACGCTGGTCAAGGTGATTGAAAAGTCTCGCGGTTCTATCAAACTAAAGGCTGAAGTTTCTGGTGAAGCTGAGGAAGAGACCAAGGAGGATGACAAATGATCCAACAAGAATCTCGCCTCAAGGTAGCTGACAACTCGGGTGCCAAAGAAGTGTTGTGCATCCGTGTTCTCGGCGGTACCCGTCGCCGCTACGCTCGCGTTGGTGACGTGATCGTCTGTTCAGTCAAAGACGCCAGCCCAACCGGCAACGTCAAAAAGAAATCTGTCGTCAAGGCCGTAGTGGTTCGCACCCGCGACCAAATCCACCGCAAAGACGGCTCAACCATCTGCTTTGATGACAACGCCGTGGTGATTATCAACGATGACAAGCAGCCAAAGGCTACCCGCGTCTTCGGCCCAGTACCACGCGAGCTTCGCGACATGGGCTACATGAAGATCGTAAGCTTGGCTCCGGAGGTACTCTAATGGCTCGTATTCACAAAGATGACACAGTAAAAATCATCGCTGGTAAAAACAAGGGTACGACTGGTAAAGTCCTGAAGGTTAACACCAAAGATCAAACTGTTTTGGTCGAAGGTGTTGGCGTCGGACACCGCCACGTCAAGCCAAGCCAGTACAATCCAAAAGGCGGCAAGAAAGATATCCACGTACCGATGGACATCAGTAAAGTCGCGCTGGTTGTCGACGAAAAGTCAGGCAAAACCAGCCGGGTTGGTTTAGTAAAGAATGCTGACGGCGGCAAAACTCGCGTCGCTCGCCAAGCAAAAAATAAGGAGATTAAATAATGGCAGAGAAGAAAACCGTCGTGCCAGCTCCTCGCTTGAAAGCCTTGTACCAGGAGAAATACCTAAAGGAACTGCAAGCCGAACTAGATCTAAAGAACGTGCACCAAGTGCCAGCTTTGGAAAAGATCATCGTGAGCGTTGGCACCGGCAAAAAGAAAGATGACAAGCGTCACTTTGAAATTGTCAAAAACACTGTTGAAAAGATCACCGGTCAGGCACCAGTTGCCCGCCAGGCAAAGAAGTCAATCGCTGGCTTTAGTATCCGTAAGGGTATGGGTGCGCCAATCGGTGTGAGCGTGACCCTACGTGGTGCTCGAATGTACGAGTTCATGGATCGCTTGATCAACGTAGCATTACCACGTGTGCGCGACTTCCACGGCGTTGGCTTGAAATTCGACAAAGGCGGCAATTACAACCTGGGTATCATCGAGCAGTCAATTTTCCCAGAACTGACCTTTGAAGAAACGCAGATTTTGCACGGGTTGCAGGTAACATTTGTCATCAAGAACGGCAGCAAGGAAGCATCAAAAGCCTTGCTGGAGAAATTTGGCATGCCGTTTGAGAAGAAAGGAGGCGTCAGGTAATGGCTAAGAAATCAATGGTCGCTCGCGACAAAAAGCGTCTGAAGATGATCGCAAAATACGCTGCGAAGCGCGCTGAGCTCAAAGAACTTGGCGACCTCGACGGTCTACAGAAACTGCCTCGCAACTCGAGCCCAACTCGGCACAAGAACCGCGACAGCATTTCCGGCCGTCCACGTGGCTACATGCGCCAGTTCGGCCTGAGCCGCATCAATTTCCGCGAAAAAGCAGCCAAGGGCGAAATCCCAGGTATAACAAAGAGTAGTTGGTAAGAAGGAAAGGAGATTCGACAATGTCTATGCAAACTACAGACCCAATCGCCGACCTTCTGACGCGCATTCGCAATGCGAAACTGGTTGGCAAGACGGAAGTTCGTGTTCCGTCCAGCAAGATGAAAAAAGTCATCGCTGAACAATTAGTCAAAAACGGCTACCTTGCAGATGTTAAACTAGAGGACGCTAAGCCTCGTGGTGTGTTGGTCGTGACCATCAACGAAGAGGGTACTAACAGCACCATCAACGAGATCACCCGTGTATCCAAGCCAGGTCGTCGTGTCTACGTCGGCGCTAGCGAGATTCCAAAGGTGAAAAGCGGCCGCGGTCTAGTACTCATCTCAACCTCAAAAGGTGTCATGACTGGCGCTGAAGCAGCCAAGGCTAAACTTGGTGGTGAGTTGCTGTTGAAGGTGTACTAATCTAAAACTGCTAGTAGAAAAGCGCTCGGGATTCCCGAGTGCTTTTTATTGTGCGATAAGTAGACCAAGCCTAACGTCTCATCGAGAGTAGCGACATATGTGCTACAATTACGATATGAAACTTAAACATATTCCTGCTGCTTATCGCGTAACCGTCAAAGGATTGGTGTCTGATTCTTCAGGCAAGCTATTGTTCGTCTAAGAGAGAAGTGATTCATGGGGTCTTTCTGGTGGGATAGAGAGATTAAAGAATAATATTTTTCTAGGTTTTATTTATAATTTGTCCCAAAAAAATTGACTCTGTCCCAAAGGCGTAGTATCATTTTTTATAGAAGGAGGATTGAGTCATGAAAAAATCAGATGTTCTTGATTTAATAAAGTATCATTATGAGAGCAAAGAGACAGAATTCAGAAATCAAAGCATAGCTATTGCTCGAAATTTTGATAAACATGGAGATACACAATTAGCACAATATATTATGGGGATGATATCTCAAAGTGATAGGTTAGTACCACAAATAGAGAATATAAGTGAGTATTTGACTCCTGTTAAATTAGATATTAACCCTCTTCCGTTGCCACTTCCCATTATGAATGACTTAAAAGGAATAATAAACGCTGTTAATCATCACATTGGAATAAATAAATTCTTATTTGTAGGGGTACCAGGTACTGGAAAAACTGAAAGTGTGAAGCAGGTGACTAGACTTATTGACAAAGAATTACTTGTGGTAGATTTTAGTCACCTAGTTGATAGTAAACTAGGACAGACAGTTAAAAATTTAGCAGCTCTTTTTAATGAAATCAATCATTTGCCTTTTAAGCAAAATTATATCATCCTTTTTGATGAAATTGATTCTATCGTATTGGATAGGGTTAATCAGAATGATTTAAGAGAAATGGGGAGAGTAACTTCTGCTTTTTTAAAAGAGTTAGATAGATTATCTCCAGAGATTATACTCATTGCCACAACGAATCTTTTTGAAAATCTTGATAAAGCAGTTACTAGAAGATTCGACGCTATAATTGATTTCGATCGCTATTCTGATGATGACAAGGTTGAAGTTGCTGTGGTTATTTTGACGGAGTTATTGAAACAATTCAAAAATGTAGGAAGAGATCTGAAGTTATTTAAGAAAATTATTTATAGTTGTGGGACTATACCGAATCCTGGTGACTTGAGGAATTTAATAAGAACTTCACTGGCATTTAGTGATCCGACAGATCCACATGACTATCAAAAACGTTTATTAAGGAGTTTGCATAATGGAAGGAATTTATCTATTTCTAAATTATCAAAGCTGGGTTTTACTGTTCGAGAAATCGAGATTTTAACAGGTATTTCTAAAAGCAGTGTCTCACGAGAATTAAGCGAGGATTGACATGAATACATTATTGACATTACGTGGTAAAAGTTTTACACAAAAATCGAGAAATAATGGTATGGGACCAATTACCGTACCAAAAAATACGGTAATTACACTGGAACATTTGAAACGTCTTTATTCTTCCTTAGAAAAAGTAAAAAAATATTGGGAGAAAGATAGCATCATTGATGGTGTTTTGATAAGTGTATACTATAATCGAATTGTTGCTAAAAGTAACCGTATTAATGGCTTCTTCAATGTAGGAAGAGAGAATCCAGTCCCTAATGATACCATTGTGGGAGCAAAATTTGATGGTGAGAAGAAAAAGCATATTATTACTCACTATATCTCTGGAGATGTACTTAGTAAAACAATTATAGTTTTGAGTAAGATAATTGAAGTTTTTGAGAAACATTTTGATGGAGAGATAACAAGTGAGATGTTCTCTGAGTCATCAACATTTGCTTCCATAAAATTTTCGGAATATGGTATTTCAAAATCTAAGTTTCAGCAATATTTGAGAGATTCTTGCTTTGTTGAGAAATTTGGCGTTGAGTACGCTAAAATTTCAGATGTAACTAATTCTATTGTTACATTCTATGATGTTCAAACAGATATTTTAAAAGTACTTAAGAAAATCAATGTTGATGTTTCAGAAGCCAATGTTATGAATCAAACAACCGTATTGCTTGATGAAAAAAATATTGAATTGCTATTATCAAAAGCTCCATATCTTGTTTCCATGATTGTTGAGGATTTCTCTAAATTATCTCTAGATGATTTTTATTTAGATAATAATAATTTCCAAACGAATCTTCCATTCCCAATGAATGAACCAATTATTGGTGTTATTGATACCTTATTCGATGAGAGAGTTTACTTTAACGACTGGGTTGAGTATCATGACATGGTTTCAAATGAAATAAGAAAGGGTAGTCAAGACTATAAACATGGAACGGCAGTTACTTCTCTAATAGTTGATGGAGCTAGTTTGAATCCAAATTTAGATGATGGTTGTGGACATTTTAGGGTGAGACATTTTGGCGTGTCTCTGCAAAGTGGATTTAATTCATTTACAATCATAAAACAGATTAGAGAGATTATTTCCCAGAATTCTGATATTAAAGTTTGGAATCTTTCTTTAGGATCTAATGATGAAATAAGAGAAAATTTTATTTCTGTCGAGGGAGCGTTATTAGATGAAATTCAATTTGAGAATGATGTGATTTTTATCATAGCAGGGACAAATGCTACCACCACAAACGGAAAACGCAAAAGAATAGGTGCTCCCGCAGATTCGCTTAATTCTGTAATTGTAAATTCTGTTGATTTTAACGACCAAGTAGTTTCATATTCACGAGAGGGTGTTGTTTTATCATTCTTTGTTAAGCCAGATGTTTCATATTATGGCGGTGGAAATGGTGATTTTATAAATGTATGTGAACCACTGGGTTT